>DMKW01000089.1:51559-52739 GCA_003454135.1 Microbacteriaceae bacterium
GGTGAACCCGGTGAACCCGGTGGCGCCCGTGGTCGCCCCGCCGGCGGCACCTGCGGGAACCATCCACCCAGGTTCCTACTGCGCCCCGAAGGGCGCGATCGGCGCGGCCGCCAGCGGAACGAAGTACACCTGCGGCAAGAAGGGCGCCGACGCGAACGGCCGGTACCACTGGAACGCCTGAGGCCCCGCGTTCAGGGAGCCGTCAGCTCCGCAATCTGGGCCGGCGTCGGCCGGTCGACGATGTCGTCGAAGTCGTGGTGGAGTCGCAGGTACCCGGAGACGAACGGGCACAGGCTGATGATGCGCAGGTGCCGGCTGCGGACATCCGTGAGCGCGCCGGAGATCAGGACTCCGGCCAGGCCCTGACCGGAGTGCCCCTGGTCGACCTCGGTGTGCAGGAAGACCCGGTGCTCGCCGCGGTCCGTGAACCGGCTGAATCCGACCGGCTGACCGTCGACGTCGATGACGTACCGTGAGCCGGCGTCGTCGAGTCGTACCACCGCGTTCGGCGGTATCGCGCCGTCGGGGCTCAACTCGGCCATAATGCCCATGGTAGAACCGGGACCCGACTCGAAAGAAGATCACCATGAAGATTGCCATCCTCGGCACCGGCACCGTCGGGCGCACCCTGGCCGCCCGACTGGACGGGCTCGGCCACGATGTCATGGTCGGCACCCGCGCCCCGGCACCCACCCTGGAGCGCCAGGGGAAGGATGCGATGGGCAACCCTGCTTTCTCCGCGTGGCTGGCCGAGCACCCCCAGGTGGCCCTCGGCAGCTTCGCCGAGGCGGCCGCGCACGGCGAGATTGTCGTGAACGCGACGAACGGCTTCGCGTCGATCGACGCCCTGACCCTCGCCGGGGCGGACAACCTCGCCGGCAAGGTGCTCCTGGACGTGGCCAACGCGCTCGACTTCTCCCACGGCATGCCGCCGACGCTGTTCGTCAAGGACACCGACTCGCTGGCCGAACAGATCCAGCGCGCCTTCCCCGAGGCGCTGGTCGTCAAGTCGCTGAACACCATGACCGCCGCCGTCATGGTCGACCCGGTCAAGGTGGCCGGGGGAGATCACTCGACGTTCGTGTCCGGCAACGACGACACGGCCAAGGCGACGGTGATGACCCTGCTGGACAGCATGGGCCACACGGATGTGATCGACCTCGGCGACATCACCACCGCC
>DMKW01000089.1:52896-56655 GCA_003454135.1 Microbacteriaceae bacterium
GCGGCGCCGAAATGCTCATGCCGATCTGGCTCAGGCTGTGGGGCACGCTGGGAACCGGGATGTTCAACTTCAAGATCGCCCGCTAGCTGACCCCTCCTGTGGCTCGGGAACATTCCTATCCATGCCGTGCGCGCATTCCTCGTTGCTGGGGAGAGCGCTGGACTTGAGAACGGCGAGGTGGTACCTCGGGTAACTGAGTCCGTGCTCGGCGTCGATATCCATCCGGTCGCCGTGACATTCGTGGGAATCAGCCGGGCATCGGCCAACTCCTTGGAGTCGCAGTAACCCTATCGGCGTTGATTGCAGTCAATATTGTCACCTGCAGCCACGCCAAAAAGCAGGAACTGTCCCCCCCATTACTTTCCTTGTAGCCCTTGTTCGTGTAATTGTTTGAGGGTGTTGGCCTGTCAGGGCAGGCATG
This sequence comes from Microbacteriaceae bacterium, assembly GCA_003454135.1. Taxonomy (GTDB): domain Bacteria; phylum Actinomycetota; class Actinomycetes; order Actinomycetales; family Microbacteriaceae; genus Lacisediminihabitans. The sequence goes on from DMKW01000089.1 coordinate 53,318, forward strand.
GTTCTTGCCTCGCGCCCGCATCCAGTCGGCGAGCTGACCACGTGTCGCGGCGTCCTCGACGATCACGGTCTCCATGAAGTTCGCCTTGCCTGCCAGGAGTAGTTGGCCTCCGGACTTGGGGGCAGTGATCGCGGCCGCAGCCATCAGCGTGGCCTCCTGGTGGACGGCGTCGGCCCGAATGGTGTCGGCGTCCAAGCGTTCCCTGGTCATGCTGGACTGGGTGTGACCTGGCGGGCGCACCAGGCGTAGAGGGCGTCGTAGACGAATATGCCGCGTTTGAGCAGCACCTGGTCGTCGGGCTCGACGTCCAGGCCGCCAACACCGATGGCCAGCAATCCCGGCCCGGCCGGGTCGGTGTTCACATCCGTAGCGATGTCGGCCGCGTGGACGATTTTGGCCAGGCGGGACAGGACAAGGTCGCCGCCGAGGCCGTGGGCGGCGATGAGGGATTCAAATGTGCACCACTCGCCGGCTCCGTCGGCTGCGGGCTGGTGGGTGAATTCAGCTCCCGGAGCGTCGAAGGAGTGGCCCCCGAGCTCGGCAGCTGCGGTAAGCACCTCACCGGCGGGCACGTAGATGATTTCGGCGTCGGGATCGATGAACCGGCGGATCAGCCAGGGACAGGCAATCCGGTCGGTTTTCGGGCGGGCGCGGGTGATCCACTTCATGATGTCTCCTTCGGTTGTGGCGGGTTGGGGTCATGGATGGTAAGGCCGGGCAGGTTCAGGTAGCCGCCGGGCACGTCGTAGCGGGTGATCGGCCGGTAGCTGACGGCCTGATGGACTTCGCTGGCGGTCAACGATTCTCTGTGCGGGGTAGCGATCCATGCGTCGAAGACCTGGTGGCTGGGCCAGATGGTGATCACCACTGTCTCCCCGGAACCTGCCGAGGGTTCGCAAACCAGCTCGGCAAGGAGGCCGTGTTGCTGGCGGACCGGGCGGCCGGCGTCAATCCAAGCCAGATAGCGGTCGCGCCATTCGGGTGGAACTAGCACTGTTCGCAGGCAGACGATCATGATTCCTCCGTTGCCGGGTCGTTGTGGGTCGTGTCTGGTTCGACGCTCAGGCGAGGGAGGTGGTGGGCCCAGTGCCATAGGGCGAGGTCGTAGCCGGCTTTGATTAACCCGGCCAGAACCAGTGGTGCCCCCAGCGCAAGCTGCTGCACTGCGCCGGCTACCAGCGGGCCAATTGGTCGAACGACATAGCGCGAGGCGTTCGTGACGGCGGCAGCGGTCGTCCGCTCGCCGGGAGTAACGACGGTCATGACCAGGGCTTGACGGGTGGGCACATCCATTTGGGACAAGGTCGTGCGGGCGAGCATCAATGCGGCAGCGATGGGAAAGTTTGGTGCGAACGCGACTGCGATCAGGAGCAGGTTGCTCGGGAGGTGAGTGCCGACCATTGTCGCAATCAGCCCAAAGCGGCGAGCCAGCCGGGGCGCGAGCATGACGGAGACGGCTTGCACGATCGAAACGCTGAAGAACAGCCACCCGAGCGCGGCGATAGACACTCCGTAGCGTTGGCTGAAGAAGTAGGCCAGGAACCCGGTCGTGACCAAACCTCCTCCGGCGGCGTCGACCGCGAACAATGTGGCCAACTGCCGCACCACAGGCCGCGACGGGCCGAGCCGGGAACTCGCTCGAACTGTTTGGATAAGGCCAGGAAGAGCGCCGGCTGAGGTCGTCTCGACCGCTGGCGACAGTCGCCACGCCAGCAGCGCGCCGGTCAGCCCGATTGGGATGAGGACGGCGAACAACCAGGCGGGGATCCCGGAATCGCCATGCTGGCCGAGGCCCGGAAGAGCGGCGGCGAGTGCTCCGAGTGCCCCCGCTGCTGCGCCCACCGCGTTGTACCGACCATACACAATCGCGGTCCCGGCGTCCTCGGCGGCCAGCATCACCTGCTCCAGCGTCGCGGCAGGCCCGTTGTCCACGACATCCGTTGACAGGGTGCCGGTCAGGGCGATCACCAGCAGCACCCAGAAAGGGGCGCCGATCGCCACAATCGCCCCAGCGGCGGCCATTGCAAGAAAGAACCACCCATAGCTTCGCCGTAGTCCAACCCGGTCCGCCAACCGGGCAGCAACCAAGCTCGCCACGGCAGTTCCGGCGATCAACGCCGTGAGCACAACGCCTGCTTGCAACGGGGTGTAGCCGCGATCGGCTAGGAGCACCCCGAGAATGACCGCGGTGAACCCGTACCCAGCCGCTCTTAACCCCTGCCCAGCGATCAGTAATGTCGCATCCCGGCTCAGGCCCCAGCGCAACCAGGTCAACATCTGGCTAGCGAGGCATCGCTGCCGCCCTGGGTACCGCCTGGCAACTCGGCGTGTCGCGACTTCATACCTCGATCATGCAACCGCGGTTGCAGAAAAGCAACAGCGGTTGCAGCAATGGGTATGCTTAGTGACGAGGTGACGAGGATGGCCCGGGATGATCAGTGGGTGCTGCTGTCCTACCGCCTCCCCCGCTTGCCCTCAACGCCACGCTCGGCGGTATGGCGCAAGCTCAATCGACTCGGCGTCGCGCAACTCGCCGATGGGCTTGTCGCGCTGCCCGCCGACGCCCGCACCCGTGAAGCACTTGAGTGGATTGCCGAGGAGGTCCTCGAACACCACGGCGAGGCAATGGTCTGGCTCGGCCAACCTGCCGACACTGCCGGCAGGGTCGCGCTAGTCGAGCGGATGACCGCCGCGACCGCGGCCGAGTACGACACGGTATTGAATGAGGCGGCAGCAATGCGCGACTCCGACCCGCCGACCCGCCGAAGAGTCGTCGCCCGTCTGCGCCGCGAACTACACCGCATCGACGCCCGGGACTTCTTCCCCCCACCGCAACGCAATGCGGCCTGGCACGCGGTAGATGAACTTGCGACGGAGCCAACCTCCATGGCGCAGCGGTGAAGTGGGCGACCCGCTCCCGAATCCACGTCGATCGGGCAGCATGCGCATGGCTTATTCGCCGCTTCATCGACCACGACGCCACATTCATTTTCGTTGACGACCCCGCCGACCTGCCGTCCGAGGCAACCGCGTTCGACATGCGCGGTATTCCGCTTAGCCACCACCAAGGACGTTGCTCGTTTGAGTCGATCCTGCAGCACTTCGACCTCACGTCCGACCCCGCACTAGAGGAGATCGGCCACATCGTCCACCAAGCCGACCTGGGCGATGACCAGTTCGACGCCCCCGCGGCGACTGGCCTTGACATCCTCATCCGCGGACTGACCCTCACCAGCGACACCGACGAAGCAACCCTGACAGTGACAGACCGACTCTTCGACGGCCTCTACGAATACATCCACAAGCACCTACAATCCGGACGCGCCCCCTCATAGCCC
>DMKW01000170.1 GCA_003454135.1 Microbacteriaceae bacterium
GTGCGAGCGGCCCCGTCTTCGAGGCCGTTGTCGGCGAGCGCGGCGAACCTCGCTCCCTCGGCCGCGGCATCGAGCACGGTGTTGCGGATGTGCAGCGCGAGGCCGAGTTGGATCACCGAGAGCGTGAGCACAGTGAGCAGCGCGCCGACCATCGCGAACTCCGCCACGGCGGAGCCGTCGTCGCGACGCATCGTCTGGCGAAGCCCAGGCACGGCGCTCAGAACCCGGTGACTCGCTCGATGGCCTGCTGGAACACGGAGCTGAGCGCCGGCCCGGCGAGTGCCCAGATGATGATCACGAGCCCGGCGGTCATGAGCGTGATGAGCACCCAGCCGGGCACGTCCCCGCGTTCTTCTTCGACCGCACGACTCGCGATTCGACGAACTCTCCACATGGTGATTTCCTCTCTCGACGGCGTTCACAGGCCCAGTTGGAGCACGAAGATCCCCGGGAAGATCGCGAAGACGATGGTCACGGGCAGGATCAGGAACACGAGCGGGACAAGCATCGCCACCTCCTTCTTGCCGGCGACCTCGAGCAACTCGCGCTTCGCCTCATCCCGCGAATCCTGGGCCTGCGCCCTCAGCACGTCGGAGAGCGGGGTTCCGCGTTCGAGTGCACCCGTGATCTGTTCGACGCATCGGGTGACGGCAGGCAGGCGAACGCCGTTCGAGAGTGCTGCGAGCGACTCGCCGAGCGGCAACCCGGTGTTGACCGCGGCGACCACAGCACCGAACTCGCGCGCGAGTTCGCCGTGGCTCACCCGCGAGACGCGACGGATGGAATCGAGGATGCCCTCCCCCGCCGAGAGACTCAGGGTGAGGAACTCGAGCACGGTCGGCAGCTCGCTCGAGAGCCGCTCCAGTCGCGCCTTCGCCACACGCGTGAGGAGGTGGTCGCGAACGGCCGCGCCGCCCACCGCGCACACCACGACAAGCCCCAGGTTGACGGCGGGGGGCACCGACTGCGTTCGGTCGATGGCCACCGCGACGAACACCCCGATTGCGGCACCGCACACCGCCCAGACGAGCTCGCGCGACCGAAAGGCTTCCACGGAGAGAGGGCTCGCCGACTGACGCAGCCGAAGCTGGGTCGCGGCGGAACCGCCCAGAATCGTGCCGAGGATGGATCGCGCGTGCGACGCGAGAGGAGACAGGAGCGCACCGAACACGGGAAGCGGATCCACCGACCGACGGGCGAGCAGCTCGCGAGCCCCGGCCGAGACGTCGACAAGGTAGGGAGCGACCCGGTCGGCGAGCCGAGGCCTGCCGAGTCGCGGCACGAGGCTCGCGAGTGACCACAGCCCGAGACCGAGTGCCGAGCCCGCGAGCACCGCCCACCCGGTGAGGGCGTTCAACTGAACCATCGGTGCTCCTCGGGGAGCCTTGCGAGCGCGAGCATGGCGCGATAGGCCATCGAGGTCACCGCGAGCCCTGCCACGATGAGCACGACGCCCGCCGGTGTGTTGTATGCCGCCGCCGCTTCCGGTCGGGTGGAGAGCAGCAGCAGAATCACCCACGGCGACGCCACCCCGAGTTTCGCCGCGTTCATCACCCAGGATTGCCTGGCCTCAACCTCCGACCGGATGGCCGCCTCCGCGCGCAGGTACGCCGCGAGGTTCCTGAGCACGGTGGTCAGCTCGCTGCCACCCACCTCGCGCGACATTCTCAGCGTCTCGAGAATGCGATCGGCGATCGGATCGGCCAGCCTCGACTTGAGGCCGTCGATACTCAACGCGAAGTTTCCGGTGGCTCGATACTCCCGTTCGAAGGCGGCGAAGTTGTCGCGGGTGTGCGGTGGACCGGTGTGCGCGAGGGTCACGACGCTGTCCGGAAGGGCGAGTCCCGACCGCACGGCCGACACGAGGTGATCCACGACATCCGGCCAGATCACTCTCGCTTGACTCCGCCTGATGTTTGCTCGCCAGCCGACAATCGAGAAGGGAAGGACGAGGGCGGCCGCCCCGGTGATGGCGGCGATCGAGAGCACGGGAACGATCGCGAAGACGAGTGCCGCCGCCGAAACCGCGGCGAGCGCCGAGGCGACGACGAGCGCGGGGAGCGACACGGCCTGCAGTCCGGCCTGCGCGAGCCTTTCCCGCACCAGTCGCACGAGCCGGGGCGGTGTTGCCGTGCCGCGAGCCGCCGGCCAGAGGAAGGGTGAGAGCGCGAGATCCAGTCCGAGTCCGAGCAGCATTCCCAGCGCGACCATCACGAGCGGCCCGTCGCGAGAACGGAGGCGAGGTCGAAACCTCCCGCGAGGAACTTGCCCGACTTGGTGGGGTAACTGCCAGTGGGCTCGAGAACTCCGTGGCGCATCTCGAAGATCGTGCTCGCCTCGATCACCCCGTCGGTCACCTGCCCGCTCGGCGCGACGATCTCCGTGACGCTTCGTTGGCCGCTCCGCGCGAGTTCGCAGTGCACGACGATGTCGACCGATGAGGCGACCGTCGGCACGACGAAGGCCGAGTCGATGTTGCGGCCGGCGAGCAGCGGCAGAATGCACAGCTTCGCAAGCGCATCGCGCGCGCCGTTCGCGTGGACGGAGCACATGCCGGGAAGCCCCGAGTTGAGCGCGATCAGCAGGTCGAGCGACTCCGCCTCGCGCACCTCGCCCACCACGAGACGGTCGGGGCGCATCCGCAGCGCTTCTTTGATGAGGCGACGGAGCGTGATCTCGCCGGTGCCCTCGAGGCTCGGCTGCCGGCACTGCATCGCGACGGTGTCACGCGCGGCGAGATCGAGTTCGAACGTCTCCTCGACAGTGACTATGCGTTCGCTGGGCCGGGCTGCCGCAAGCAGCGTATTGAGCAGGGTGGTCTTGCCGCTCTGGGTCGCGCCGGAGACGAGGATGTTCTGCCCGGCGAGCACGCACATTCTCAGGAATTCGGCTCCCTGGTGCGTGATCGACCCGAGGGCGATGAGCGTCTGCAAGTCACGAATGCGTCTTCTGAACTTGCGGATGTTGACCGCCCAGTGCGCGCGCGTGACGTCGGGAATCACGACGTGCAGTCTGGATCCGTCGGGGAGCGACGCGTCGACGAACGGGCTGCTGAGATCTACTCGCCGGCCGGACGACTGCAGCATGCGCTCGACGAGGTCGTGCACCTCGGTGGCCGTGAGCTCTACTTCGGTGAGCTCGGGCACGCCGTCGCGCGCGACGAACACCTTCGCCGGCCCGTTGATCCAGATCTCCTCGATCTCCGGATCGTCGAGAAACGGCTGCAGGGCGCCGAACCCCGCTATCGACGCGACGATTTGCCGTGTGGCCGCGCCCTCGTCGGCGAGCATCGGCATCGATCCGCCGAGCGCGCGCTCGCTATACCGCTGAACCTCGTCCCGAACATAGCGGTCAGCGAGCGTGCGGTCGTTGCCGAGGTCGATACCGTCCCGGCGCACCCGCTCCCGCACCTGCTCGGTGATGATCGCGACGGCCCTCGACATGCGGACAGTGTGGGCCGAGCGCCTCCTGCTGCGTGCGGACTTTCCACAAGGCGTCGGCTGACGTCTTCCTCAGCGCCGCGCCGCGCGACTTCCGCGCTGGCTGAACTTGCGCGTCGCGAGCAGCACAATGCGCACCGGTGTGCCGATGACGAGCGCGATCATGCCCGTGAGCGAGCGGTCGAACCGGCCGAGGGCACGCTTGCGATCCCAGGCACGGCGCACCACGCCGCCCATGGTGCCGCGCCTAAGCGGCTTGAGCGCAAATTCGGTCGTGTCTCGCAGCGCGAGCAGCTCCATGGTCTGGCCCACCCAGTCGTCGCCCACGGTGCCATGGAAGTAGTTGTCGGCGAGCCAGGCCGGATCGGCCTTCTTGAACCGGCCCTCCACGAGGTCGGCGCAATTGCCGAACAGCCCGCTGCCCTCGAACACCGAGTTGATGAGCGACGCGCTCACCCCGAAGTCGTCTATCGCGAGCACCGGCACCTCGAGGGCCACGGCTTCGATCGCGGCCGTCGAACTGATCGTCACGAGACCTGCGGCGCCGGCGAGGTGGCCGGACATCGCCCCGCCGGCCACGACGAGGTTGTCGGGTGCCGGAGGCCGGAGCTCCGCCATGAGGCTCTGGTAGTCGTGGGTCTCCGCGTGTGTCTGCTGCTCGCCGACGGCGGCGCGCACCTTCACGACGACGCGGCGGTACGGATGCCGGCGCGCCGACTCCGCGAGCCAGCTGAGCAGCTCGAGACGGTCGGCTTTGTCCAACGGCACCTTGGCCTGCGCCGCGAAAATCACGTCGCCGTCGGGCCTCCGACCCGGGGTGCGCTGCGGCAGGAACGGGAGCGTCGCGAGCCCGAACCGCTGGCCGATCCCCATGTGCGCGGCGAGTTCCGCAAACTCACGGGTCTCCCGGCGGCTGTGCAGCACGAAAAGGTCGGCCTGGGCACGGTGGGAAATCGCCATCTTGGTCGCCGGCACCGAGATGCCGGGCAGCCCCGTCACGATCACCGGGCGCCGGCCGGTAGCCCCGACGACGGCGCGCACGACCACCTTCACGAGGGGGCCGCGCACCGAGACGAGCACGACATCCGGCTGCAGGCGAGCGACCCGCACGGCGAGGGCGGAGAGATCCAGGATCGCGGGCCGCGCGAGGTCGGACTCGCTTCCCGCGAGCGCCGCCGAGAGCTGATCGGCGCTCGGCATCACGGGGCTCGCGACCACC
>DMKW01000167.1:0-2650 GCA_003454135.1 Microbacteriaceae bacterium
CCGCCAGATCCGGTTCCACGTCGGCAGGACCCTCACCGGCAACCTCGTCTACCTCGTCGAAGCCGACACCGCGCTGATGGTCTTCGACGCCCAGGGCACCCTGCTCATCGAACACCCTTGGCCGGCACCCAGTCTTGGTTGCTCGCACTTATGTAGTCGAAGATGATCCAGCTTGTGCTTCATTTTGCACACCTTGATCGAAAATAGAGCGGATCTAGTGTGATCACACTGGAGCAGCAGTGCTACAGCTCCTCCGCGATCCGCTTGATTGCGGCCAGGCGGCGATCCCACTCGGCGCCGATGCGGTCGAGGCGCCGCGCCGTCTCGCTCAGCTGTGCGCCGAGCACCCTATAGCGCAGCTCGCGGCCGACGCGCACGGACTCGACGAGGCCGACATCCTGAAGCACCGCGAGGTGTTTTGCGATCGCCTGGCGGGTGACCGGGAGCCGCCCGGCGAGGGCAGACGCAGATGCGTCGCCCTCGCCGAGAGCCACCAGTATGCTCCACCGGGTCTCGTCGCCGAGAGCGGCGAAAACCGGAACGAGGGTGGTCGAGGTCACGAGTCGCCTTCGAGGTACGCGACCAGCTCGTCGAGCTCTGAGTCCCAGCCGCCGCGGTTGCTCTCCATGCTCGCGGCCGGGTCGCGCAGAGTGTCGAAGCCGGTCTCGACGACCGTGAGCTGGGTGCCGCCCGCGAGCGGCTCGAGGGTGAAGCGGAACACCGTCGAGTGATCGCGGTCGATGGGGTCGACAGCGTTGGCGTTGTCGTTGCCCCAGCGGTAGGCGATCACGTGCGGCGGGTCGAGCTCCTCGATCAGCACCGGGAAGTCGCCGTAGCCATCGAAGGAGAACACGCCGGTTGCGCCGACGGCGACCTCATCGAGCACGGTCTTCTGGCCAAACCATCGAGCGATGTGGTCGGCCTCGGTGATCGCCGCCCACACCTTGTCTATCGGTGCGGCGATGGAGATGGTGCGCGTGACGGTGAATTCGCCGCTGTCGATTACGGAGGGCTGGTTTTCGGTCATGGTCATGATTCTGTTCCTTTCGGTCGATTAGTGCAACCACAGAGTTGCATTAATCGAGTGGAAAAGCAACCCCAGAGTTGCAGGTTTCAACCGAGTGTTTCGAGCCCCTCCGGGCACCAGATCACTCCTCCCACAGCTGAGGCTGAATGGTCACGCCGGCACCGAATGAATGACCGTCGAGCCGACCTTGAAGACTCATGGCATCGAATGGCGGGCGTGTTCCCTTGCCACCGGGGTTGTTGAAGTAGATGAATACGTCTCGTCCACGGCCGTCTGAAGAGCCTTTCCCACTGAGCCAGCCATTGACGAGCCCGGCCCAATGGTCCAGGGCGGCTTCGTCATAGCCATCGGGAAAATGTTCCGCGTCGCTGGACAAGCGCGCGTAGATGAAATCGGAAGTGATATCGCGAATAACGGGCCAGCCTGGGGGAGTTGGTAACGACCGCGGCCACGTCATGGCGATGGAGCAACTCGGGAAATACCGGGTTCAGGAAGCTCGCGTTGCGCACTTCGAAGCAATGTCGGATCGGATGGTCCAGGGTATCCGGCAACACTTGGTCGGCCTCTGCTGCGGTGCTGTGTCGCTTGATGAGTTGGCGTGCCTCGCCGACCGAATGCGGGAGCACAGCGAGGAACGCGTCCACGGTATCTCGTTGAAACGACAGCGACGACGGTATCTGCCAGAGCACCGGCCCCATCTTTTCCTGGAGGAAGAGCACACCGGACGCGAGGAAATCGGCGACGTTCTTCGCGGGATTCTCGAGTCGGTGTTGGTGCGTGACCGTCTCGCTGCCTTTGACGGAGAAGACGAAGTCATTCGGCGTTTCCGCGCGCCAGTCGAGATAGTTCGAGGGTCGTGGGCGCCCGTGAAAGGTCGTGTTTATCTCGATCGAGGTCAGGCGATCGGCGGCGTATTCGAGCTCACCGCGTTGCACCAGTCCGGGCGGGTAGAAGTGGCCTCGCCACTGGGGCTTCTTCCATCCCGAGGTGCCGACGCGTGCTCGGAATTGGGCTTCCGTCATCGTTCCCTTCGCGCCGCCCGGTGTTCGCGGTGTCTATGACTCGCAACCGCACGTTGCCATTCTCCTTGCGTGGGAAGACATGGGAAAGCGTAGAGAACAATGGCGCCGATGGTTCCGCCGACTCCGCACCGCAGGCGTCACTTCATGGCCTGGTGCGATCCGACGAACGAGATTGAGTTCGCGGTCACTCCGACGAGCCCGAGGTTGACTCTCAGGAGAGTCGAGGGCAGTTCGTTCCCTGGGGGCGGAGTCGCCGCGCCAAGAGTGATGCCCGTGCCATCGAGCAGGGTGGCCGTGAGCGAATCCAAGTAGACCTGGACGTTGCCGCGCAACTCCATCCGCCCGGCAGTCGAGACCAGGGAGGGTCCAGTCGCCTTGCGCACGTCGAGGAGGAAGTCGTCGATCACAACGTCGTCGGCCACGAGCTTGAGTACGGGGGCGCGGGTGCCGTCGGCGAGCGGCACCGTCACAACCCTGATGGAGTGGAACCCGGTGATCGAGATGGAGGAACCCCCGAGCTGAGCGGCCGGCAGCGTGAACGTGGGTGCGCTCGAATCCGGCACGGCCGCCACTGGCGGGGTGGCACCCGGCGTCGAGCCAA
>DMKW01000167.1:2846-3204 GCA_003454135.1 Microbacteriaceae bacterium
GGGCTAAAGGGGGCGGCTCCACGGCGAACTCGCCAGACCGAGCAACGGAATCCTGCGGCCCGTCGTCGGGCGTGGCAGTCTCGCCCGTCTTCGGCATCCACGACACGACCATCACACCGCCGAACGCGCCCAGCAGCATCCCGATGAAGAACCCGCCGAGATTGACGCCGATGAGGGAATACACCGATACGACGAGGGAGATCACCCCGTAGAAGATCCGGTGAACCGGCATCAACACGGCGAGGACCCCGAGCAGCACCAGTAGCACGGGGATGATCGTCGCCTGCAGGCCCTCGATGCCGACCTGGACGTGGATCTTGCCGACGTCGAGCTGCCCGGAGAAGAACATCTCCACGCC
>DMKW01000218.1:0-9690 GCA_003454135.1 Microbacteriaceae bacterium
CTAGTTAGTCGCTCGATGCCCGGCTTCCGCAACAGTCACGAGGCTTCCTGTCGCGACCACACTCACAACCCCGACGTTATTGGTCTCTTCACTCACCGAAAACGCGGCCGCCTGAGGGATTCGGAAAAGTTCGCCGTCGGTGAGCGTGCCGTATGAGGCGTGAACAAAATACTGGCCTGACCCGAGTGGCAGCTTGTCCAACTCGAAGCGGAATACCGTCTCCCCGCCGATCCGCGACGTAACCGTACCGAGCAGTTTCGTGTTCGTGCCGAAGATCACTTGCCCGCCCGACGACTCGATGCCCATCCCAATGATCCACTCGTCCGTTGTCGAAGGCAATGCGAGAGAAATCTCCACGACAAGACCGTCGCCCGATTGAAGAACGTCGAGTGCTGAGCCGTCCGCGAGCGCCTTGAGTTGCACCCCGGTGATTTCGGGAGTTCTCGCTGGTTCATCGGACTCGGCCCCGATCTCGGCAGTGTGACGGCGCCTGATCGTCTCGAAATCTTTGCGAAGGGCCTGGATCGCAAGTCCGGGCTCGCCGTCGAAGGCGATCTTGCCCGACTCAAGAACGATCGCTCGATCACAAAATTCGGCAACCTGGTCCAGCGAATGCGTAACCAACACGATCGTCTTGCCCTGGCGCTGCAGATCGCGAATTCGATCCATGCACTTGCGCTGGAACGGCTCGTCGCCCACCGCGAGCACCTCGTCAACGATGAGAATGTCTGGGTCGACATGCACGGCAACCGCAAAGGCAAGCCGTACGTACATGCCGGACGAGTAGAATTTCACCTGGGTGTCGATGAACTGGCCGATTCCCGAGAACTCGAGAATCTCGGCAAAGTTGGAATCGGTCTCCGCCACAGAGATTCCAAGGATGGACGCGTTGAGATAGACGTTTTCGCGCCCCGTGAGGTCGGGATGGAACCCGGCGCCCAACTCGAGCAGGGCCGCAACACGGCCTCGATGCTGCACGAGTCCTGCCGTTGGCTGGATGATCCCGCCGATCATTTTGAGCAGGGTGCTCTTTCCGGACCCATTCGGTCCGATGAGACCAACGGTGGCACCGGCTTGAATGTCCAGAGTCACGTGACTCAGCGCGTAGAAGTCTTCCTTGTGAATGTTCGAACGACCGAAGTTGACAAGTCTTTCCTTGAGGGATTTTTCCTTGCGGATGACGAATCGCTTCGACACGTCGGCCACGCGGATTGCGATGCCAGAATCATTCAACGCGATGTATCTCCGGACTCTTCAAGTGAACGCCTCCAAATAGACTTTGGCGCCTCATCTAGATTAGTGTGCAACGGTATGCCGTCTGGCACGTTCCGCTCATGGGCGGACGCCTGGCACCATCCGAAGGGTCTCGACCGCTCATGAGTTCGTCCGTCTCAACAGAGACTCCGCCACTGGTTACGGCCGGTCCACCCAAGGGCTGGATCGCGGGAGCCAAGTACTCGGTTCACGCCCTGTGGGGTAGTCGAGAACTTCTCAATCTGCTGGTTCGTCGCGAAATTAAGTCGCGTTACAAGGACAGTTCGCTTGGACTCGTCTGGAGCCTGCTGCGGCCCCTCACCCAACTGCTCATCTACTACGTGGCGATCGGCAAGTTTCTCAATGCTGAGCGCTCGGTGCCGGACTTCGCCATCTTCGTCTTCACCGGGCTCACGGTTTGGGGCCTGTTCTCCGAGGTTCTCTCCGGATCGACCACCTCGATCGTCGCCAACTCCGGGCTGATAAAGAAGGTCTACCTGCCTCGCGAGATCTTCCCACTCGCGAGCGTGGGCTCCGCGCTCTTCAACTTCGTGGTGCAGTTCGGAATCCTGCTCGTTGCCACGATCGCTCTCGGCCGAGCGCCTGTTCACTTGGAGATCCTCTATCTTCCGGTCGCCCTCGTGGTCGTGCTCCTCTTCAGCTTCTCGCTCGGCCTGCTGCTGTCGGCTGTCAACGTGTATCTTCGTGACTTCCAGCACTTGGTCGAGGTTCTGCTGCTCGTATTATTCTGGGCGTCCCCCATCGTCTACTCCTACACGCTTGTACACAGGGTGTTGAACGGCAACTGGCTCGAGCAGGTCTATCTGGCCAATCCGGTGACACTCGTTGTGATGGGATTCCAGAAGGCGATGTGGATCTCGGGAGCGGGCGAGACCTGGCCGACGGATCTGCCGCTGCGACTCGCCCTCGTGGGCCTCGCCAGCATCGCGCTCCTATGGATAGCCCAGAGGGTCTTCGCACGGCTCGAGGGCAACTTCGCCCAGGAGCTGTAACCACACGCCAACTCTCTACTTCGCGTCTCCGACGAAGTAGTTCCACAATTCGCTGGCATAGGCGTCCCATGGGCGAACCTTGTAGGCGGCCGCCTCCGCGCGAAGCCTCGCATACAGGTCGTGGTCGATGAGCAGACTACGGATGCCCCTGAGAATGTCGTCGTCGTTTCGCGGGTCGACGACCACGGCCCCTCCTGACGCAGCGATCTGCTTCATGCTCCCGTGGTCTGACGTGAGCACCGGGGTTCCGGAGGCTAGCGATTCGGCTACAGGCAGGCCGAACCCCTCATTAATCGAGGTGAAGATCGTGAACCGCGAGAGGCGGTAGGCTGCCCAAAGTAAGCGGTCAGGCAGAGCCGAGACGGCCTCGACCGGTCGGCCGCTGTCCTTCAGGGAGTCCAGCATGTCGGAGAAGTCGAGGCTGTTCCACGAATTTCCTCCGATGAACACCAGCTGGAATTGCAGGCCGGAATGCCATGCCAGTTCGGCCGCTTGCAGAACGGCAAGATGGTTCTTGCGCGGCTCGTGGCTGCCTACCACCAAAACAAGCGGTTCGCCGCCCAGGGAAATCAGCTCTGAGAACTCGCGTTCGTCTTCGGCGGTGCACGCGCCAGGCTCAGCCGCGAGCAGAATGCTCTCAACCTCGGGCCCGCTGACTCCCGAAGACGACAGCATTCGTCGCCATCCCTTGTATTCGACGCCGGCGGCATCGGAAATCGCTCCGACCTTGTTCATCTTCGACACGGCAACCAGATTTCGCGCGAACGCGCCCGGCATCCCGTCGCCGACGGTTTCCGCAGTGGTAAGAGGCACGCAGTCAAAGCCGATTACGCCCGTCCGGAGGCCGCCGAACTCCGCCATGGCGGCAAGACGCTCCGTGCGCCACGATTCAGCCGCGAGCTCGGGAAGCAGGTAGGAGCCGCCCACGGGGATCACGATGTGCTTGTCGATTGATCGGGTCGTTCCATTCACCGGCGGCACTCCCTGGAGCGCCGTCGCGCGTTCGGAGGGCAGCAGCCGCCGCATGGCGCGGCCATCGCCGGTCCAGGTGACGAGGGTGATGTCGTGGGACGTGTCCCACCGTTTGACCGTCTCTCTCGCCACTCGCTGAATTCCCGTGGCGAGGTCGGTCTCGGCGGTGTGGCGCACATCGACGATTACCGGCGAATGCAAGAGCTCGACCTGCCGGTGAGCTCTATCGGTTGAGGACAGCTTTATCAGCTTGGCAACCAGCACCACCGCGCCCTCGCTGGAGAGCAGGCGATGCGCAGACCTGACTTCAGGCTCAGTGGGAAGTCCGCGGCCGAGCACGGAAAGGGCAAGCCACACGTGTTGGAGGGTTCCCTCCAGCTCGAGGGCCGCCGCCAACCGGTCAGTGGCTTGTCGCAATTCCGACCCGGCGAGCCGCGCCGTTCCGCTCCACGAATCGAGCGCAGCAACAAATTCCGGGTTCTCCACGACGTTCACAGAGCCTCTCCGGCGGTGGCGACGGCATCCCACAGTTCGGCAGAGTAGTCATCCCAGGTCCGCGACGGGCGCGCCTTGGCCTCGACCTCGAGGCGACGAAGCTCCGTGTCATCGGTGAGCAGCACGAGCATCGCTTCGGCAATCTGTTCGTCACTTCGCGGGTCGACCATCAGGCACCCTCCGCCGCTCGCGATTTCGGCCATGCTGCCGTAGTTGGTGGCGATTACGGGTGTGCCAGCCGCGAGAGATTCGCCGATCGGCAGGCCGAAGCCCTCGTGGAGCGACACGAACATCGAAAACCGTGCGTCACGATACGCGCGCTCCAAGGCGGAGTCGCTGCTGTTGCGCTTGACCGTGACTGCCCGACCCAACCTGCGCAATCGGTCCACTTCGATGTCGAACGGAACGGATAGCGGCATTGCGGCCCCACCGATGAAGAGCAGCTCGAAACTGACGCCCCGCTTCCACAACAACTCCGACGCGGCGAGCACAGCGAGCTGGTTCTTGCGCGGTTCCTGCGTGCCAACACAGAGAACAAGGGGCACATCGTGCACGCGGGCGACATGACCGCTCGCGTCGAGATCCTCACGTGCGAGCGCGACAGGGAGACTTACTGTCGTGACGCGGGGGCCGCGAAGGCCCTGGGCGCGCAGCGCATCAGCGAAACCCGCGAATTCCTCCGCGGATGACCCGCTGATGCCGATCACCAGATCCGCGTGCTTGACCACGGAGAGGTAGCGAATGAATCGATCGGATTCCGACGGAATCACGTATTCCGCGCTCGTCACGGGAATCGCGTCATAGCCGACCATGGCGACGACGTTGGAGGAGAACTCCGCGAGACAGGCGAGCCTCTCCCACACCCGGTGCTGCGCGACCTCCGGCAGAATCACCGTGCAGTTCCATGGGACGATCAGGTCTGCATCGTCGTCGACCGTTGCATGTGAGGACTCCGCTCGGCGGCTGCTCACCCAGTCGAGCACTCGCGCTTCCTCATCTGGCACGAGTGACCGCGTGATGTGCCCGTCTTCCGTCCACGCGACGAGAATCAGCTCGTGCACCTGCTTCCACCGCATCACCGTTTCGCGCACTACCCGCTGCACACCCGTGTTGTGTCCATGTCGCGCGCAGAAGTCGACATCGATCATGGCGACGTCATCCACAATCGAAATTGAGCGCGCGAAATTCTCATTGACGCTGGCAGCCCCGGCGCACGCCCGAAGCACCTCAAGGTGTTCCGACCCGTTTCGAGACAATTCCAGCAGCCGATAGCCTCGAACAGCTTCTTCCCGCGTAGGCATGGCGCCCGCGACGCAGGTCAAGAGCAGCCAGAACTTCGATCTGCTCTCGGCGCGTCGCACCGTCACCGACAGGGCAGCGAGCAACTCCATGGTCGACATGCCGGTCGCATCAACGGAGCCGATAATGTGCGGCGCCGCCTGATCGAGTCTCTGCCTCAGCGCGGCCTTGGCGATCTCGATCGAGTCTTGGTCAACAGGATTGAGGTCAGCCACGCTTGCGCGCCTGGCGGATCTGGGCGAGACGTTCGGTGACCATCCTGAGCGTGCGCCGAACCCCGGCCTCGCGGACCTTCAATTGCACGATCTTGACCGCTCGCAGGGGGCGAGTTACGCGCCACGAGACCGAGTTCTGTAGCTTCTTGACGGTCATGGAGCCCGCCGCACTGGCGAGAACGGCCTCAATCCAGTATTCGAGAGTGCGTTCTTGCGCCTCGCGGAGCTGGCGAACCAGATCATCAGTGTCGGTGGGAACCCGGCTGAGGTCGGCCCCAGAGTGAGGTTCTGGTTCGGTCTTCGGCATTAGTTCATCGTACCGGAAGCCGCTGGGCGGCCAGCATTACCCCGCACCGGGGTCGAAGCGCCACAGGACGATGCTCTCGGTCGTCGCGCCAGTGCTGTATTTTGCGGAGTCGACCTTGGTGAGCGACGAGCCGTAGTTGGCGGACCAGTCTGCGTCGCAGGCCGTGTCTGTCATGACCAGGTCGACACCAGCGGACCCCGCCGCTTTGACGTTCAGGATCTTGTCTCCACGGGACGCCTCAAGCTGCAGAACATCCTTGTACTTCTCGGGCCACGCCATCCCGAAGTTCATATAGACGTCCCGAGCACCGGACACAATCTTGAGCGTCTGCGGGTCGACGCATGGGTCAGTCAAAACGAGCCCATTACCGGCTCCCTTTGCCGCCTTTGCCATCGCGGTCTCGCGGGCCCCATTGTAGGAAATGAGGCTCTGGTAGATGCCAGCCTTGTAGAACCGCACCCAATCGTGCATTGAGAAGACTACGAGCACGGCGAGGATCACGACCGCAATAACGGATGCCAATCGCACCCGCGCACCGATCGGCCGCGAGGAATCACTCTCCACCTCGACCACGCCGTCGCGAGACGCGTCGACTCGGGACTTAGGGAACAGGTATTCCTGCACGACAGTGATAACTATCGGCAGGAGGGTGAGAGCAACCAGGGTGAAGCAATCGATCCAGAATCGGTACGGCTCCTGGTTCGCGCCCCAGATGTCATTGGTGGAGAGCAGGACCCATGCCACTCCGACTCCTGCTGGGTAGGCGATCCACAGCTTCCGTCTGCGGTGCAGACCGGCAATGAAGACGAGGATGAGGGGTACCGCGAGAACCGTGGACGCGACGAGCCCAGCGTCCCACTCGACCCCAAGGTTCTTGCTCGAGGCGACGCGATAGACGAGGAACGGGTCACGGTTGCTCAAACCGATGAGCGTGCCCAAGACGGATGGTGACGCCGCGAGGCCCGTTAAACCGAAGTAGAGCGCGACGAGCCCCCTGCTCCGGACGAGGAGAATGATTGCGCCCGGAACAGCTGGCAGGAGACCGAAGATTAGCGTGACGAGCGGACTACCGCGATGGGCAACGGTCGGTCCGAGCAGGAAGAGCACGGGGATGAACAGCACCGACAGATAAATGGGCCACTTGCGCTTGCCGGTGACGAGCGCATAGGCGGCGACGACGTAGATCGCCAGGTAGACCGTGGTCAGGAATGAGTACGTCTGCACATTTGCCAGGGCGCCGATGACGACGCTCGCAACCGACACGACGATGATCTTGGCGGTTCGACGCCGCAGTCGCGCGTAGGCGAGGAGCAGGAGCAGCAACGCGATCCCACCAGCGCAAAGCCCGGCCGACTCGGCGTTTAGCGTGAAGAGCACACCAAACGGACCCCAGAGCACCGCGTGGGAATCCAGTTGGGTGAACCAGTTATTGTCCGTGACGGTTGAGAACGTGCCCAAGACGAACGGACCAGCCGCAAGGACTCCCGTCCACAACTTGCCGCTCATCACGATGCAGGCGACTGCGACGACGACGACGAGTGTGATCTGGGCGAGAAGGCCGCCGATCGCCCACGCCGTCGTCGGCTGCAATCCGAAGAGATGGGCTCCTCCACCGATCACCAGATAGTAGAACCGTGGGTAATAAATGGATCCCGTTTCGGTGAACGGTTCGAAATTGCCAAAGCGCCCGTGGGCAGCATCGGCAACGATCCCCATGTATGACAGTTGGTCGCTGGCGAAATAGTTGCGGAACGAGGAGAGAGACCAGTCCGCCCTAGTCAAGAGCATGCTCAGTTGTGCAACGAGGTGAAGAATGACCGCCGCGGAAACGGCAAGAACCGCCCCCAACCACCGGAATCCTGTCTTCACTGGCACGTCGGAAACCGCGGGTTTTCAGGCATTGAAGCAGCCTACCAGTGGTGACGATGGTGCGATCCGGACGGGCCTAACTGGGAATCCGTGCGAGCACCGGCTCGCTGACCGGCACGAAGACAGGTTGCGTTCCTCCGTTTGCGTCGTACACCGCGGTCATCGACGTCATGTAGTTCTTCTTGCCGTTTGCCACCAGATAGACCGCTCCGGTGGATGGCGATCTAAGGAACAGCGCACCGGAAATGGACTGAGGAGACTTGCGTATCGAGGCGCACGTGAGCGGATCGATGGCGGTGGTGGTGAGTCCGTAACTCGAGCCGCCAGAGAGGCTCCACAACTGACCGCCTCCTGCGACGAAGTAGGCGGCGCCACACGTCACGACGATTGAGAGGTTGGCCGGAGCGGCGGTGTACTCGTTGAGCGTCTCATCCGCGACCACCGAATAGCCGTTGATGCCGAATTCGGATGCGGTCTCAAACAGGTCGATCGGGATCTTTGTAGCCAGACCATCGATCATGTAGACCATCGAGTTTGCCGCCGTCTTCACCAATTGCGTCGGGCCGAGCAACTCTCTACCCGACGCGATGCCGTTGAGGGAGTCCTCCCCCATCGGAACCAGCGTTGGCGATGTTCCTCCGTTGAGATCGTAGACGGCGGTCATAGTTGACAGGTGATTCTTTTTCCCGCCCGAAGCCAGATAGATCGCACCCGTCGCCGGCGATCGGAGGAACAGCGCACCGGGCACCGATTGGGCGGACTTTTGCAGCGCGGCACAGGTGGTCGTATCCAGCGCCGTTGCGGGCAGGCCGCTCGAATTCGCCGTGAGCTGCCATAGTTGTCCGCCGCCGGCAACATAGGTGGCGGAAGCGCACGTCACAGCAGAAGTGAGAGTGCCGCTCGCGATAGCGAACGCCCCGAGCGTGGAGGGAGACACGGTAAGGATCTGGTCCGACGTGAAGTCCGACGCCAGCGACGTCGACGGCACAGGGACCAACCTGGTCAGCCCGTCGACAAGGTAAACGGTTTGCTGGTCGGCGACCTTGATCAAGGAGCCGGCCGCGACGTAGTCCGGGCCGTCGGGAATCGACGCGAGCGCCGTCGGACCGAGGTTGATGAAGTTCGGGGTCGCACCATTGTTCAGGCGAAGCACATCGCTCATCGAATGGATCCAGCTCTTCTTCCCGGCGCTCACATAGTAGATCGCCCCCGTTGCCGCGGACCGGGCAAACGACGTCAGGTCAGCGCCAGTGCTTAGAGTAAGGATCTGGGTCGGCGTCAGGTCGATGTAGTTGGAACAGCTCGTCGCGTAGTCGACCAGTTGGGCGCAGGTTGCGACATGGTGTTTCACCCCAAGGTCGGAATAGAAGATCTCTCCCGTGGTGGGGTCCCGCACGAGCTGTCCGAGAGGAATGCCCGTCGTGAACTGGGAGAGATAGTCCGCGCTCACCGTGCGGTAAGGCCCGAGCGCCCAGTAGGCGTTGAGAATCTCCCCGCTCGGGACCGGGTACTTGTGGTTCGATGTCAGAAGGTAGATCGTGCTGTCGCTCGAGGTCTTGGCGAACCACCCTCCGCCCTGCGGGTTACCGAACCAGTCGCTGAAGATGCGCCAAAAGTTGCGGTTGCCGTAGGACGAGCATCCGTCGCCGATACCGTAGAGATTGTTGAGTGCAGCAGCGTTCGGCTGGTACGGCGTGTAGATGTAGAGGCCCGCCGTGGCCTGGTTCTCGATGTACACGGCCGATGCCCCGCACGCGGAGTTTGGGTTCCACAGGATGTTGTTGCTACGACCAGCGCGGTAACTGAAACTCGTAGGGAAAAGCCGGTATGTCTCGTACTGCCAGGCCGCCTTGTAGACCTGGTTGTAGAAACCGTAGTATTGCGCGTCACACGGGGCCGTGTCCGGACAGGCATACCCGGTCGCGATGTTGAAACGCGCGGCGCTGGGGCTGTTGGAAGTGACGAGCCCCTGCTCCTTTTCGAGCAGAGTCAGCAGTACCTGGGGGTTGAGGCCGCAGGCCCGGGCGACGGAGTAGATGATGTCCGAGGCAAGCTGGCTCTGCACGCCCGTGTATGCGTCGCACTTTGCGTCCGCTGCCCGGCTCACGGTCGTCTGGCGAAAGTTCTCCAGGCACGTATAGCCGGCGACGCATACCTCCTTCGAGTCTATGAAACCCTGGATCTGGGCCGAGGTCATCGCGTTCGAGTTGTAGAACACGGCGTCGCTAATGATGTTTCCGGGGCTGAAGTTGCTGCCGGTGGCGGC
>DMKW01000218.1:9806-17467 GCA_003454135.1 Microbacteriaceae bacterium
GCGACGGCGACGAGAATGGTGAAGGCGCGCGTCGAGAACTTTCTCCGGTGTCTGAGCATGTCTTCCCCACAAATCACTAATACAACAGCCGACTAAGCTAGTGTGAGGCACTTTGTGCGTCCAGGCTAGCTGCCGGACCCTCAAAGCCTCTATTGCTACAATCGACCAGACTTATCCACATCCCCGTCGTAGCGTGCCACGAGCACCAGCCAATTGACGCCATTGACGCAGGCGTGGTGTAGATCGGCTGAGTAGAATTCCTCAGAGAAAATTGCCCATTCCACAACCGAAGGCCACCATGAAACGCGCTCTAATCACCGGTATCACCGGGCAGGACGGCCTCTACCTTGCCGAACTGCTCCTGAGCAAGGGATATCGTGTCTTCGGCCTCATCCGCGGCCAGAACAACCCCAAGTACGAACTCGTCGAACGCACCGTTCCTGGAGTCACGCTCCTCACGGGCGACCTCACCGACCTGTCGAGCCTCATGCGCGCGTTCGCAGTCGCGCGTCCAGACGAGGTCTACAATCTCGGTGCGATCTCGTTCGTCGCCTACTCCTGGGAGAACGCCCACCTGACCACCGACGTCACCGGCAAGGGCGTGCTCAACATCCTCGAGGCCGCTCGGCTCTATGCCGGCGACGATATCGGAAGCATCCGCTTTTATCAGGCATCGAGCTCCGAAATGTACGGCAAGGTCCAGCACGTGCCGCAGAGCGAATCAACTCTCCTCTGGCCGCGCTCTCCTTATGGCGTGGCAAAGGTCTTCGGCCACTACATGACGATCAACTACCGCGAGTCCTACGGAATGCATGCATCATCCGGCATCCTGTTCAACCACGAATCGCCTCGCCGCGGACCGGAGTTCGTCACGCGCAAGGTCTCCCAAGCCGTCGCGCGCATCTCCCTCGGGCTCCAGGATGAAATCGTCATGGGAAACCTGGACTCCAAGCGGGACTGGGGTTTTGCGGGCGACTACGTCGAGGCCATGTGGCTTATGCTGCAACAGGACGAAGCTGACGACTACGTGATCTCCACCGGCGTAACGCACTCCATCCATGATCTCCTGGATGCCGCTTTCAGCGTCGTGGGAATCAGCGAATGGCGGGATCTCGTCAAGCAAGATCCCCGATTCCTTCGTCCTGCCGAGGTCGACCTCCTGATCGGCGACTCAACGAAGGCGAAGGAGAAGCTCGGTTGGACCCCGAAGGTGGGCTTCCACGAGCTCATTACGATGATGGTCGAGAGCGATGTTGCGGAGCAGAAAGCTCTGGCCAACCTCTAAAAGCCATGATCCGCGCATTCATCACGGGCATTAGCGGCCAGGACGGCAGCTACCTTGCCGACCAACTCGTCGAGGAGAGGGCCGAGATCCACGGCCTCATCCGAGGCTGGGACACGGACAGCCTCGCGCTCGCTAAGCGCTATCCGGGCATTACGTTGCACGATGGTGATCTCGCGGACGCCAACGGGGTGGCGAAGCTCATCCACGACATCGAGCCGAACGAAATCTACAATCTGGCCGGCATCAGCTCCGTCGCCCAGTCCTGGGAGATGCCGGTTCTGACTGGCGAGATCACGGGCATTGCGGTCGCCGGAATCCTGGATGCGTCGCTGCGGCTAAGCGAAGCCACCGGGCGTTCGGTTCGCGTTCTCCAAGCGTCGAGCTCCGAGATGTTCGGCAATCCGGCCGCGTCGCCGCAATCGGAGTCCACGCCGCTCTCGCCGACGTCACCGTATGGCGCCGCGAAGGTCTACGCCCATCACATGGTGCAGGTGTACCGGGCGCGCGGGCTGGCCGTGTCCAGCTGCATCTTCTACAACCACGAGTCGCCCCGCCGACCGGAGACTTTCGTCACACGAAAGATCACGGCGTCTGCCGCGCGTATCGCGGCGGGCCTGCAGGACTCCCTCGAGCTCGGCTCCCTCGATGTCGAACGCGATTGGGGATGGGCACCGGACTACGTGGACGCCATGGTGCGCGCGATCAGGCACGAGAACAGCGACGATTACGTCATCGCCACCGGCGTCACCCACACGGTCGCTCACTTTGTGTCAGTCGCGTTTGCCGCGGCCGGCATCGCGGACTGGAAGTCCCACGTGCGAGTGAATCCCGCGTTCGTTCGTTCCACCGAGATTTCGAGCATGCTCGGTGATTCGAGTAAGGCGCGACGAATCCTGGGCTGGCGCCCAACCGTGGATTTCGACGAACTCGTCGAAATCATGGTGCGCAGCGACATCGAGTCGATTGCCGACGCAGCGATACCGGCAGGTACGGTCGAATCCTGAAAGCCCCACGAGTCCTCATAGACGCCACCGCGATACCGCGCGATCGCGGCGGGGTGGGACGCTACGTCGATGGAATCGTAGACGCCCTCGTCGACTCCGGCACCGACGTGATCGTCGCGTGTCAACCCGGCGACTTGTCCTTCTTCGAATCACGGGGGGTCGCCGCGGTCGCTGGGCCATCCGGTATTCGGCGCGCACCCTTCCGCCTGCTGTGGGAGCAGATCGGCCTCCCCCGCCTCGCACGCAAGCTCATGGTCGATGTCGTCCATTCACCGCATTACACCTTCCCTCTCCTGCTCGGTATGCCACGAGTCGTGACGGTGCACGACCTAACATTCTTCACGCTGCCCGGTCTCCATTCGCCGCTAAAGCGAGTCTTCTTCCGTTGGTGGATTCGCGCGGCAAGCAGGCTGCGGATCACCGTCATCGCCGACAGTCAGGCCACGGCAACCGACTTCGTTCGAATCGCCGGGGCATCGCCCGAGCGCATCACGGTCTCGCACCTCGGCTACGACGAGGAACTCTTCCACAGTCCGGATGCCGCGAGCGTCGAGCGGCTCCGCGCGGCGATTCCGGATCTTCCCGACTCGTGGATCGCGTTTCTCGGCACTCTCGAACCCCGCAAGAATATCGTCGCGCTCATCGACGGCTACCGCGCGGCGACGAAGGACACGACGTCGCCGGCTCCCGCACTTCTGCTCGCAGGCGGCACCGGCTGGGACCAAGGCGTCGACCCCGCGATCGCGGCGGCGAGGGCGGAGGGAGCCGACGTGCGCAAGGTTGGATATCTGCCGCTCGAAACACTCTCTGCCTTTCTCGGCGGTTCGATCGTCTTCGCCTACCCGAGTCTCGGCGAGGGCTTCGGTCTGCCGGTGCTGGAAGCCATGGCAGCCGGCGCGTGCGTCATGACCACGGATCGCCTCTCCCTCCCGGAGGTCGGCGGCGATGCCGTGGCATACACCGGAGTATCGTCAGCCGAAATCGCGACGTCGCTGTCTGCCTTGCTCGCCGATCCCCAACGGCGTTCGTCCCTTTCCGTTGCGGCGCTGGACCGAGCCAGAGCGTTCACGTGGGCCTCCGCGGCGATCAGGCACACCGCGGCATACTCGAAGGCGGTGAAGCATGGGTGACGATCGCCTCGCCATCATTTCGGTGACTTACTACTCTGCCGAAATCATCGAATCATTCCTCGATTCCGTCACGGTCGCCTCGCACACCGTCCCTCGCATCGTTCTCGTCGACAACACCCCCGAGGATGACGGGCTCGGCAGCCGGGTTGGAGACGATCCTCGTGTTGCCGTTGTTCACCCGGGCTCCAACCTCGGTTACGGGGGCGGGATGAACTACGGGGTCGCCCAACTTCCCCCGGACGTTGACTGGGTCGTTCTTGCCAATCCAGACGTGGTCATGGCCGAGGGTTCGATCGACGCCTTGCTCGATGCGGCGAGACGCCGACCGGATGCCGCGGCATTCGGTCCCCTGATCCGTGGCGACGACGGAGTCGTCTACCCGTCCGCGCGCAAGCTGCCGTCGCTTCGCACCGGCATCGGCCACGCAACCTTCGTGCGAATCTGGCCGGGCAACCCGTGGACAACCTCGTATCGAAACGACCTCGCCGCGATCGAGGAACGCACCGTCGGCTGGTTGTCCGGAGCATTCCTGCTCATCCGTCGCGAAGCATTCGAGGCCGTCGGTGGGTTCGACGAACGCTATTTCATGTACTTCGAGGATGTCGACCTCGGCCGTAACCTCGGACTAGCCGGCTGGAAGAACTTGTACGTGCCGTCTGCGGAGGTGCTGCACCTCGGCGCATTGTCCACGAGCAGGTCGGCGCAACTCATGATCAGGGCCCACCACACGAGCGCCTACCGATATCTTTCAAAGCGCTATCACCACTGGTATTTGCTGCCCGTTCGACTCGTTCTTCGCGTCGGCCTCTGGGCGCGAAGCCACCTTGCGAAGGGCTGAGGGCACCGATGCCAGACGAATACAATCATGAAGTGACCCGCACAGAGCGCGAGCCTCCAGCCGGCATGGAGGGTCAGCCAGGACCCCTGCTGCGCCTGATCCGTGACCGACGGGTGGCGTTTCTCATCGTCGGCTCGGTCAATACCGCCGTGGGATACGGCTGGTTCGTGCTCTTCGAGTTCACGATCGGGCGCTTCTGGGGCTACCTGGCCAGCCTCGCGTTTGCCCACGTCTTCAGCGTCCTTTGCGCATTTGTGCTCTACCGACGATTCGTCTTCAGAGTGCGCGGCCACGTGTGGCGCGATCTCGGAAGGTTCGAACTTGTCTACCTCGTATCGATTTCGATCAACTTTGTGCTGTTGCCGCTGCTCGTCGAGTTCGGGCACCTGCCGCCGCTTCTCGCGCAAGCCCTCATCATTTTCGTGACCACTATCATCAGCTACTTCGGACACCGCGGCTTTTCCTTCCGCCGGCCGGCGCCGGCACCCACGACGCACAACTCCCCGACGAAAGATATCCAGTGAGCACCACCGTCTCCATCGTCGTTCCCGCCTACAACAATGCCGACTATATCGAGCGCACGATGGACTCGATCCTCGCGCAGACCCACAGCGATCTCGAGATCATTGTCGCCGACCATTCTTCAACCGACGGCACGTGGGACGTTCTCCAGAAATATCGAACCGACCATCGTGTCACCCTGATTCGCACGGAAGCGGGGGGCGGCGCGCTTGCCAACTGGAACCGCGTGAGCCAGGCGGCAACTGGCACGTACATCAAGCTGGTGTGCGGTGACGACCTCATCTACCCGGAAATGGTCGCAGCACAGTTCGACGCGCTCGAAGCGAATCCGCACGCGGTTCTCGCCGCATCGGCGAGGGACATCATCGATGCGAATGATGCTCCTGTCGTGCGGAACCGCGGTCTCGCGGGCCTAAGCGGAACGGTCGACGGCCGTGCGGCCGTGCGGCAAACGGTGGTGTCTGGTGCGAACATTTTTGGGGAGCCAGGCTGCGTGATGATCAGGCGTGAGGTGCTGGAACGCGTCGGCTGGTGGGACTCAACCTTTCCCTACCTGATCGACGAAACAACCTATGCTCGCGTCCTGTTCGAGGGAGATCTCGTGGCAGTGCCACGTTCTCTCGCCGGCTTTCGGATCAGCGACTCGCAATGGAGTGTGAGACTGGCGAAGTCGCAGAGCGAACAGGCCGCGGCGTTTCACCACTGGGTTCACGACGAGCACCCCGGCGTCATCTCCCGCGTCGATCTCGTTCGCGGCAACCTTGCGGCGTCGATCACGGCTATTGTCCGTCGACTCGCCTATGTGGCGCTCAGACGACGGATGAGCGGAGCCGCATGAGACCAGTGACGCGCTGGATCGCGCGGCAATGGGGCTCCAATGATCGTCTGCTCTACGTACTCACGGCACTCGTTACCGGCGTTCTCACGACGACGGCGCTCGAACTCTGGGCGGCCAGGCTGACCGTGCCGCTCACTTACTGGGGCGACGCGTTGGCGACCGCCGACCACTTCAAGACGGTCATGGAGACGGGCTGGTTCACCTACCAGCCGCTCCTCGGTGCGCCGTACGGGCAAACCTACAGCGATTTCCCCACCGCCGAGAATCTCAACTTCATGGCCGCCGGCGTGTTCGGCTTCATCACCCGCAACTACATGGTGGCGATGAACCTCTACTACTTCTTCGGCTTCATTGCCGCGGCCCTCACGGCGCTCTGGCTCTTCCGCCGCCTCGGGATCTCCAAGCTCATCTCCCTCGTGCTCTCCGCGCTGTTCGCGCTGGCTCCGTACCACTTCATCCGCGGCGAGAGTCATCTCTTCCTGGCGTCCTACTACATAGTTCCGCTGTCCGTCGGGATAGTCGTCATGGCCATCCGCGGCGAACCGCTGTGGACACGGCCGGCGGCCGGAAGCCGCTGGTACCGCTGGTTGACCAGCCGCGCCGCCGGCACCCTGCTCATCCTGATCCTCTCCGCGACGGCCGAGACCTACTACGCCGTGTTCTTCCTCATTCTCCTGGCATTTTCGGGCGTTGTGCGCCTCATCCGCACGGGCGAATGGCGACGATTCTGGGGCGCGGCGATCGCCGGAGGCGTCACTGCGTTCGCCCTGTTCCTCAACACACTGCCCGCGACGATCTACGCGATGGTCAACGGGCAGGATCCAGCGTCACTCGTGCGAGCCCGAGCAGACACCGAGGTGTACGCCCTCAAGCTCTCGCAGCTGTTGTTGCCGTGGAGCGGCAACCGGATCCCCATCCTCCGGCACCTCCGAGAGCTCTATGACCAGAAATACCCGCTGGTCTCCGAGAGCCCCGCGTTGGGCGCGGTCGCGGCTGTGGGTCTCGTTGCCCTGTTGCTCGTGGTCGGCTACGTGATCGCCACCGCCGCACGGCCGAAGCAGGGCGGCAGTCAGCTCGACCAGCGGTTCGGCCTGTTGACCCAGCTCGCCGCGTTGGTCTTCGTCGCTTTTCTGTTTTCGACCATCGGCGGCCTCTCGACGCTCATTTCGTTCCTCACCTCGAGTCTGCGGGGATGGAATCGAATGTCAATTTACATCACGGTACTCTGCCTTGCCGCCGTCGGGATACTGCTCGATGCGGCCATCCGCTGGCTGCAGCGCACGTCGAAACGCGGGCTGATGGTCAAGCGGATGATCGCCTTCGCCCTCGCAGTGGTCGTGCTCGGAGTCGGCTACATCGACCAGACGCCGAGTCATCCGTCGTCCGAGTATTCGGCGACCATCTCCGCGTTCGACTCAGATTCCGCGTGGTTCGCACACATAGACAGGGTGCTCCCTGCTGGCGCGGAAGTGCTGCAGCTTCCGTACCAGCCCTTCCCCGAGTCCGTAAGTGTAACGGGGAGTCAAAGCTCCGACGTGCTTCTGCCCTTCCTGCACACGACCGACATTCGTTGGTCAGGCGGAGGAATCAAGGGGCGACCGCGAGCCGACTGGCCTGGCGTGCTCGAGCAGTATTCACCAGCGGATATTGTCACCCTTGCCGCGGCATCGGGGTTCTCCGGCATCCATATCGACCTCGAGGCAATGGAAAACGATCAATCGAACGCTCTCGTGCGGGGCCTGACCGCGGCGGTGGGAAGCAAGCCGGTCACTGACTCGACCGGTAGATTCCTCTTCTACGATCTCCTGCGGGAGAAGGGGCTGCTCAAGGCCGAGTACCCGGCAACCCTGTTGCACAAGGTCGAGGCCGCCGTGGTGAATCCGGTTGTCGCCGACACATCGGGAGCCTTCACGCAGACGCAGGATGAGAGTGGCAACACGGTCGACCGAAGCACGGTTGCCGTGTCGCCGGTCTCGCTGACGAGCGCGAGCTCGAAGGCGATCACAGCGACGCTCATCGGGAGCGTGCACCTCGTGAGCGCGAC
>DMKW01000218.1:17675-22385 GCA_003454135.1 Microbacteriaceae bacterium
GGCGTAAGCACCGTCACGCTCATCGTGACAAGTTCGACAGCGAAGAATCCGATCTTCCTGGATCTTGACAGCCTGGTCGTTCAAGATCAGGCCATTTCAGCGTTCCTTGCCAACTAGCGAGCCAAGAAGCGAAAGGACCGCGTGATAATGTCTGTTCCCGTGGCAGAAACCCAACGCAACACTTTCGGTGTGCCGCATCTCGTCTCCGTGGTGATCCCTGTCTACGGCGGTGAGAAGACCCTGTCTTCTGTGATCTCAGAGATAGCGCCCCTCACTCAGTTATCCGAGTCCCCCGATGGGCATCCCTTCCGCGTCACCGAGGCGTTGTTGGTGTATGACAACGGACCGGATGATTCGGCTCGCGTCATCCGCGAACTCGCTGACGCGTACGACTTCGTGCGGCCGGTGTGGCTCAGCAAGAATTTCGGCCAGCACGCCGCGACGATCGCCGGCATGGCCTCGTCAGGAGGCGATTGGATCGTCACACTCGACGAAGACGGGCAGCACGATCCTCAGGACATCGGAATCATGCTCGACACAGCGATGTCTACGCAGAGCTCCGTCGTCTACGCCAAGCCGACAAATCCCCCTCCGCACGGTTTCCTGCGCAACTCCGCCTCCAAGACCGCGAAATGGTTGCTCACGAAGGTGTTCGCCGGCTCCAACGCACCCGACTACCAGAGCTTTCGGCTCATCCTCGGGAGCATCGGACGCGGCGTCGCCGCGTACAGCGGCTCGGGCGTCTACCTCGACGTCGCAATGGGGTGGGTCGCCGGTCGCACCAGCACGGCTCCCGTCAGGCTCCGCGACGAAGGCAATCGATCATCCGGATATTCGACTCGGCGCCTGATCTCGCACTTCTGGAGAATGATCCTCTCGAGCGGCACGCGAGGGCTGCGTCTCGTCAGCGTGCTGGGCATTCTCTTCGCCGTCATCGGAGTCGTGATCGCGATCTTCATTCTGATCTCCCGAATTTCGGGGGCCATCGTGACCGAGGGCTGGGCGTCGACAATCGTCATCCTGCTTCTGGGCATCGGTGCCATCCTGTTCTCGCTCGGGATCATCGCCGAGTACATCGGGATCAACGTCAACATGGCGATGGGCAAGCCTCCGTACATGATCACCACGGACCCCGGCGCCGGACCACTCGGTCGGACTCGCCCGGGCGGCAAATGACCACGACCACCTGGGTCATTGGAGGCAGGGGCCTGCTCGGCCGAGCGCTGACTGCGGAAATCCAACGAAGAGCCGGATGGGCGCTGCTCGAGGCTGAACCGCTCGACTGGCACAATCCGACGCGATTGGCTTCGCAGGTGCGATCGGCGACGAAGGCGCTTCTCGCCGCTGCCGGTGGCGGCGACTGGGCGATCATTTGGGCCGCGGGCGCGGCCGTCACTGCGAGCACGCAGGCCCAGCTGGATGCCGAACTCGCCCAGTTGACAGGAATTCTCAACGAGATTGGCTCGCAGCTCGTCTCATCGACCTCGACGGGCATTGTGTTCTATTCGTCGTCAGCCGGAGGAGTCTACGGCGGGTCGGCCGATCCGCCGTTCAACGAGGCCACCGTGCCCGTTCCCATCTCGCCGTACGGCGAATTCAAGCTCCGCTCAGAGCGGGCCGTCACCGAGTTTTCGCGGACGAACGGCCTTTCCAGTCTCATCGGACGGATCGCAAACCTGTACGGGCCTGGGCAGAAGCTGGACAAGATGCAGGGCCTCATCTCGCAGATTGCGAAGGCGCAGCTGTCGACAAGACCGGCCTCGATCTATGTGTCGCTTGATACGATCCGGGACTACATCTACGTGGACGACTGCGCGGAACTCGTCTGTGATGCGCTGGACCAGCTGACGATGACCTCATTGGGCGCAGGGCCGACCCAAGTGACGAAAATCCTCGCCTCGGGTGAGGGCACGACCATTGCATCGTTGCTTGGGCACTTCCGATTGCTCAGCAAGGGCCATCCGCACGTCATGTTGGGCTCGTCGGCGAGCTCGAGCCTGCAAGCCCATGACCTGCGACTGCGATCACGAGTGTGGCCGGAACTCGACCGACGGGAGCTCACTACCCTGCCGGCCGGCATCCACGCGACGATCCTGGATATCCTCGCCGGGATCCAACTCGGATCGCCGAGAAACTAGCGCGAGCCCTCGAGAAGATCAGCCAGGTATCGACCGTAACCACTCTTGAGCAGGGGCTGCGCGAGCGTCTCGAGTTGCTCATCCGAAATCCAGCCGGCCCGCCAGGCGATCTCCTCGATGCACCCGATCTTGTGACCCTGCCGGTCTTCGATGACTCGCACGTATTCGCTCGCCTGCATCATCGACTCGAAGGTTCCCGTGTCGAGCCACGCCGTTCCGCGATCGAGCACCTGCACACGCAATGAACCGCTTTGCAGGTAGTGGTCGTTTACCGCGGTGATCTCGATCTCGCCTCGAGCGCTCGGCTGCACGCCTTTCGCGATCTCGACAACCTTGTTGTCGTAGAAGTAGAGGCCGGGCACCGCGTAGTTGCTCTTGGGATTCTGCGGCTTCTCCTCGATCGAGACGGCCCTGTTCTCTCTGTCGAATTCGACGACGCCATACGCTCGCGGGTTGCCGACGTGGTACGCGAAGATCAGCGCTCCCTCCACATTCGTGTTCTGCCGAAGCGAGGCTCCGAGCCCAGCGCCATGGAAGATATTGTCGCCGAGCACGAGAGCGACACTCTCCTTTCCGATGAACTCGTCGCCGATGATGAATGCCTGCGCAAGACCGTCCGGAGAGGGCTGGGCCGCATACTCGATCGAAATACCGAGCGCTGAGCCGTCGCCGAGCAGCCGCTGGAACTGCGCCTGATCATCGGGCGTACTGATCAAGAGAACTTCGTTGATGCCCGCCATCATGAGCGTCGACAGCGGGTAGTAGACCATCGGCTTGTCGTAGATCGGCATCAGTTGCTTCGAGATGCCCTTGGTGATCGGATACAGCCTCGTGCCGGACCCTCCGGCGAGAATGATGCCGCGCATGCCTGCCTACCTGTCCGAAACGTTGAGAGATGTGTACCGGTCGCGGCATTCTTGCCACGTCGGCAGAAGTCCAGCGGCTAGCGCCTCCGCAAGGGTCGGCGCTGCCGTGTCCTTCGGCGAAAGGAGGGGATCGCCGATTTCGGGCGGAAAGATCAGCCCTATCTCCGGGTCCAGAACATCGATGCCCAATTCTCGAGTCGGATTGAATACTTCTGAGACGAGATAACTGACAGTGGCGCGATCGGTGAGGGATACGATCGCATGGCCGAGTCCTTCGGAGAGGTAGACGGCCCGTCGATCGACATCATCGATAATCACCGAGTCCCAGCTGCCGAAGGTGGGCGAGCCGACACGAAGATCGATGATGTAGTCCACGAACGCCCCCCGTGGTGCCGACACATACTTCGCCTGCCCCGGCGGCACAAGAGCGTAGTGAATCCCGCGCACCACCCCCTTGGAGGACTCAGACACGTTTCCTTGCTTCAAGGAGAACGGATGCCCGACAGCCTCCTCCAGCTTTTCGAAGCGATAGAACTCGAAGAAGACGCCCCGATCATCGCGGTGCTGCGTCGGAGTGAACTCCCACGCATCAGGGATGGCGAGCTCACGGATTTGCACGTGCCGAAGTCTAGCAAGACGGGTGTCACCGCCGACCGTCGATTAGTCTGACCGGAGAACTTCTGCCTTCGATCTCACACCACTCACTGGAGCAACTGTTGACGACGCCAGCCCGCTTCATCTCGTTTGCTCAGAACGGCGAGGACGTGATCCTGAACCGCGTGCTTCACGGGATCGAGCGGGGCACGTATGTCGAGGTCGGGGCGAATCATCCGAAGTACGACTCCGTCTCCCGGAGCTTCTATGAGCGTGGCTGGTCCGGCCTGGCGATCGAGCCGAATCCCATCTTCGCCGCGCTCTACCGGGAGGAACGTCCCCGCGATGAGGTCATCGAGGCTGCAGTGACCGATTCCTCGGAGGCGAATATCACGCTTCACCTGATCGACGGCACCGGCCTATCGACGCTCATGGATGAGATCAGCGTTGGTCACGCCGATCATGGGATGTGCGTGAAGGACGTCACGGTCCCGACCGTTCGACTCGACAACGCGATCGCGAAGCACGGGTTCGCCGAGACGGAGATCCACTTTCTTCTAATCGATACGGAAGGGGCGGAACTTCAGGTGCTTCGATCAATCGACCTGACGAAGGTTCGCCCGTGGATCTTGATCGTCGAAGCCACTACCCCCGGGTCGACCGCCCCCAACCACGCGGCATGGGAACCGCTCGTGCTCGATGCTGGGTACCACTTCTGCCTCTTTGATGGGTTGTCGCGGTACTACGTCTCCTCGGAGAAGGGGGAGGAGTTCCTGCAGCTGCTTTCCTATCCCGTCTGCGTGTTCGACGATTTCGTTACCCTCAACGAGCTTCGCCTCAAGGAGGAACTCGACGAGACCAGCGCGAGGCTTGACGAAGCGTTGGCCCTGACAGCAGCACTTCGGGCGACCTGGTCGTGGCGGCTCACACGACCGCTCCGCGCCGTTCGAACTCTTCTTGGCCCGCGCTGACGTCACTGGCACCACGGCAGGCAGCCGGTCAAGTCGCCTGATTCGCCACGCTAGCCTTGCTATGCAGAAAGGAATTTCCCTGTGAAAATTCTCGTCACCGGCGGCGCCGGTTTCATCGGATCGAACTTCGTTCGCCGCACC
>DMKW01000218.1:22645-23588 GCA_003454135.1 Microbacteriaceae bacterium
TGCGCAGCGGACTCAAGCGCTTCGTGCACGTCTCCACCGACGAGGTCTACGGCTCCATCGCCGAGGGCTCGTGGGACGAACAGCGCCCGCTCGAACCGAACTCGCCGTACTCGGCGTCAAAGGCCGGCAGCGACCTGCTCGCGCGCAGCTACTTCCGCACCCACGGCCTCAACGTGTCGATCACCCGATGCTCCAACAACTACGGCCCGTACCACTTTCCCGAGAAGGTGATCCCGCTCTTCGTCACCAACCTCATCGACGACAAGCACGTTCCCCTCTACGGCGAGGGAAACAACATTCGGGACTGGCTGCACGTAGACGACCACACGCGCGGCATCGCGATGGTGCTCACCCGCGGCCGGGCAGGCGAGATCTACAACATCGGCGGGGGCACTGAGCTCACCAACAAGGAGCTCACGCAGCTGCTGCTCGACGCGACGGGCAAGGACTGGTCCTACGTGGACCGCGTGACCGATCGCCTCGGCCACGACCTGCGCTACAGCGTGGACATTTCCAAGATCCGGGCCGAGCTCGGTTACGAGCCGCTCGTGCCGTTCGAACAAGGCCTCGCGGATGTCGTTCAGTGGTATCGAGACAACCGCGCATGGTGGGAGCCCCTCAAAGTGCGAGCCGCCCTCTAGGGTTTCGGAAATTCGCCCGAGCGGTAGAGGGTGAGCAGGTCGGCCCCGAGCAGGTCGGGCGACCAGGTCGCATCCGCCGCAGCGTTGAGCAGCGCCGGGTTGTTCGGGCTTGCGATCAACCGCTTGAGGTCTGCGTCGATACGATTCTCGCTGCCAACCTCGCGCAACGCCTGGTCGTGCGCCTCGATCACGAGGTCGACGGTGTTGAACCCGGTAATCACGATCTAGCGCGTATCTGCTACGGAATGCTACACCCCGCTACAATTGACGTATGAGCTTTGTTCCCGTGCGCGATCTTCGCA
>DMKW01000139.1:0-423 GCA_003454135.1 Microbacteriaceae bacterium
CCGCGACGAGCTCCGCAATCGCATTGGGCGGCACCACGATGTCCGCGTCGAGGTAGATGCGGGGAAACCCGTGCGCCACGTGCTCACCCGCATTGAGCGCGGCGGCCTTGCCGCTGAGTGGCCGATCGACGACGGTGGCCCCGCTGGCGCGGGCGATGTCGACGGTGGCATCGGTACAGGCATTGGCGCTCACCACGACGTCGAGCGGACCATCGATTCCCGTCTGCACCGACAGCGCATCGAGGCACGCGCGGATCACGCCCTCCTCATTGTGGGCTGCGATGATGACGCTCGTCATCCGGCCCTCCCGACTCCGGTGTCGGCCCGCTGTCCCCATAGGCTGTGGTTATGTCGAACTCCGGCGTCTCGACGCATCCGATTCACTCGGAAGACTCCATCGCGGTCGGCGAATTCCTGCACGAG
>DMKW01000139.1:625-1689 GCA_003454135.1 Microbacteriaceae bacterium
GTGTATTCGCACCGCGACATCGATGGGGCCACGATCGACATCTGCAACCTCGCGGCATTCTGCGTGCTCGAGCCCTACCGCGCGCACAGCCTCAAACTCATTCGCGCCCTTCTCAAACAACCGGGATTCGTCTTCACCGACCTGTCCCCCAGCGGAAACGTCGTCGCGATGAACGAGCGCTTGGGCTTTCATCGCCTCGACACCGCTACTCGCCTCGTGGTCAACCTCCCCCACCCTTCCCCGCGCGGCCTTCGGCTGACGAGCGCGCCCGACGATCTGGAGCGTGTTCTGGTCGATCGTGATGCGGAAGTCTACCGGGATCACCGGGGCGCGGCAGCCGTCGAACATCTGCTTGTCGAGGGGCTCGGAGAATACGGATATCTGATGTTTCGACGCGATCGTCGAAAGGGATTGCGACTGTTCGCCACGCCGCTTTTCGTCGGCGGCTCGGCGGCATGCATCGAGTCCGCGTGGGGGGCGATCCGATCCCACCTCCTGGGCAAAGGACTCGTGTTCACGCTCGCCGAACACCGTGTTCTCGGGTTCTCCCGAGGACTCGGCACCGAGTTGAGCAACCCGCGGAACAAGATGTTCCGAGGGAACGGCATGCGGGCCGAGGACGTCGACTACCTGTACAGCGAACTCACGCTCGTGGCGTGGTGAGGCGAGCACGAGCCGGCTAGGCCGACGCGAGTTTGGAATCGACGAAGTCCGTCAACGTACCGACCGTCTCGAACAGATCGGCACCGAACTCGTCGTCATCGATCGTGATGTCGAAGCGCTCCTCGAGCTCGGTGACCAGTTGGACGACCCCGAACGAATCGAGCTCGGGAAGCGCCCCGAACAACGGGGTGTCTCGGCTCAGTTCCGTCGGCTGTTGCGTGAGCTCGAGTGTCTCGATCAGCACGTTTCGGACGGCATCAAGGGTTTCGGTCATGGCTGCTCCGTTCGATATCAAACGAGCACCTCTGCCGGTGCAGGGTGCCCGAGAAAGGCTGTCGGGCTGGCGGTCAAACCATATGCGCCCTGTTGGAAGATGACGATCAGGTCGTCGATTTCTGCCT
>DMKW01000139.1:1845-3283 GCA_003454135.1 Microbacteriaceae bacterium
ACGGGAGTGTCCGCGCGATTGCCCACGATTAGAGGATAGTTGCGCCGGATCGCCTGCCCGAAGTTGCCGGACGCGGCCAGCTGATGGTGCATCCCGCCATCGACGACCAGGTAGGTCTTCCCGCGCGAGACCTTGCGATCCAACACGCGGGTCACGTACACACCGCACTCCCCGACGAGATAGCGGCCGAGTTCGACTACCGGGGTGGCCTCGGGCAGCCGTTCAGCGATCGGGCCGTCGACGAGCGCGTGGAGACCGGCGGCCACGGCCTCGAGATCCAGCGGCCGGTCCTTCTCCGTGTACGGGATGCCGAAGCCACCCCCGAGGTTCAGGTACCGCACCGGCGTGGGCAGGTACTCGGCGAGCTCGCTCACCAGATCGACCGTGCGTCGCTGCGATTCGGCGATGATGTCCGCGTTGAGATTCTGCGATCCCGCGAAGATGTGGAAGCCCAGGATCTCGAGTCCCGCTGAGGCGTAGTGCTTCAGAACATCGGGCACTTGCTCTGCGTCGATCCCGAACTGTTGCGGGCCACCGCCCATGCGCATGCCCGAGCCCTTGACCGCGAAGTCTGGATTGACCCGGATCGCGATGCGGGGCGTCACACCGAGTTCGTCGCCCGCGGCTATCACCCGCGTGATCTCGGTTGTGGACTCGACTTCGACGATGACCCCCGCAGCGACGGCCTGGCGGATCTCCGCCGGCGCCTTCCCTGGGCCGGCGAAACTCACCCGATCGGGTCGGATGGTGCAGTCCAGCGCCGCCTGCATCTCCAGGGCTGATGCAACGTCAATGCGGTCGACGCGCGTGGCGAGGTGCTGCACCACTGCGGGCATCGGGTTGGCCTTCATCGCGTAGCTGAGCTCCACCCGCGCAGGAAGCACGGCGCGCAGGCGGTCGACACGGGCGTCGAGGATGCCGCGGTCGTAAGCGAAGAATGGCGTCGATCCCACCCGGGCGGCCAGTCTCGACAGCGGCAGGCCGCCGACGCGCAGCTCTCCCTCCAGGGTGCCGAAAGCGGCCGCGTGCTCGTGGGGCTTCATACGGATACCTGTGCCTTCAAGAGATTCCGGTCGAACTTGCCGTTCGGTGAACGCGGCAGCTCGTCGCGGGCGTGAATCTGCGACGGCACCATGTAGAGCGGCAGCACCTGACGGAGTGCACCGAGCAGCACGGTCGTGTCGAGGGCGCCCTCCATGGCCGTCGCGAACAGGACGACGCGGTGCCCGATCCCGACTTCCTCTATACCGAGCGCGACGGCATCCCGCACGACACCGGTCGCGTACGCCGCCTCCTCGATCTCGCTCGGGCTCACGCGATACCCCGAGGTCTTGATCATGTCGTCGGTGCGGCCGACGAAGTAGAGGAAGCCCTCCTCGTCGGCGACGACGGTGTCACCCGACCACACGGCGAGTTCCGGGGCGCGCCACGGCTGGCC
>DMKW01000139.1:3572-9343 GCA_003454135.1 Microbacteriaceae bacterium
GCCCAGTAGCGCACGCGCGCGGCGACCTCCTCGGGCCAGGCCACGTCGGCGATCTGCAGCCAGAGCGGCGGCACGCCCGTGATGCCGGTCACCCCGTGCTGCGCACACAGTCCGGGCACATCCCGCGGCAGCAGGTAGTTCATCAGCACGCAGTGGGCCCCCACGGCGAAGGCGGTCGTCACCTGGCTCAGCCCGGCATCGAAGCTCAGCGGGAGAACGCTCAGGATGACGTCGTCGCTCGTGTTGTGCAGGTAGCTGCTCACGCTCTCGGCACCGACGATGAGGTTGTGGTGGCTCAGCACCACGCCCTTGGGCTTTCCGGTGCTGCCCGAGGTGTAGAGGATCGCGGCCGGGTCGATATCGATGGTGCCGGCCTCGCTGGGGTCGCTCGGTCGGGTGGCGGAATCCGCCGACTCGGGGCCACGCAGCGGCGACACCCGATGCCCGACGGGGTCGGCCCCCTCCACGGCGCCGACGAGCAGGACATGCTCCACCGATCCGTCGGCGAGGACGGCTGGCAGCTGGGCGAGTCGGTCCGCCGAGGTCACCAGGAATCGCGCCCCGCTGTCATTCACGATGTGACCGAGCTGCGCCGGCTTGAGCACATGGTTGATCGGCACGAAGACGCCCCCCGCCGCGGATGTCGCGAACATCGCGACCACCAGTTCGATGCGCTTCTCGAGGTAGATCGCCACCCGATCACCGCGCTGGAGTCCGAGCTCCTGCAGCTGGACGGCGACAGAGCGCACAGCTGCGTCGAGCTCAGCGTACGAGACGGTTTCCTTCTTGTAGGTGAGCGCCGCGGAGTGCGGGGTCGCCGCTGCCGCCTGCGTGAGGAGGTGATGAACGTTCGTTCGGATTCGGGTCACGGGGCCCGCCGCTCTCGCAGGAACCGAGCGAATTCGGTCGTGTCGTCGAGGTCGACGTATCTACGGCCCTGCGCGTCGGCTGTCAACTTCTCGCCGTCGTCGGGGACGGCCGGTCCGGGCCGGCTGAATCCCGAGACCAGGTCGAAGACTCCGACGTAGGCCTCCGCCTGCGGACGCCAGTCGAGCTGCGACGACACCCGCTCTCGCGCCTTCTGTCCCAGCTCGACGCGTAGCTCTGGGTCGTCGATCAGCCGCTCGACGGCATCCGCGAATGCCCCGGTGTCGCCGGTCGGAACGTACAGCAGAGTGTCGGCGCCAGACACCCGGGTCTCCACCAGGTCGAACGAGACGGCGGGGAGACCGTACGACATGTACTCCATCGTCTTATTCATGGTGGACAGATCGTTGAGTGGCGTCTTGAGGTCGGGACACAGCCCGATGTCGGATCGACTGAGATGTTCGGCGATCGCGATCCGGTCGACACGACCGGTGAACGTGACGTGATCGTCGAGACCGAGCGCCGTCGATTGCTTCTTGAGGTCGTCAAGGCAATCCCCGAAACCGAGCAGAGTCGCCGTCACCTGAGTGAGACCGCGCCTGTGGACGAGTTCCTCCATCACGAGCAAGACCTGATCGACTCCATCCTGCGGACCCATGATGCCCAGGTAGGTGAGGTTGATTCCGTCGGCGGGGCGAGGATTCGCCGGATAGATCGGGCGCATCTGCTTGGTATCCGGCCCGCTGCGCACCACGGTCACCTCGTCGGGCAGCCTCCCTCCGCGACGCACGGCCACCGCCTTGTATGACTCGTTCGTCGACGTGATGCGTTCGGCGGTGCGGAACGACCGCCGCTCCAGCCAGCTCAGGGCGCGGTACTGGAGCCGCTGCCCGAATCCCTTCGGCTCCCCGAACCGCGAGAGGAACAGCTCCGGGTTGAGATCGTGGTGATCGAAGATGAACTTCACGCCCCGGATCCTCCAGAGGAGCGCCAGGAACCAGAAGGTGTCCGGCGGGTTGCAGGCCTGGATGATGTCGAAGGGGCGGCGGCGCCAGACCGCAAGTGAGAGCCACGCGGTACGCACCCAGCTGTACGCGAACTCCCACATGAACCCGAGCAGCCCTTCGGCCTCCGGCGCGGGCTTGTACTTGTAGATGTCGACGCCGTCGATGTGCTGACGGGCCGGATCACCGGGACCCTTCGGGCAGATCACGCTGACGCGGTAGCCGCGCGCCAGGAGCGCCTGGCACTCCAACCACACCCTGCGGTCCAGAGGGACCGGGAGGTTCTGCACGATGATCAGGACGTGCGGGGCGGTCCTCGGTGTGTCACCCATGTGCGCCATCCCCCGGTGTCGATGTTGGTGTTGGTATTGGTGTCGGTGTCGTTGGCGGGTCGGCGGTGCGTGAACTGCGGCGCCCCAGACGGGAGCGGACGATGCGGACGAACTCCGATAACTCGGTGTGCATGAAGACTCTCATAGCCACGAGATCGACGATCACGACGGCCAGTCCGGTCGCCGCGATCGCAAGGATCGGCAACCACGAGCGCGTCAGCAGATCGACACCGACACCCGCGGCAGCCGAGAGCACCGCGCAGGCCGCCGCGCGCACCGTCACCATGAGGATCGGACGGACCGCGGACGAGATGAGTCGACCCACCAACGGCCAGCGGACGACGGTCGACACGGTCGCGATCGCGAGGAACCCGAACGCCCAGGCCACCAGTCCGTGCGGCGCGGTGACGAAGGCGAGGCCGATGGTGGCGACATCCACGACGATGGCGAAGACGAACCATGCGCCCGGGCGACCGAGTCCGTAGAACAGGCCGTGGTCGAGCATTGCGATCATGGTGAGGATCCCGACGATCGCCAGCACCTGCGAGGCTCCGATGCTTCCGGCCCACTGCCTGCCGAACAGGAACGGGATCAGCCGCGGGGCGGAGACCGTCAAGAAGATCATGACCGGGATGATGGCCGCGTATGTCATCCCGAGGGCTCGGCGGTATCCGCTGCGGAGCCGGTCCGGCTCGCTGCGGATCCGCGAGAACACCACGGTCGACACCGGGAGGACCGCCGCCGCGGTCACGTCCTGCGCGATCTGCACGAGGCGCTGGGCCACGTTGAGGTAGCCCAACCCGGCCGCTCCGAGGAAGGAGGCGATGATCGCGTACTCGACCCACTGCCGGAGGACCCCGATGAGGTCCACGCCGACGACCTTCGTCCCGAAGGAGGCCATGCGCAGGAACTCGGTCCGCGAGAACTGGAGGCTCGGTCGCCAATGCGCCACGCTGCAGGCGTAGATCGTGGTGACGATCTGGAAGAGGAGCATCTGGCCGACGAGCGCCCACACACCGAACCCGAGCAGGGCGAGGACGATGGCGACGACCTGACCCGCCACACTCGCGATGAAGGACTGAATGGCGAGCGTCCGGAAGCGCAGCTGCCGGCGGAGCAGCGCGACGGAGACCGAGCTGAGCGTGACCAGCAGGACCAGCGGTGCGAGGCCGCGGACGACATCCGCCGCCTCGGGAACGTGGAAGACCCAGGCGAAGAGCGGCGCCGCCGCGACGAGGCAGCCGGCAAGCACGAGGCCGGCGACGACGGAGAACCAGAACGCGGTGCTCAGCATCCGCTGTCCGATGTCCCTGGCCTGGACCACATAGGTCGAGAACCCCATATCGGCGAGCAGATAGGCGATCGGGAGGACGGCGGTGGCAGCGGCGACGGTGCCGAACTCCGCGGGGGAGAGCAGACGGGCGAGCACGGCGATCGTGATGAATCCGCCGATCCGCGCGACCCATTTCTGGGACGCCGTCCAC
The DNA here is from genome assembly GCA_003454135.1 of Microbacteriaceae bacterium. GTDB lineage: Bacteria > Actinomycetota > Actinomycetes > Actinomycetales > Microbacteriaceae > Lacisediminihabitans. The sequence goes on from DMKW01000139.1 coordinate 7,260, forward strand.
AGGATCGAGGTCACCGCCTGGTGTCCGAGCGCGCCACCCTCTTCCTCGACCGAGCCGCTCACGTGCCGTACCTGAGCTCTCGCTGGTACCGGAAGCGCCAGCGGAGACCCTCCGCGGCGCCCAGGGGCTTTCTCAGTCCCGCCCGCAGGACGCGGCGGTATGCGGATCGGGCGAACCGATCCGAGGGATCGGACTCGGCAGCGAACTCCAAGAGGGATTCCGTCGAGGCCGCCGGCTCCGACGGGGGCAGCAGGGCGGTGCGCTGAAGTGCTTCGCGAGCGATCGCACGGCGAGCGCGGCCGCGGAGGCCGGGGGCATCCTGCAGCAGCGGGCCGTCCTCGTCGAAGAAGACGTCGAATGTGTCCCGCACGGCAGAATAGTCGTCGAGGAGGCCGCCGAACTGGGTCGTGTGCATGTTGGTGTTGTGCACACGGTAGAACGCCTGGACCGTCCCGTTCACGCGACCCACATCGCCTCGTGCCGCAGCCCGCAGCCAGAGGAACAGGTCGGCGGAGTGCGGGAAGCGCGCGTCATAGCCGCCGATATCAGCCAGCAGACCGCGTCGCATCACGACTTCCGGATTCATGATGACGTTGCGCCCGCGCCGCGAGGTCAGTCCTAGCCATTCCTCGCCGCGCCACACGGTCCACGACTCGTGAGCCCCGTTCCAGCTCGCCGGTGCGGTGGGGCCGGTCGGAGGACTGTCCGAGAAGGTGCGGACGTTGCCGTAGACGAGTCCAACCCCCGGGTTGACCTCCATCAGTGCGGTCGAGCGAGCGAGGCTCCCGGGCGACAGCGCATCGTCCGCGGAGAGGAGCACGACGTAGTCCCCCGTCGCAGCGGCGAGACCGTCGTTGTATGTCGCGATGTGGCGCTTGTTGACGGGGTGCTCGATCAGGGAGACACGGGGATCGCCCGCGGCGAGTTCGCGGGCGACCGCTGCGCTCCCATCCGTCGAGGCGTCGTCGACAATGATCACATCGACGTCGACCCCGGGTTGGCCGAGCACCGTGGCGACGGCGACGGGCAAGTACTGTCCGTAGTTGAAGTGCGGGATCACCACGGTCACCCTCGGCACGGACGAGAGTGGCTGCGGTCGGTATCGGATGCTCACGGGGTTCGCCTCATGACCTAGCCGACGGCGTCGCGCAGCGCCTCGGCGACGCGCTCCTGCTGCTCCGAGGTCAACTGCGGGAACATCGGCAGGGACAGGATGCGGTCGGCGGCGGTCTCGGTGACCGGGAACTGCCCGCGCCGATAGCCGAGACCGGCGTACGCCTCTGTCAGGTGCACGGGCGTCGGATAGTGGATCCCCACGCCGATCCCGGCATCGGACAGTTCCGCCATCACGCGCTCGCGCTCGGCCACACGCACGACGAAGAGGTGCCAGACATCGGTGTTTCCCGGGCGCACCGACGGCAGCCGGACTCCGTCGTCGTCCCCGAGGAGACGCGCGTAGCGGTCGGCGGCAACACGTCGGGCGACATTCCAGCCCTCGAGTCGCTTCAGCTTCGCCCGAAGCACGGCGGCCTGGATCGCGTCGAGCCGCGCGTTCATGCCGATGTGGTCGTGCACGTACTTCACCGAGCTGCCGTGAGCGGCCAGACTGCGGATGAGGTCGGCGATGCCCGCGTCACTCGTCATGACGGCGCCCGCGTCGCCGGCCGCACCGAGGTTCTTGCCCGGGTAGAAGCTGGTCGCCGCGACCCTCGACAGGGCTCCCGCGCGGCCTGCCGACGACGACGCGCCCTGCGACTGCGCCGCATCCTCGACGACGACCAGCCCATGCTTCTCGGCAATCGGCAGAATGCGCTCGACCGGCGCGGTCTGCCCGAACAGGTGCACGGGCGCGATGACGCGCGTGCGCTCGGTGATGGCGGCCTCGACCGCGTCGGGGTCGATGAGCAGGTGCTCGTCGTCGACGTCGACGAAAACCGGCACCGCACCGATGCGCGACACCGCCTCCGCGGTCGCGATGAAGGTGTTGGCTGGAATGATGACCTCGTCGCCCGGGCCGACTCCGACGGCCCGGTACGCGAGCTCGAGCGCATCCGTGCCGTTGGAGACGCCGATGACATGCTCGA
>DMKW01000064.1:0-2229 GCA_003454135.1 Microbacteriaceae bacterium
GCGATGATGCAGAAGTTGCGGATGAAGGCGGGGTCGGTCGATGCCGGCTCGAGGGCCTTCAGTGCTTTGGGGCTCACGCTGTCCTCTGGTGCTGTGGGGAAGGTTTCGCAGCCCGATCGCCTGGGGCTGCGGGGCAGGTCGCCCAATTCTCCCATGCCGGAGGCGACGGCGTGACGAGAGGGGCGCGGCTGGCGCCGCGCCCCCCTCGTTTAGCCTCGGATCAGCCGAAGAGCACCGCGAGGGCGGCGAGCGGGACGAGGACGGCGATGCCGAACGCAATGAGCAGCACCGGCAGCGCGATCATGACCGAACCGAGCACGATGCCCCAGATGCTGAATGTGCGGCTCGCCGGTTCGCGGCGGAGGCCGATCACGCCGAGCACTATCGCGGCGATCGGCACGAGGAAGGTGTGGCCGGCGACGATCGACGCGACGCCGAGAACGAGGCTCACAATGCCGAAGGTCTTGGTATCCGTCGCGCCGACCGGCTCGGCGGTGCCCTGGTGGGTAATGGGCTGCGCGGTTGACATTGTTCTTCTCCTTGGGCGGCGAGGGGTGGCGGGGGTGAGCCAAGGCTAGAAATCCGCCGCGACCGCCGCCATGGGGATAACCCCCGAAATTCGGCAGGCCACCTGCCGCGAGAACCGGTGGATGCGTCAGTGGGCGCGCGGGTCGGGGATGCCCGGCTCCGGCAACCGGCCGAGGCCGGTGAGCAGGTCGGCTTCGCTCGCGGCGAGGCACACCCGGATCCAGCCCTCGCCCGACCGCCCGAACGCGCTGCCCGGCGCGATCGCGACCCGGTCGCGCAGCAGGAAGTGTTCGGCCCAGCCGGCGACATCCCCGCCCGAGACGTGGCGCACATCCACCCAGAGGTAGAACGCGCCGTTGGGGCGCAGGTACCGGATGCCCTTCGCGTCGAGCAGCGCGCAGGCCGCCTCCAGGTTGCCGCGATAGTGCTCCTTCGAGTCTGCGACGTGCTGGTGGTCTCCCGTGATCGCGGCGATCGCCGCGAACTGCCCGGGCGTGCTCACGCAGCTGATGGCCGCCTCCTGCACGGTGCGCATGACACTGGCCAGACCGGGCGGGGTGACGAGGTAGCCGACGCGGATTCCCGTCATGGCATAGGTCTTGGAGAGGGAGAAGACCGAGAACACGCGATCGTCGTCGTCGAGACTCGCGATGCTCACGTGCTTCCGCCCGTAGGTGAAGTACTCGTACACCTCGTCGCTCAGCACCCACAGGTCGTGGCGCTTGGCAAAGTCGAGCAATCCCCGCAACTGCTCCCGGTCGAGCACCGTCCCGAGCGGATTCGACGGGGTATTGACGATGATCACCCGCGTCTTGTCGGTGACGAGTCGATCGAGCTCCTCCAGATCCGGCGCGAAGCCGTGTTCGGGCCGGAGCGTGTATGGCACGGGTTCGACCTCGAGCATCCGCGCGTTCATGGTGAAGGTCGTGTATCCAGGATCGGGCACCAGCACCTCGTCTCCCGCCGCCAGCAACAGCCGCATGGCCTGGTGCAGGCCTTGGGTCGCGCCCATCGTCACCCACACCTGCTCCACATCCACTCGCAGGCCGTTCTCCCGCGCGAGCTTCTCGACGATGGCGGCCCGCAGCGGAGCGATGCCACCGTTGGCGGTGTAGTTGGTGCGGTCCTCGAGCCACGCCTGGGCACCGGCGGCGAGGATGTGCGGCGCGACAGCCCGGTCGGGCTCGCCCACACCCAGTGAGATCACGTCGTCGAGTTCGACGGCGATCTCGTAGATTCTGCGGATGCCCGACCCGGGTACCGAGGAGATGTGCGCAGCGAGAGATGGCATGAGGTCAGGCTATTACCATCGTGTGGTCGAGTCTTGTTCCCCGTCGATCATCCGATTGCCGTATCCGGCCGCCAACTGGTAATGTTGCCTGTTGGCTTGCGCGCAGCCTCGATTGAGTCGCAGCGCGATTCGCGGCCGAGAATCGAAGAACCAGATTCTCTTCCTCGGCTGCCCCGAACTATCCGGACAAACAAGAAAGTAACAACGTGGCAAATATCAAGTCCCAGATCAAGCGCATCGGCACGAACAAGAAGGCGCAGGACCGCAACAAGGCCGTCAAGAGCGAGGTCAAGACCGCCATCCGCGCGACGCGCGAGGCCGTCACCGCCGGCGACAAGGTCAAGGCCGCAGCGGCGCTGCTGCTCGCGTCCAAGAAGCTCGACAAGGCCGCCAGCAAGGGCGTCATCCAC
>DMKW01000064.1:2328-5479 GCA_003454135.1 Microbacteriaceae bacterium
TCTGCTCTCTAGAACGCGGCTCTTTAGCTTCGCAAGACCCCGTCTCTCGCCGAGGCGGGGTCTTGTCGTTAACGGATTACTTCCTCGCTCAGCCGTCACCAAGCGCCCCCACCAGGCCGGCGCGGTGGATGGGGCGGGTGACCGCCGCGCTACCCCTCGCCGCGCGCGCTGATGACGCCGATCATGCGCTCGAGCGCGAACACAGGGTCGCGTCCGCCGCCCTTGACCGCGGCATCCGTTTCGGCGAGCAGTTCGATGCAACGGCCGAGACCGGCGTCATCCCAGCCCTGAAGGTCGCGCCTCGCCCGGTCGACCTGCCAGGGGGCGAGCCCGAACTGCTGGGCGAGCTGGCCGGAGCCTCCGCGCGATCCGGCGATCTTTGCCATCGTGCGGAGCTTGCTCGCGAAGGCTGCGACGATCGGCACCGGATCGGCACCGGCGGCAAGCGCGTGCCGCAGCAGGATGAGCGCCTCCCCATAGCGGCCGGCGATCGCGATATCGGCCACCCGGAAGGCATTCGTCTCGACTCGCCCCGAGTAGTACTTCTCCACCGTTGCTTCGGTGATCTCCTCACTCGCGTCCGCTAGGAGCTGCTGGCAGGCGGCGGCGAGCTCCGCGAGGTCGTCGGCGAACGCGGACGTGAGGGCGCGCAAGGCGCCACCGGTGATACGACGCCCTTCCGCCGCGAACTCTGCGGCGGCGAAATCGAGCTTGTCAGAGTCCTTCTTGAGCTCAGCGCAAACGATTTCGATGCCGTTGCCGAGTCCGCCGCGGATGGCGTCGAGCAGCTTCTTGCCGCGCACGCCGCCCGCGTGCCTCAACACGAGGTAGGTATCGTCGGCCGGCGACTCCAGGTAGGCGAGCGTCTCGGCGATAAACGCGTCGGTGCACTTCTCCACGCCGGTCACGCGGATCATGCGCGGCTCGCCGAAGAGCGACGGGCTCGCGAGGGTGATGAGCTCGCCCGGCCCGTAGGCGTCGGCTTCGAGGTCGCTGATCTCCAGGCTCGGGTCCTCCGCCCGCAGCGTGTCGCGCAGCATCCGAATGGCGCGGTCGGCGAAAAAATCCTCGGTGCCAGACACGAGCACCACCCTCGCCGGTCGCACCTTCGACCAGCCGAGCTGCGGGATTGCCGCAGCGACCTTTGGCGCAGCCTTGCCTGCCACGGAACTCCCTCACCCTGCGTTGGAACCCTCCCCAGCATATTCGGCGGCACCGTCACCGAGGTCCGCTCCCCGGCGCCTCAGCGACCCGAGGGAGGCGAGCGCTCGGTCCACACGGTCATGGTGCCGTTCGGCCGCGGCGAGACGAGGATCATGCCGTCGAGGTCGGTGCGCTCCGCGGCCGTGCCGACGCGCGCGAGGATGCCGAGCAGTTTGTCGGTCGGATGCCCGTAGGTGTTGTCTGCCCCGACCCCGATGAGGCCGACCGTGGCGCGCAACTTTACATAAAGGCTCTCGTTCTGGTCGGCCGACCCGTGATGGGCCACCTTCACGACGTCCACGCGCCCGATCCGGTTGACCGCCATCATCCTGGCTTGCGGTTCATTGCCGAGGTCCCCCAGGAACAGGGAACTGAGGCAGCCCGAAGCGCAGGCGCCCGTTCCGTGAAAGCGCATCGTCACGCTCGCGTCGTTGCCCGGCTGCACGCCGGCGAGCGGTGAGGGCGGCCACAGCACCTCCCAGCGCAGCTCCCCCAGCATCCCGGTGAGTCCGCGGCTCACCTGCCCGACCACCGCGCCGGAGTCGGCGAGCTGCCTCGCTAGTCGTTCGTCTCCGGCATCCGACCTGGGCCCGATCATCGCGCGGTCCACCCGCCCGATCACGGCCCCCGTGCCGCCCACGTGGTCGAGGTCGTAGTGGGTGAGCACGAGGAGGTTGACGCGGTCGATGCCGAGCGCATCCAGACAGCGCGTGAGGCGTTCGGGCCGCGGTCCCGTGTCGATGAGCGCGACCTGGCCGAGGCTCCGCACGAGCACGGCGTCCCCCTGCCCGATGTCGCACACCGCGATCTGCCAATCACCGGGGCGCGCGAGTTGCACGCGCGCCCGCTCCCCACCGGCGACGCCGAGGTAGCCCGCGAGCACAAGGGCGAGAGCGGATGAGGCGACGCGACGGATGCCGCGCGCCCTTCCGCGAGGCGGGAACGCGGCGAGCAGACCGAGGGCCGTCACCGCCACCGCGAGGGCGACCCCCGGCGCGCCGCTCGGCCACGGGATGGCGCTGCCGGGAAGGCCAGCGAAAAACTTGGCGACGGCCGCAATCCAGGCGGAGGGAAACCACGCGAGCCAGGCGATCGGGTGGCCAATGGCCGGCACCACCGGCAGGACGAGGCACGCGACGAGCCCGAGCACGGTCGCGATGGGCGCCGCCGGCTCGGCGAGCATGTTCGCGAACACGCCGTAGGTGGGAATCACCGGATTGAGCAGGATCAGCACCGGCTGGCAGGCGAGCTGCGCGGCGAGGGGAATGGCCACGATCGCCGCGATGCCGACCGGCAGCCACCGCGCGAGAAGCCGGGTGATCGGGCCGGCCAGGATGAGCAGCCCGCCCGTCGCGAGCACGGACAGCACGAAGCCGTAACTTCGGGACAGCCATGGGTCGACGGCGAGCAGGATGAGGGCAGCCAGCGACAGGATGCTCACCCCGCGCACCGGTCGACCCGCCGCCGTCGCGACGAGCACGAGCGCCGCCATCACCGCGGAGCGGAGCACACTCGGCTGCGGCGTCACGAGCACCACGAAACCGACGAGCACGACGACGGATGCGGCGATCCGCCAGAGCCGGGAGAGGCCGAGCGCGCCCCCCGCGAGCATGATGAGCGCGATCACGACCGCGCAATTGGCGCCCGAGACGGCCGTCAGGTGGCTGAGTGATGTCGCCTTCATGGCGACGTTGAGCGCGGGGCTGACCGCCGTCGTGTCCCCGATCGCGAGGCCGGGCAGGAGACCGCCACCGTCGCCGGGGAGCGAGGATGCCGCCTCGCTGAACCCCGACCTGAGGTCGTTTGCCCACCCGAGATACCAGGGCGGACCGCCGACGAGAGTCGCTGGCTTCGACGCGAAGACGAGGAATGCCACATCGTCAGCAGAATCGGACGCGACGAGCGTTCCTGAGAGCGCAACGCTCGACCCGATGCCCACCGCCGCGCC
>DMKW01000064.1:5603-5880 GCA_003454135.1 Microbacteriaceae bacterium
CTCGTGAGGGTGACCGAGAATGGCCCCATTCCGGAATGGAGGGCCTCCGTGGTCACGGCCGTCGCCGTGACGAACCTGCCGGCGTGCGCTGCCGCGAGCAGTTCTGGCGGCTGCCGCTGCGGCGACTGCACGGCGGCAACGGTGAGGAGCAGGGCGCAGGCGGCGAGCGTCACCACCGCGACGACCGCCAATGATTCGCGGCGGCGACCGCTCAATGCCATCCAACCGGCGATGGCCACCGTCGCCACCCACGCCCCGATCGCCGCGCCGGCGAGGG
>DMKW01000064.1:6053-8702 GCA_003454135.1 Microbacteriaceae bacterium
CATACCGTGATGAGGTCCTTGAGCCCCTCAAAGGTCTTGTCGCCCACGCCCGTGACGCTCATGAGGTCTTCGATCGACGTGAACCGGCCATTAGTCTTTCGCCAGTCGAGGATGCGTTTCGCCATCGCCGGCCCCACTCGCGGGAGCGTTTCGAGCGTCGCCTCGTCCGCGGTATTCAAGTTCACCTTGCCCGTCGGCCGAGCCCCGGCCGAGCCGCCGGCCGACGTAGACGACACGGACTCGCCAACGTTCGGCACGTAGATCTGCTCCCCGTCCACGAGACGCCTCGCGAGATTCAGTTGGGCCAGATCGGCGGTGGCGGTGAATCCCCCCGCCGCCGAGACGGCGTCGACCGCGCGATCGCCGTCCTTCATGAGGAACAGGCCCGGTGAGATCACCGCCCCGAGCACATGCACGTAAATCGCCGTGCCGGAGGATGCGGCATCCGCGCCTCCCGGCTCGTTGGGGGCCACCGGCGCGCTGAACGTGGGCTGGGCCACCGTGCGGGTTTGCCCGTGCGAGCCGAACGCGGTGACGAGGATCGCGATGCCGAGCCCGACGGCCACGAGAACGGCGGCGGCACCTAGCCCGATTCGCACCCGAGGCCGCCGTGGCGCTGCGATCTCGTCCGACGCGTCCATGCCGCGACAGTAGGCCGACTCGAGTCGCGTCCTCGCCCTCGACAGGGCTCCCGAGGAAAGTCGAGGCCTCGGAGTGGTTGCCGGGGACAAGAGCCGTGCCGGGAGGGGGCAGTGCGCGCCTAGCCGGCCTTGGTGGCGATGTTCACGATGCGCGGCGCCCTCACGATCACGTTGACGATCGAACGGTCCCCGATGGCCCGGGTGACGGCAGCGGACTGCATCGCGAGGTTCTCGAGCTCGCCCGGATCGATCTTCGGGTTGACCTCGAGGCGATCGCGCACCTTGCCGTCGACCTGGATGACCGCGGTGACCGCGGTCTCTACGAGCAGGGTGAGGTCGGCCTTACGCCAACCGTATGCGGCGACGGTGGGAGGGTAGCCCAGCATCTCCCACATCTCTTCGGCCGTGTACGGAGCGAACAGGCTCAGGCCGAGCGCGACGGTCTCCGTTGCTTCACGCACCGCGGCATCCCCTGCTCCCGGACCGGAATCCACGGCCTTGCGGGTCGCGTTCACGAGCTCCATCAACCGCGCGACGACCACGTTGAACTTGAACGCCTCCACGAGTCCGGGCGCCTCGGCGAGGAAGCGGTGGGTCACGCGGCGAAGCGCCACGTCCCCCCTCTTCCACTCGATCTCCGGAGCGCTCGTGACCTCGTGGGCGAGTCGCCATGCGCGCGCCAGGAACTTGGCCGCTCCTGCCGGGGAGACGTCCTCCCAGTTGATGTCTTCGTCCGGCGGCCCGGCGAACGCCATGGTGAGTCGGATCGCGTCGACACCGTGCGCCTCGATCTCGTCGCCGAGGTTCACGCCACCCTTGCTCTTCGACATCTTGGATCCGCCGGAGAGCACCATGCCCTGGTTGAGCAGCGCGCTGAACGGCTCGGTGAAACTCACGTAGCCGAGGTCGAAGAGCACCTTCGTGATGAATCGGGCGTAGAGCAGGTGCAGAATAGCGTGCTCGACGCCGCCGACGTACTGGTCGACGGGAGCCCACTTGTCCACCTCCTTGGGGTCGAACGCTCTCGTGTCGTCGGTGGGGTTCATGAAGCGCAGGAAGTACCAGGAGCTGTCGACGAAAGTGTCCATGGTGTCTGGATCGCGCGTGGCCGGGCTGCCGTCCGGAGCGGTCACGTTCACCCAGTCTTCGGCCGCGCCGAGCGGCGACGTTCCCTTCGGCTGCAGGTCGAGGCCCTCGGTCGAGGGCAGCCGCACCGGCAGCTGGTCCTCCGGCACGGGGATGAGCTCGCCGTTCTCCCCGTGCAGGATCGGGATGGGCGTTCCCCAGTAGCGCTGGCGGGAGATGAGCCAGTCCCGCAGTCGATAGTTCTTGGCCGCGCGGCCGCCGCCCGCTGCCTCGAGCTGCTCGATGATGCGCTTGATGGCGTTGGACTTGCTCAGCCCGTTGAGCGGGCCCGAGTTGAGCAGTCGTCCCTCGCCGAGGAGGGCGACGCCGGTGACGGCGGGGTCGAGCGGTGGCAGGTCATCCGGAAGTTCCGCCTCGCCCGTCTCCTGGTTGATGGGGATCACGGGGATCATGCCGGTGACCAGGGCGTTCGTGTCGACGACGACACGCACCGGCAGCCCGAACTTGCGGGCGAAATCGAGGTCGCGCTGGTCGTGGGCCGGAACGGACATGACTGCGCCGTGACCGTAATCGGCCAGCACGTAATCGGCGGCCCAGATGGGCAGTCGCTCGCCGTTGACCGGGTTCGCCGCGTAGCGGCCGAGGAACACGCCCGTCTTCTCGCGGCTCGCGTCCTGGCGCTCGATCTCCGAGGTCTTCTGCACCTGCGTCAGGTAGTCCTGGAACGGCTTCTTGAGCTCTTCCGGCGCACCGGCGATGAGCTCGGCCGCAAGGTCGGAATCGGGGGCGACAACCATGAAAGTCGCGCCGTAGAGCGTGTCCGGCCGCGTGGTGAAGACCGTGACTTTCTCCTCGCGCCCTTCGATCACGAAGTCGACATCCGCACCGATCGAGCGACCGATCCAGTTGCGCTGCATCGCGA
>DMKW01000212.1:0-4010 GCA_003454135.1 Microbacteriaceae bacterium
ACGTGCACGACGAGGTCGCCGAAATCGAGCAGGATCCAGCGCCCCTCGGCGCGACCCTCCCGGCGCAGCGGCTTCACGCCGTGCTCGATGAGCTTGTCTTCGATCTCGCTCGCGATCGAGACGACGTTGCGTTCGTTGCGGCCCGTGGCGAGCAGGAAGATGTCGGTCAGCGGCAGCGGGCCGGACACGTCGAGGGCGACCAGGTCTTCCGCTTGCTTGGAGTCGGCTGCCGCGGCGGCAATCTGAAGCAGTTCGCGGGCATGGTCGGTCGCAGTCACAGAGTCCTATCGGATGGGAGGTTGGAGAAAAAGAGTGTCACGGGCCTAGAAGATCTTGAAGATCATCCCGACAACGAACAGAACGACGACGCCGACGGCCATGGCCGCGGCCGAGACCGCGAGCACGATGGGCAGTCGGCTGTCACCCTTGGGCTTCTTCGCGCTGATCACCGCACCGGAGGAGGTGTGGGTGCTCACGGCTCGGATCGCCCGAACGGGAGCCGAGTCCGGCTGGTCTGAGTCTTCGCGGTCGCCGGCCTCGAGCAGGGCATCCACGTCCGAATGGTCGTAGCGCGCCGGGTGGACGCCCGTCGTGCCCATGCTGCTCGGCAGGTTGATCGAGCCGGTGATGAGAATCTCACCGGTGCTCCCCAGCGGGCTCAGGATGTCGTCGGCCGTCGGAATGGATGGCAGCACGAGAGCGCTCGTTGTGATCGCGCCGCTCGTGGCGCCGACATTGCGGCTGAAGGTGTTCTCCTGAACCTGCTCGTCGTCGTCGATCGAGGCCTGGGTTGACCAGTGTCCGACCGGCGGCGAATACGAGCCGGCGGCGTCGAGCTCGGTGGCAGGTGCCTCGGGCACGGGGATCTCGGCGACCGGCGGAGCCTCGACAACGGCAGCCTCGGGTGCGACCGGGGCGGATGGCGCGTGCGCGGGCACCACGATCTCGTGCGCCGTCATCGGCGGGAACGCGGCCAGCCACTCTGCGGGGGCCGGCTTGAGCTCGATCGGCTGGGCCGGCTCGGCGTGTGCGTCCACCTCGACCGGCTCCGGGTCGAGCTGGGCCACGAACGACTCGGGGACGTCGGCGACGGGGGCGTTGAACAGCAGCTCTTCGAACTTGGAGCTCGCCGGCGAGTCGGTGAACGCCCGCGGGGAGGCCTGCTCGGCCAGATTGGCAGCGCCGGCCGAAAACGGCTCCTGCTCGACAACCGCGGTGTCGTCGGCCGCCTGCTCGTCGGCGATCGCATCGAACCAGGTCGCCGACGCCTCCGAGCCCTCTGGCTCTATGGTCGCTTCGACCACATGATCGTCGACCAGAGCCTGATCGTGCTCGGCCGGTTGGGACTCGGTCGTGGACAGCGACGCGACGTACACGGTGGGGTGCGCGGGAGGCTCAACGAGAGCCACGGGAGGTTCCGCGAAAGCAGGCGGCGCCGTGCCCGCACCGGTCGACGCGAGCGAATCGAAGTCCGCGACCGCATCGGAGAGTCCCGCCGACTGCTCCTCGTCGACCGCGGTGTTGCGGATGCGTTCGCGCAGGCGCGGCACCTCATCGGCAGAGCGAACCGGAGCATCCTCGATCGGGCGCAGCACGCCGCTCTGCTCGAGGGCGCGCATTTCACGACGGGTCATGGTGCGCTCTGGGGCCGCTTCCGCCCGGAAAGCCGAGTTCGTGTAGTCCACGGAGGGTGGCGGAGCGGACGCGAGAGACGACGGGGGAACCGCGGCCTGCGTGTGGTACTCGAGTTCGACAGGAGGGGCTCCTGGAGCCACCGGAGGCGCCCAATTGACCGCCGATGCGCCGCCGAAGGTTGCGCGGCGTCCGTCCGGGCTGAAGTCGCGAACGCGATAGCTCGACTGCTCGGGCTGCGCCGCCCCATCCGAGGATCGTTCCGCCTCTGACGATGGCGCGGGAGACTCGGGGACCGCCGAAATCGAGCGATTACGAAACGACGGTCCGTCGTAGCTCGGCACCTGGGGGCGCTCCACGGCGGAGTATCCGCCGAAAACCGGGGGTGCCGGCGGCGCGTCGTCGCTGGTCTGCTGCGAGCGCCGTCCGCTTGTCGCTGAGCCAGACGAAGCATCGGTGGGCGCCGAATCCTCACCGTTCTGCTGGGCAGAACGACGGGCATCCGCCTGCCACCCTTCCCGCGGAAGGGACTCGACTGGAGGTTGTTCTTCGGGCAATTGGGCAAGGCCGAGGTTCGAGTCGGCCGCATCGGCGCGCTCGTTTTGACGAACTTGTCGCCGGCTAATGGGCGGCTGATCTTGCCAGGCTGTCATGTCAGACTCCGATACAAGTGATGTTTGGAGATGTATTGAACAACACCATCGGGGACCAAATACCACACCGGGAAACCCCGGCTCACCCGGCTGCGACAATCAGAGGACGAGATCGCCAGCGCGGGCACTTCCAACAAGCTTACGTCCGACTCCGGCAAACCGGAAATGGAGAGCTGATGCCCGGGGCGCGTCACCGCGACGAAGTGAGCGAGAGACCACAGTTCCCGCACGTCTTTCCAGTCGAAGATCTGGGCGATCGCATCGGCTCCCGAGATGAAGAAGAGCTCCGCCTCCGGCCTCTGGGCATGCAGGTCCCGCAGCGTGTCGATCGTGAAAGTGGGACCCTCGCGGTCGATGTCGACCCGGCTGACGGTGAAGCGCGGGTTGGACGCCGTGGCGATCACGGTCATGAGGTAGCGGTGTTCGCTCGACGTCGCGCCGGGCTTTTGGTACGGCTGGCCGGTGGGCACGAAGACGACCTCGTCGAGGCCGAACGACTGGGCGACCTCACTCGCGGCTACGAGGTGGCCGTGGTGAATCGGGTCGAACGTTCCACCCATGACGCCGATCTTGGGGCGCCTCAGCGCAGTTTCGGCCACGGCTGACGGAATTTAGTGGTGGTCGGTTCCGTGCACGGAGGCCGAACTGTCGACCTTGTGGCTGTGGCGGTTGGCGACGTCGCGAAAGCTGTGCACGACAAACCCGAGGGACGCGAAGACTGCGATGGCGATCAGCGGGAACACCCAGGCCGGAAAGAAGAGCGCAGCCTTCGCCTCTTCAGCCGCCAGAACAATCGTGCTTAGCAACGACATCCACCAATCCTCGTTCGATCCCTACTAGAGCAGCCTAGCAATGGCCCACTGGGCGCAGGCGCAACCGCCGCGCCGGTTATGCCCTGACCTGGCCGGAGCCGCGCACGATCCACTTGGTGCTCGTGAGTTCGCTGAGCCCCATCGGGCCGCGCGCGTGCAGTTTCTGCGTGGAGATGCCCACCTCGGCGCCGAAGCCGAACTCGCCGCCGTCAGTGAACCGGGTCGAGGCGTTCACCATCACCACGGCCGAGTCGACCTCGGCGAGAAAGCGTTCGGCGTTGCCGAGATCGTTCGTGATGATCGACTCGGTGTGGTGGGTCGAGTAGCGGCGGATGTGGTCGATCGCCTGGTCCAGTCCGTCGACGACCCGCACCGAGAGGTCGAGCGACATGTATTCGGTCGTCCAGTCGTCTTCGGTGGCCGGCACGGCATCCGCGAAGATCGCCCGGGTGCGGTCGTCGGCGTGGATCGTGACGCCGGATGCGCGCAGCGCGCTGAGCACGGGCGGCAGCAACCGCGCTGCCGCGGCCTCGTGCACGAGCAGCGTCTCGAGCGCGTTGCAGACGCTCGGCCGCTGCACCTTGGAGTTCTCCACGATGTCGACTGCCCAGGCCTCGTCGGCCGACTCGTCGAGAAAGACGTGCACGACCCCGGCTCCGGTCTCGATCACCGGCACCTTCGACTCGCTCACGACCGTGTTGATGAGGTCCGCGCTCCCCCGCGGGATGAGCACGTCGACGTAGCCGCGCGCCTGCATGAGCTGCTTCGCGCCTTCCCTGCCGAACTCATCGATCGTCTGCACGGCGTCGGCGGGCAGCCCGACGCTCATGAGGGCGCCCTGGATGAGCTCGACGAGCACGCGATTGGTGTTTTCCGCCGCGCTTCCGCCGCGCAGCACCGCCGCGTTGCCGCT
>DMKW01000212.1:4118-4718 GCA_003454135.1 Microbacteriaceae bacterium
ACGCCGATCACGCCGAACGGCACGCGCACCTGGCTCAGGTGCAGCCCGTTCGGCAGCGTCTTGCCGCGCACCGCCTCTCCGACGGGGTCGACGAGGGTCGCCACGAGGCGCACCGCCTCGGCGAGGGAGTCGAGGCGCTTCGCGTCGAGCCGCAGGCGATCCTGCAACCCGGCGCTCAGACCGTTCTCCCGCCCGTTCGCCAGGTCGAGGTCGTTCGCCGGGATGATGAGGTCGGCGTTGTCGACCACGGCGCGGGCGATCGCTTCGAGAGCCCGGTTCTTGAGTGCGGCGTTCGCGGTCGCGAGCGTGAGGGAGGCATTCCGCGCCGCCTCGAGCTTCTCGAGGAACGTGCGCGTTTCGACGACGGTTTCAGGCATGCCACAAGTTTACTTCGCGGGGCGCACAGGTCACCCCGCCAGTCGGGACTGCCGTGGCGCCTCCCGCCGCTGCCCAGCACCGGGCACCGACGGCCGACTGTGCCGCGCCCTTTGCGCACAACTCCTGCAGAACGCGCCACGGCCGGGCGCAGCCCCCTGTGCAACCGGGCGAGTTCACACCGCGCCGTCGATTCTGCCGGAGTTATGCGCAGGCCGCGAGCGG
>DMKW01000212.1:4773-7085 GCA_003454135.1 Microbacteriaceae bacterium
GCTGCATGCACGTCCCGGGTCGACGCGAGCAGCACCGGCGTGCCGGAGGCCGCGGCGAGCTTGGCCGCGGCGACCTTGGTGCCGGCTCCCCCGGTGCCGACGCCGGCCGACCCGATGTCGCCAAACTCCACGCCGGCGAGATCATCGGCGAACGGCACGGTGCCGATCCGGCGCGCGCCCGGCTCGTGCGGCGGGCGCGTGTAGAGCGCGTCCACATCGGAGAGCAGCACGAGCAGGTCTGCCCGCACGAGCTGCGAGACGAGTGCGGCGAGGCGATCGTTGTCGCCGAAGCGGATCTCGTGGGTGGCGACCGTGTCGTTCTCGTTCACGATCGGCAGGATACGCAGCCCCAGCAACCGCTCCATGGCGCGCTGGGCGTTGCTGCGGTGCGTGGGATTCTCGAGGTCGCCCGCGGTGAGCAGCACTTGCGCCGCGACGATGTCGAAGCGGTCGAGGCTCTCCTGGTAACGGTAGATGAGCACGTTCTGTCCCACCGCGGCCGCCGCCTGCTGCGTGGCGAGGTCGGTGGGTCGGGCGTCGAGCTTGAGGTACGGCATGCCCGTGGCGATGGCCCCGGATGAGACGAGGATCACTTCGCAGCCCCGAGCGTGCGCCGCGGCGAGGGCCTCCACGAGCGGCGCGATCTGCCCGGCGTTGACGCCGCTGATCGACGACGAACCGACCTTCACCACGACGCGCTTCGCGTTGATGACTTCGGAGCGGGTAAGGCTAGTCATCCGCGGAGGTAGTTCCCGCCTCTGCGCCTGCCTTCGCCTCGACGGCTTCGCGATCGATCGCGAAGCCCTCGTCGTCGTTCCACATCCCGGCCTCGCGCTCGCGAATGAGCTCGGCGCGAGCTTCGGCCTTGCTGTCCATGCGGTCCAGGTACTCCTGGCGACGGGTCTTGGATGTCGGCCGGTCGTTCTGTTCCAGCCGCGGATCCGTTCCACGGGGCGCGGTGAGGAGCTCCGCGGTGGAGGTGAGAGTTGGCTCCCAGTCGAAGGTGACCGGCCCGATGATGACGGTCGACCCGGCAACGGCGCCGACCTTGAACAGCTCGTTCTCCACACCCGACTTCGCGAGGCGGTCGGCGAGGAAGCCGATGGCCTCTTCGTTGTTGAAGTCGGTCTGCGCCACCCAGCGCTCCGGCTTGCCACCGACGACGCGGTAGATGTTTCCGGCCGAACCGCCCTCGACCTTGACGGTGAAGCCGGCGTCTCCCGCGGCCCGCGGACGCAACACGATGCGCTGCTTCACGGGCGCCGCGGCACGCTTGGCCCGGTCGGCTTCCACGAGTTCGCCAAGCGCGAAGGACAGCTCACGCAGGCCTTCGCGGCTCACCGCGGAGATCTCGAAGACCCGGTAGCCGCGCGCCTCGAGCTCAGGCCGCACGAGGTCGGCAAGCTCACGGGCCTCCGGCACGTCGATCTTGTTGAGGGCGATGAGCTGGGGGCGTTCGAGCAGGGGAACCTGTCCGTCTGGCACGGGGTATGCGGCCAGCTCGCCGAGGATCACGTCGAGGTCGGTGAGCGGGTCGCGTCCCGGCTCGAGGGTCGCGCAATCGAGAACATGAAGGAGTGCCGAGCAGCGCTCGACGTGGCGCAGGAACTCGAGGCCGAGGCCCTTGCCTTCGCTGGCGCCTTCGATCAGGCCCGGGACATCCGCCACGGTGTAGCGAGTCTCGCCGGCCTGGACCACTCCGAGGTTGGGGTGCAGCGTCGTGAAGGGGTAATCGGCGATCTTCGGCTTCGCGGCGGAGATTGCCGCGACGAGGCTCGACTTGCCGGCCGAGGGGTAGCCGACGAGCGCGACATCCGCCACAACCTTGAGCTCGAGATAGACGTCGCCTTCCCAGCCGGGGATGCCGAGGAGTGCGAAGCCGGGAGCCTTGCGTTTCGTGGACGCGAGGGCCGCGTTGCCGAGGCCGCCCTGGCCGCCCTGCGCCGCGACATAGCGCATGCCCGGTTCCGTGAAATCGATGAGTTCGGTGCCCTCGGCGTCCTTGACGACCGTGCCGATGGGCACGAGGAGCTCGATTTCGGCGCCGTCGGAGCCGTTGCGATTGTCGCCCATGCCCTGGCCGCCCTTGTCGGACTTGCGATGCGGGGCGCGGTGGAATCCGAGCAGGGTGGTCACACCGGGATCGCTGACGAGAACGATGTCGCCGCCGTCGCCGCCGTTTCCACCGTCCGGGCCGGCGAGAGGCTTGAACTTCTCGCGCTTGACGGACACGCAGCCGTCACCGCCGTTGCCTGCGCTGAGGTGAAGCGTTACCTGGTCAACGAAGGTAGCCACAACGCATCCCTTCTTGG
>DMKW01000212.1:7214-9179 GCA_003454135.1 Microbacteriaceae bacterium
AGCGCTTCACGCCGAGGCGCTGCGCGTTGGAGTCGCGACCGTTACGAGTGGAGCTTGCGCCCTTTTTGTGTGCCATTAGTGTTCAGCCCCTGGGTTCTACTTGATGCCGGTGATCTTGATACGGGTGAGCTCCTGGCGGTGGCCCTGGCGCTTCTTGTATCCGGTCTTGTTCTTGAACTTCTGGATGACGATCTTCGGCCCACGCAGATCGCCGACGACCTCGGCGGTCACTGTGACCTTCGCAAGCGACTCGGCGTCGTGCGTGATCTTGTCGCCATCGACGAGCAGCACTGGTGCCAACTCGACGTTGCCGTTCTTGTC
Source organism: Microbacteriaceae bacterium (assembly GCA_003454135.1). Classification (GTDB taxonomy): domain Bacteria; phylum Actinomycetota; class Actinomycetes; order Actinomycetales; family Microbacteriaceae; genus Lacisediminihabitans. Next base: position 7,536 of record DMKW01000212.1, read on the forward strand.
GGCCTTGATGCGATCGAGTACGACAATCGTGCCGACCTCAACCTTTTCCTGCCGACCACCGGCGCGCACAACTGCGTAAACCACTTGGTAACCCTCACTATTTGACTGGTAAGTCCGTATTCGACTGGAATATCCAGGGAAGTCATGGCGTGCTGAAATTTCGCGGGCTTAGCCCAGCACACACCAAGGGTCAACGATACTCGACTTTTGGGGCGGTGGTCAAACGCGCGTGGGACCGCGCTCAGGCCGTGTCGATGATTCCGGAGACGTGGTGCTTCGACGGGTGCCGATCCAGCCAGTTCCAGAGCAGAATTCCGACAAGGATCACGAGCGGCGTCGCGGAGACGAACTCCTGCCCGGCTGTGCCGAACGCCGCGCCGAGGGCGTGCAGCATGGACTCGCCGGTGAGCCTCGAGAAGATCGCCTGACCCATGAGTCCCTCGCTCGCGAGAACGACCGCGGACACGACGACGACGGCAAGAAAGGCGAACACCGCGCCCACGGCCGACGCGAGCGCGCTGCGCGTAATCACGTGCGCGAGCCGCAACTCGGCCGCGACGGGCGCTATGAACCAGAGCCCCACGAGCACGCCAACGCTGAACGACACATAGACCGTGCCGACCTGCTGGCCGTAGAACGACCACCACTGGAAACCCTGCGAGGACCCCACTCCGAGGTGGCCGAGCTGCGAGACGAGGAAGCTCAGCACGCTCTGAACCACCAGGACGGCGAAAACCACCGCGGCGGACACGAGCGACACGAGGAATCCGCGCTGGCGCACGACGCGATGGGCGAGCGTAGTCATCCGGTTTGTCCCCTTCAGAAGAATCGGCCCTGTCTAGAATCGGGCAATGACCGTGTTGATTGACCAGCCTAGGTGGCCTGCACACGACACACTCTGGTCACACCTCGTGAGCGACAGTTCTCTCGAGGAGTTGCACGACTTCGCGAGCCGGATGGGTATCCCCCGCCGCGGGTTCGACCTCGACCACTACGACGTTCCCGAGCACAAGTACGACGAACTCGTCGCGGCCGGCGCCCAGCCCGTGACGATCCGCGAGCTCGTGGAGCGCCTTTCGGCGAGCGGACTGCGGGTATCCCAGCGCGAACGGCGAAGTCTCGGCGGCACTCCCGAAGCTACCAATCCACATCGAATCCCGTGACGCTGCGCACGACGTTTCCCGTGGCGATGTCGACGAAGACCGTCGTGATGGAGGTCGACTTGGGGTTCACGGTGTAGCCGTCCGAGACGCTCGACGAGACGTCGGGAACGGTGCTGATGGCCACGTACTGGCCGTTGGGCGACACGCGGAAGTCGTCGATGCTGCCCCTGTCGTCGACGGTTCGATAGAGGATGCGCGCCGAGGTGCCGTCCTCGTAGACCAGGAGGCTCACGTACGCGTCGCCTGTGCCGGTGACGGCGACCTTCTGCACCCACGCCGTTCCCGATCCCAGCAGTTCGAGCTGGCCGCCGAAGGTGTGCTGTCTGCCGACCTCGAGCACGGGAATGCGCGTCGTCTTGGCAGTGGCGATAGAGAGGGTCATTCGCCCTATCGCGTCCGCGACGACGATCGACGAGCCGTCCGGTGAACTGTTGTCGAGCTCGGCGAACTGGCCGAGAGGGGTGATGCTGCCCGGCTTCGA
>DMKW01000268.1:0-728 GCA_003454135.1 Microbacteriaceae bacterium
AGCGTGCGGTCTGTCGGCACGTGGCCGGTGGCCTTCCTCTGGTCGTCGATGAAGGCGACGAGGTTGTTGATGGCGCGGGGGTCGAGGCCGCCCGTGAGCGCGCGGGCCCTGGCGACCTCATCCGTAGCCGAGGAGATCTCCCGGGTGAACTCGCCGATCGCCCGGCCGAGCTCGGCCGGGCGGCCGATGCCGTCTCCCTTCCAGAAGGGCACCTTGCCGGGCTGGCCGAACGCCGGGGACACGATCACGCGGTCGTGGGTGATGTCCTCGATGCGCCAGCTCGTCGCGCCGAGCGCGAAGACGTCGCCGACGCGCGATTCGTAGACCATCTCCTCGTCGAGTTCGCCGACCCTCCGCGGCGCCGCCTGACCAGAACCCGTCGACGTTTCGGAGCCCACCATGAAGACGCCGAAGAGTCCGCGGTCGGGGATCGTGCCGCCCGAGGTCACGGCCAGCCGCTGGGCGCCCGGCCGGCCGGTGAGCATGCCGCCCACCCGGTCCCACACGATGCGCGGCCGCAGCTCGGCGAACTCGTCGGAGGGGTAGAGGCCGCTCAGCAGGTCGAGCGTCGCGTCGTACGCGGAGCGCGGCAGGGTCGCGAACGGCGCGCTCCTCCGCACCGTCTCGAACCACTCGTCCACGTCGATCGCGTCGAGTGCCACCGCGGCGACCGTCTGCTGGGCGAGCACGTCGAGCGGGTTCTGCGGAATTCGCATCGCCTCGATGAG
>DMKW01000268.1:884-3073 GCA_003454135.1 Microbacteriaceae bacterium
CCACCTGGTGCCCGGCGCGGCCGACCCGCTGCAGGCCGCTCGCGACAGACGGCGGCGACTCGACCTGGATCACGAGGTCGACGGCCCCCATGTCGATGCCGAGTTCGAGGGAACTCGTGGCCACGACGCACCGCAGCCGGCCCGACTTGAGGTCGTCCTCGATGAAGGCGCGCTGGTCTTTCGACACCGAGCCGTGGTGCGCGCGGGCGAGCAGCGGTGCGGCGCCGGACGTCTGGCCGGCCTGGGCCATGAGCTGGGCTGGAGGATGTGCCGGGCTGGCCGCCAGGTCAGTTGTCGGCATGGACGACGCGGCCACCCCGACGAGCTCGAGACCGCTCGCGTCCTGCAGAGCGCTGCCCTCCTCGGCGAGCCGGTCCGCATAGATCTCGTTGAGCCGCGCTGTGAGCCGCTCGGCCAGCCGCCTGGAGTTCGCGAACACGATCGTGGAGCGATGCTCGAGGATGCGATTGACGATCTGCTCCTCCACGTGCGGCCAGATCGATCCCTGTGCGGTGGTGGCCCCCGCGGCCGAACCCTCGGGAGTCGCCGAGGTGCCGAGCTCCGTCATGTCCTCGACCGGCACCACCACGGTGAGGTCGAACTTCTTTGTCGACCGCGGCGCGACGATCGTCACCGGTGCCCCGCCGGAGAGAAACCGAGCCACCTCTTCCCGGGGTCGCACGGTGGCCGAAAGGCCGATCCGCTGGGCCGGCTTGTCCAGCAGCAGGTCGAGCCGTTCGAGCGAGAGGGCGAGGTGTGCGCCTCGCTTCGTCGCCGCGACGGCGTGCACCTCATCCACGATCACGGTGGTCACGCCGCGCAGGGTGTCCCGCGCCGACGCCGTGAGCATGAGGTAGAGCGATTCCGGGGTGGTGATGAGGATGTCCGGTGGGTGCCGCTGCAACAACCGCCGGTCTCCGGATGTGGTGTCGCCTGACCGCACGCCCACGGTCACCTCAGGAGGCGCCATCCCGAGCCGCTTCGCGGTCTGCATGACACCGACGAGGGGGGAGCGCAGGTTGCGCTCGACGTCCACCGCGAGGGCCTTGAGCGGGGAGATGTAGAGCACTCGCGTGCGCCGGCCGGGGTCGTCGGGGGCCGGGGTCGTCGCGAGCCGGTCGATCGCCCAGAGAAACGCCGCGAGCGTCTTGCCCGAACCGGTCGGCGCCACGACGAGCGCGTTCGACCCGCCGGTGATGGCGTCCCACGCGCCGAGCTGGGCGGGGGTCGGCGCGCTGAAGGCGCCGGCAAACCACTCGCGGGTGGCCGGCGAGAATCGATCGAGCACGGTGCTCATCCGTCTATCCTGCCCCGGCCCGCCGACATTCGCGGGCGACTTCGCTCACAGCATGCAGGCGAGGCGCCGGCGCTACAGCGGCCGATTCTGGCGTTGAACCCACTCGTAGTGGTCGCGCATCCCGCGCCGCACTCCGGCTCGAATGACGCGGTAGCTGATGAAGATGCCGATCGCGATGATCGCTGCGTAGATGAGGATGCCGATGACGATGGCCGCGATCCCGAGGCCCTGAAACTGGGAATAATCCATGGCTAAAGGTGGCACATGCGCGGGGTGCGTGTCACTCGTTCACGTTAAGCGAGAATGGAGCATGAGCTCAGTAGGCACTCCCGATCCGAACTCCGGCTGGTTGTCCGATGAGGAGCTCGCCGAGACGCGACGACGGTTGCCCCTGCTCTACGTCGAAGCGGTTCCCGTGCGCGTGGATGGTGTGGGCCAGGTCACCGAGGTCGGCATCCTGCTGCGCGCCAACGCCGCCGGTGCCATCACCCGCACGCTTGTCTCCGGCCGCGTGATGTACGGCGAGAGCCTGCGCACGGCGCTCTTCCGCCACCTCGAGAAGGATCTCGGACCGATGGCCTTCCCGCTGCTGCCGGCGAGCCCGATCCCCTTCTCCGTCGCGGAGTATTTTCCCTTCCCGGGATCGCAGTACACGGACGACCGCCAGCACGCCGTCTCCCTCGCCTACGTCGTGCCGGTGACCGGTACCTGCGACCCGCGCCAGGATGCGCTCGAGCTCACGTGGATGACCCCGGGAGAGGCCGCGTCGGACGCCGTCTCGGCCGAGATGGAGGGCGGCCGCGGCTCCCTCGTGCGGGCCGCACTCGCGTCCCTCGGCGCTCTGTACTAGACCAGCCCCTCCTCGCGCATCCTGCCAGGCCCCGGCCGCCGC
>DMKW01000268.1:3267-3869 GCA_003454135.1 Microbacteriaceae bacterium
CCGCCGCCGCTGCGACGACGTCCGCCGCCCTGAGACATCCCTACGAGTCCGCCGCCCGAACCGGCGCGGCCTGCGCCGCTGCCTCCCGTGCGCGGTGCGCCGGTGCGCGGCGCCGATGACGGGGCGTCGCCGCTGCCCGTGCTGTAGAAGTTGCGCGACCCGCCCGATGCGCGGTCGGTGCGCGGCTGCGCGGCCCCTCCGCCTTCACGGTTGGCGCGCTTGCGCTGGGCGTTGGCGCCCTGCGATCGTCCACCCTGCGATTGGCGCGGCTGGCCCTGGCGCTGCGGAACGTCGGCCGCGCGCGGGGCGGGCTTGACGTACGCGGCGACATCCCCGACGAGGGCCGTCACGGCATCCGAGTCGGCGGTGACGTGCTTCGGGGTGACGGTGATCTCGGCCTTACGCAGCAGGGCCGCGGTGTCTTTGCGTTGGGTGGGGAGCACGATCGTGACGACCTCGCCCTCCTTGCCGGCGCGCGCGGTGCGTCCGGAGCGGTGCAGGTACGCCTTGTGCTCGGCCGGCGGGTCGACGTGGATCACGAGTTCGATGTCGTCGACGTGCACGCCGCGGGCCGCGACGTCCGTCGCAACAAGAACGCGCGA
>DMKW01000268.1:4014-4454 GCA_003454135.1 Microbacteriaceae bacterium
GCATCGGTCAGCTGCTTGGCGAGCTTCTTGGCGTGGTGCTTGGTGCGCATGAAGAGGATGCGACGGCCGGAACCCGAGGCGAGCTTCTCGATGAGCAGGCGCTTGGCCTCCACCGAGTCGACCTCGAACACGTGGTGAGTCATCGCGGAGACGTGAGACGTCGCCTCGTCCACGGAGTGAAGCACCTCGTTGTGGAGGTACTTCTTCACGAGACGGTCAACCCCGTTGTCGAGCGTGGCGCTGAACAGCATCCGCTGTCCGCTGTTCGGGGTCTTGTCCATGATGCGTGTGACGACCGGCAGGAAGCCGAGGTCGGCCATGTGGTCGGCCTCGTCGAGCACGGTGATCTCGATCGCGTCGAGCGACACGAAGCCTTGCTTCATGAGGTCTTCGAGGCGGCCGGGGCAGGCCACGACGATGTCGATGCCGCCCTTGAGCGC
>DMKW01000268.1:4634-5102 GCA_003454135.1 Microbacteriaceae bacterium
TCCATGGCCGTGGTGATCTGGGTGGCGAGTTCGCGGGTCGGCGCGAGGATGAGGCCGAGCGGGCGTCCCGGACGACGCTGGCCGCCAGCGAGCTTGCCGCCGAGGCGCGCGATCATCGGCAGGGCGAAGGCGAGGGTCTTGCCCGAGCCCGTCTTGCCGCGGCCGAGCACGTCGCGGCCGGCGAGCGTGTCGGGGAGCGTGTCGACCTGGATCGGGAACGGGGAGTCGATTCCGGCCGACGCGAGCTTCGCGACGAGCGGCTGTGGCACGCCGAGCGCGCCGAACGTTGTAGTGGTTTCAGACATTGAGATTGGTGGTGCCTTTCGGGCATCGGCATCATCACGAAGGCTCGCTGATGATGAATGGCGAAGGTGGCGATGGCCACATCCGTTCGCCGGAGAAAGTTTCTACGAATCCTGTGAAACAGGATGAGAAGAGGGAGCGTTCAACGACGCAGGGAGTTCGTTA
>DMKW01000268.1:5293-5767 GCA_003454135.1 Microbacteriaceae bacterium
CGCGCGATCGCATTCGGGCGGGGAGGATCACGCCCCGACCGGGCGGCTAGTAGATGCCGGAGTAGCGCTCGCCGACCGGGATCTCCACCGCGACGCGGTTGCCCGCCTGGGCGAGCGGGCAGGCCCACTCCGGGTCGTAGGCGCAGCTCGGGTTGTAGGCGAAGTTGAAGTCGAGCACGAGCGAGTCGGGCGTGGAGCCTCGCCCGAGGTCGGCCCCCTTGATCGTGTCGATGAGGTAGCGGCCGCCCCCGTAGGTGCCATCTGGGTGGCCGGCGAGCGCATCCTTCACGGGCACGAAGATGCCGCCACCGTAGCTGCCGAGCTTCCAGACGTCGAGCGGGCCGACCCCCGGCACGTCGGCGATTCCGATGAGGTCGAACGGCACGATCCCGTCCGTTCCCGTCTCGAAGTCCATGTGCTTCGGCTGGGCCGGTTGCACGGCTACCTCGAATCGCCAGTCCGGGTCGTATGGCT
>DMKW01000268.1:5952-6411 GCA_003454135.1 Microbacteriaceae bacterium
TGGGCGGCGAACAGATCGGCGGATGCGCGCACCCCGGCATAGAGCGCGAACACGCGGCGGCGCCAGTCGGCGATATCGAACGGGGTCATGGTCTCTACGCTAGACCGGTCTTGGGAATGAGGATTCGGTTCGCGGCGTTGACGTCCTGTGGCACGATTCCACAAATTTGGAGGACCTTATGAAGGCAGTACTCGGAGACATCGTCATCGCTGAAGCGGCCCAGGACGACCTGATCAAGATCGAAGGCAACTGGTACTTTCCGCCGAAGAGCGTAAACAGCGAGTACCTCGTCGAGAGCGTCACTCCGTACACCTGCCCATGGAAGGGCGAGGCCCAGTACTTCAGTCTGAAGGATGGCGGGACTGTTCTGCAGGATCGCGCGTGGAGCTACCCGACGCCGTATGAGACCTCCTTCGACCGCGTCGGCAAGGACTACAGCAACTACGTGGCGTTCTGGAA
>DMKW01000031.1:0-3345 GCA_003454135.1 Microbacteriaceae bacterium
GAGGTCGTCAAGGCGCCGAAGACGGATGATGCGACGCTCAGCACCGCGATGGTGACGGCCGCCAAGCTCAACAAGAACGCCGTCATCACCAGCGACACTCCCGGATTCGTGGTCAACCGCGTGCTCGCGAAGGTGCTCGGCGAGGCGATGCACGCGGTGGACACCGGAACTCCGTTCGAGGTTGTGGAGGAGTCCACGAAGCCTTTCGGTCTGCCGATGACCCCGTTCGAGCTGCTCGAACTCGTGGGGCTGAAGGTTGGCGCGCACGTGCTCGACACGCACCACGCCGCCTTCCCCGACCGGTTCTTCGAAAGCCAGAACCTGCACAAGCTCGCGGAGCTCGGCCACATCTTCGAGCGCGACGCCAAGGGCAGGGTGAAGGGCATCGACAAGAAGGCGCGCGACATCGTGTCTGGCGGAACGTCGCCCATGACGGCGAGCGAGCTTCAGACGCGCATCGAGAACGGCCTCGCCGACGAGATCCACCGGATGCTCGAATCCAACGTCGTGTCGGCACCGGAAGACATCGACCTCTGCCTCATCCTCGGCGCCGGCTATCCGTTCCAAATGGGCGGAGCGACGCCGTACCTCGACCGGGTCGGGGCGTCCGAACGCGTCTTCGCCGACACCTTCCACCACCCGCCCATCCGCGGCGCGAAGTAGCCGCCCGCCCTTTCCGAAATCCATGCATTCTTCGGCGGTGCCCGGCGTGTTGACACAGACACGCCGGGTGCGGCGAAGGATTGCATGGATTTCGGAAGCGGGGAGCGAGGCCGGGCCGGAGGTGGGTTCAGTGGTTGGGCGTCGGAGCCGGAGCGCGAGGTATGTCGGGGAGATCAGCGCTTTACGCGGGAAAGGTGCTCGCCCCGCTCCATGACCGCTTGGATCATGCTCAAAGTGGCCGGCCAGTCGAACATGACCATGAAATAGCTGATCCGGATGACGTGGTAGCCAAGAGCCTCGAGGAACGCATCACGCTGCCGGTCGGCGTTTACACGGCGAGCGACTTCCGCTGGCGTCATATCCTCGGTGTACTTGCCCGCTCCATCTATTTCGAGCGCGAGTCGGTCCCCAATCAGGAGATCGATCCATCGTTCGGCCAGCACGGGAACCTGCGGCCTCGTGGAAATGCCCGCTCGCACCAGTTTGCAGCGACAAATGCTCTCCGGGTAGCTGTCGCTCCTCCCGTCGGCCATGGCGATAACACGTTGCCGTCGCTCCGGCAGTCGTTGGCGCAGCCACTCGACGCCCTCGTCATCGAGAAGTCCGCGCCGAAGGGCGGAGTCGATGCACGCGACTGCATCGTCTTCCGATTCGGTCGTCGCCACCTGGAGGAGGCAGTCGAGCAGGCTCACTCTCAGCCGGGTCGCACGCGTTGGTGGCGAAACACGACCGCGATGGATGATCGTGGTCTCCCCCACCGCGTCGCTCAGCCGCACAAAGCGGTCGCCCTCGGTTCTCAGGCGGCTGGCCTCGTGGGGGACGTGGACGTGGAGGGGGAACTCCTGCGGGACGGCGAGGCCGTACGTGGCGGCCGCGGATACCGAGGCGAGCCGTCCTCCCACCCGCACGGCACGAATGTAGTCCTCGCGGGCGCTCGGCAACGCGTACCAGCCTTGGCGCGGCCGGACGAGAACACCGGATCGGACGGCAGCAGTCAACGCGTGACTCGACACCCCGAACGCGAGGAGTTCATGCGTCGCCGCCACGCCGCCACTCCGACGGATAACTTCGGGCAGTGAGCGCATCGCACCAGTGTGCGGATTCTCCCGATCGTGAATATGCGTGCCACGTCATCCGTCAGCCGATGCTGTCGCGCCCTCCCTGCGGAGGAGCAGCCATCGCCGCATCCCTCTTCCGAAATCCATGCAGGGCTGGCAACACGCCGTCCAATTGCGCACCTTGAACGGCGTGGCGCGCGAAATGCATGGATTTCGGAAGGTGAGAGCTCGTTACCTGTTGAGCGGGGACATGTCGGCGTAACGGTCGCCGACGGGAGCCGCCACCGCGTCGAGCGCCGCGAGTTGGTCGCGAGAGAGCTCGAGCGCGTCGGCCGCGACGTTCTCCTCGAGGTACGAAATGCGCTTCGTGCCGGGAATGGGGGCGATGTCGTCGCCCTGCGCGAGAAGCCACGCGAGCGCGACCTGGCCGGGCTTCGCCCCCAGTTCGGCTGCCACGGCATCCACTTGCTCCACGATGCGAATGTTCGCCTCGAGGTTCTCGCCGGCGAACCGCGGGTTGGTGCGGCGGAAGTCGGTCTCCTCGAGCTGGTCGAGCGAACGGATCGTGCCGGTGAGGAAGCCACGACCGAGCGGCGAATACGGCACGAAACCGATGCCGAGTTCGCGCACGAGCGGCAGGATCTCCGCCTCGGGCTCACGGCTCCACAGCGAGTATTCGGTCTGCAGCGCGGTCACCGGATGCACGGCGTGCGCACGGCGGACGGTCGCCGGTGCGGCCTCCGACAGCCCGTAGCCGCGGATCTTGCCCTCGACGATGAGTTCGCCGAGGGCTCCGACGGTCTCCTCGATCGGGGTGCCGGGGTCCATACGGTGCTGGTAGTACAGGTCGATGTAGTCCGTTCCGAGTCGCTTGAGTGAGCCTTCGACCGAGATGCGCACGTTCTCGCGGCTGCCGTCGAGGCCGCGGCTGCCGTCGCCGCGGTGCAGAATCGTGCCGAACTTGGTCGCGACCACGACCTCGTCGCGCCGACCGGCCAACGCGCGACCGAGCAGTTCCTCGTTCGTGTACGGTCCGTAAATCTCGGCCGTGTCGAAGAGGGTGACGCCGAGGTCGATCGCGCGGTGGATCGTGGCGATCGACCCGGTGTCGTCCCGCCCTGCCCCGCTGTAGAACGCGGACATGCCCATGCAGCCGAGGCCGAGGCGGCCCACTTCGAGACCGTTGGATCCGAGGGTGACTTTCTTCATTCTGTGGGGGTCCTTCCCTGATAGGTCGCAATCTTGAAATCGATTGCGGCCAGGCTTATGGTCATCTCATCGAGTTGAGCGGCAACGTTTATTCGATGGATGAGCAGCAGTTCGAGCCGTTCGGGAATGGTCTCTTCGCCACGTCGGGCCAAATTGACGTACTCCAGCACCCGGGAGATGGACATCGTCGTCGAGCGCAGCTTGGTGATGAAGATCACCCAGCGCACATCTGCTTCCGAGTAGCGACGGTGGCTCGACGACGCCCGGTCGATGCGTTCGAGCATCAGTCCTACGCGCTCGTAATAGCGAAGCGCATGCGTCGTAAGCCCGGTGCGTTCAGCGACCTGGGAAATCGAGAGTGATCGCTCCGTTGTCGTCACATTTTCAATGGGCACGACACAAGGCTAGAACTTAG
>DMKW01000031.1:3511-5779 GCA_003454135.1 Microbacteriaceae bacterium
CTTAGAGCGCGCTCGAAGTCAAATGGTACCGGGCAGTCCCAGCATTCTCAGAGCTCAATCGCCCGCCATGATTCTCGTGAGTTCGCCGGCGACCACCGACCGGTTGTAGAGCCTGGTGTCATCGAGTACGCCGTTGAAATACTCGGTGGTGCCGTCATAGCTTCCGAGTGCCAACCGCCCCGTTGAACTTCCGTTGACGGGGCATGCCGCAATGCTCGCAGTGGTGCCGGAAGCAGAGCCACAGTACCCCGTGCCGATGGTCAGATTCTGTGCAACTCCGTCCACAAAGGCTGTGACCGTTTGCGCGGACCGGTCGACAGAGATGGCAACGTGATGCCAGGCTCCGTTGTTCAGTCCGCCCGGCGTGTTGAGGGCAAGCGACTGCGCCTGATTGCCATTGGCGCCGAGAGCGAAGACGATCGTGCCGCCGCTGGAGGCGAGCAGGTAGCCGTTCGTGTTCCCATAATTGCCTTTGCTGATCAAACGCTGGAACGCCGTTCCAGTCGTCGTGAACCAGGTGGCGATGGTGAAGCTGCCGGATCCGAAATTGGTGCTGCTGGCGTTGCCGATGTTGACGGTTGAGGTCGAACCATTGAGCGCGAGCGCACCGTCGACCTGACCTGCGACCCAAATCGGTGAGATCACCTCTCCGTGGTTATTAGCGCCGGACACGTCGGCTGCCGCCTGTCCGCTGCCATCGTCGAAGGGCCATCTCGCGACGGGCGCTTTGCCGGGGCCCGCCAGGTAGCGAATGTCCTCTGGGGACAGCGTTCGCGCGTACAAGCGCGTGTCATCGAGGGAACCGGCGAAAAACTCCGTTGTGCCGCCATTGCTGCCCAGAGTCAGGGGGCTTGATGAGCTCGCGTTGAGAGGGCAGGAGGAGATCGAGGCTATCGATCCGGAGGCCGTCCCGCAGTATCCCGCGCCAATGGTAAGAGTCTGCGGCACGGCGTCGACATACACGCGGGCAGTATGCGCTGCGCCGTCAACCGACACCGTCACCTGGTGCCAATTACCGTCGTTGAGCCCGCCGGGAGTGTTGAGGGCCAGAGATTGAGATTGCGTGCCACCCGCCCCGATCGCGAACACGACGGTTCCACCGTTGGTTGCGAGCAGGTAGCCGTTCGTGTTCCCGTTGTTGCCTTTGCTGATCAACCTCTGGAAGCTCGTCCCCGTCGTCCTGAACCAGGTCGACGCGCTAAAGCTCCCCGTGCCGAAGTTCAGGTTCGATCCGGTGCCGGCGGTTACGCTGGTGCTCGTGCCGTTGAAAAGCAACGCGGTCTTGGTGATGCCCGGGACACGGGAGCCAGCGGTGATCGTGCCATCGTTCGCATGACCAGACGAGTCCTTGGCTGCTGTTCCGCCCGTCTCGTCGAAGCCCCAGGCTCCGGCGACACCGTGCTGGACGGTCGTACTCATTCGAGTGCCGACGCCCGAGTTCTGCAGCAGGAAGGTCATCTGCACCCTGCCTGTCCATCCGGCCGGAGCATAGGTGCCTAGATTGACGGCGAACGAGGCGAGGTTAGGGACCGCGATCACCTGGTTCGCCTGCGACTTCGTCCCCCACGGCATCGGCGCCGATCGCGCCGCGTCATAGAGATCCGCGCTGCCGTTGTAGGGCCCGTGGACGAGGATGCTCTTGGTATATGTGCCACCCACCTGGTAGTCGAGGCGCAGGCAAGCGCAACTATTGGCGTCGAGTTTCTGTAGGGCGCCGTCGATGCGGGTCTGGAAGGTCAGCTCGGAAGGAAGCTGTTCCAGTGTCGCGCCGACCTCTTCATCCGCCCACTGTTCCGAGGCCATACCGAGCTTGGCCGTCCAGGTAGTGGGATCGAAATCGGCGTAGGAAGTCTTGTTTCGGTCAGGACGGTAGCTCAGGTTTCGTAGGACTTTGGCATTGTGATTATCGGCGAGCGATGACAATCCGGTGCCGTCGGTGAACTCGAGGTAGACCACACCACCGTCCGGAATCGTGCCGGACCAAGTCCTGCCCGCCGTCGCGACGTTGGAGTACGTCTCGCTCGGTGCGAGATCCTCGGTGGCGGCATTGTCTCCGTGGCTCGCGTGGCTCGCGTCGATCGGGTATACGCGCAGGGTCCCGGTGGGGAAACCGATCCCGCTGAGTGTCGCGTTGATGGTGTGGCCGGCCCCGGACTTGTTCCATAACACGAAACCAGCCTTGTGGTCGTCCGCGGAGGCAAAACCCCCGACATTCGAGGCGCCCGAGAGAGTCAGCTGCTTGCGATCAACCGGCATTGACGAATAGAT
>DMKW01000022.1:0-3990 GCA_003454135.1 Microbacteriaceae bacterium
CCGTGCCCGCAGTGGAGGCGGAGGGCGTAGTTGGAGGATTCGTTCGTCTAGTCTCTAGGCGCGCGAACGCGGATTCTTCACCGCGGGTGTGCGAGGTCGACCGTCTCGAGAAATTCGGGAACGCGGGCTTCCCACCCAAGAGAACGCTTGAGCCGGATCCGCAGGTCGTTGGCCGCATCCGGCTCGCCGTGGGTGATGTAGGTCATCGCTGGCGCGCGGTCGGCCGCGCGCATCCACTCGATGAGTTCGTCACTATCCGCGTGGGCCGACAGGCTCTCCATCTGGATGACCTCAGCCGTGATCGGCACGTCCCGGCCGAAGATCCTGAGCGACCTTTCGCCTCGCGCGAGCGCGGCGCCCCGCGTGCCCCCCGCCTGGAATCCGCTCAGCACGATGGCGTTCCTGGGATCCGACCCGTACGCCTCGATGTGGTGCAGTATCCGTCCGCCCTCGAGCATCCCGCTCGCCGAAATCACTACCATCGGCCCTCCGCGCAGGTTAAGCAGCTTCGACTCGTCCACGGTGTGCACGAGCGTCGCGAGCGAATACATCGCCTCGAACTCGCTCGCGGAGATGCGATGCTCGCCCTGGTGACTCCGGTAGATGAGCGAGGCGTCCACCGCCATCGGGCTGTTGAGGTACACCGGGATGTCGGGGATCGCACCCTTTTTACGCAGGCGCGAGAGGTGCAAGAGCAGCGTCTCCGCACGCCCGACGGCGAATGACGGAATCATCACGACGCCGCCGCGCTTCGCCACACGTGAGACGATCTCGCCGAGCGCCTGCTCCGGGTCGGCCTTCGGATGCGTCCGGTTGCCGTAGGTCGACTCGGTCACGAGCACATCGACTGCCCCGAGCCGCCGGGGCGCGCGCATGAGTGGGTCACGGACCCGACCGAGATCCCCCGTGAAGTGCACCGTCGTGCCGCCGACGTTTAGCCTGACCTGGGACGCCCCGAGGATGTGCCCGGCCGGCACGAGGGTGGCCCGCAACTGACCATCGATCTCGAACTCCTCGTCGAAACGCGTGACACGAAACGATTCGAGCGACCTCTCGGCATCCTTGACGGTATAGACGGGCTGGGGATGGGTGTGCCTTGACGACCCGCGCTTCTGGGCGAACCGCACCTCCTCCTCGAGGAGATGTCCGCTGTCGAGCAGCACGAGGGCACTGAGTTCCGCGGTGCCGGAGGTCGAATAGATCGGGCCAGAAAAGCCATCGCGCACGAGCGCTGGAAGATATCCGGAGTGATCGAGGTGGGCGTGGGTGAGGACCACGGCGTCGATCGAGGCCGGGTCGACCGGAAATGGCAGTCGGTTGCGATCCCGCAGCAGCTTGTACCCCTGGAAGAGCCCACAATCCACGAGGATGCGGGTCTGGCCGGCAGAAACGAGGTAGCGAGACCCGGTGACGGTCTCGGTCGCGCCCAGAAATCGGAGGCTATGGTGAGCGTTCTCCGCCACGGTGTACTCCTCTGCAGAGGATGAGCGGTCTCCCGCGCAGCAACGACGTTGTTGGTGCTCCGAGTCTCCCACAGCCGGGTTTCCGAGGGGCCAGTGAGGCGAATGCGCGATTCAGAGATGGACGCGATGAGTGCCTTCGGTTTCACCTGTTGGACCGAGTCGCAGCTGCCTCCTAGGCTCGAGAGATGACAAGTTCCGTTCCTCGAATCGCCCTGAACTCCACACAGACCATTCCCCAGCTCGGTTTCGGCGTATTTCTCGTCGATCCGGCGGACACCCAACGAGTCGTCGAGGACGCACTCGAGGTGGGATACCGTCACATCGACACCGCCACCGGATACAACAACGAGACCGAGGTCGGGGCGGCGCTCAAGGCATCTGGAATTCCGCGCGAGGAGATCTTCCTCACCACAAAGCTGCGCAACGACCACCAGAAAGCTCGCGACGTGGAGGGTGCCTTCGCACGCAGCCTGCAGATGCTCGACGTCGACTACCTCGACCTGTACCTGATCCATTGGCCCATGCCGGCCAACGGCTTCTTCGTGGACACCTGGCGTACCTTCGAGACCTTCTTCGCCGATGGTCGGGCGAAGTCCATCGGTGTCAGCAACTTCCTCGTGCCCCACCTGGAGAAGCTGCTCGCCGAGACCGATGTCGTTCCTGCCGTGAACCAGGTGGAACTGCACCCGATCTTCCAGCAGCGCGAGCTGAGGGAGTTCCAGTCAAGGCACGGAATCCACGTCGAGGCGTGGGGGCCGCTCGGCCAGGGCAAGTACGACCTGTTCGGGCTTCCGTCGATCCAGGATGCCGCCAGGGCGCATCATGTGCAGCCGGCCCAGGTCGTGCTGCGCTGGCACCTTCAGATCGGCAACATCGTGATCCCGAAGTCGAATTCCCGCGAGCGCATGGCGCAGAACTTTGATCTCTTCGAATTCGAGCTCAGCGCCGACGAGATGTCAGCGATCGACGCACTGGATGAGAACCGCCGCGTGGGTGGCGACCCGGCCGAGGTCAACTAACCGTCTGGGCGAGCCACAAGACGGACAACACCGGAATCGCCCCCCGCGGGGCGACCTCGAACAAGACAGCCACAAGAAAGAGGCCGCCCAACGGGCGGCCTCTTTCTTCGACAACGCGCGATGGCGATCGATGGTGGAGACGAGGGGAATCGAACCCCTAACCCCCGCCTTGCAAAGGCGGTGCTCTGCCAATTGAGCTACGTCCCCGGGACTACGTGCAGGCCGAATACCTCTGTTCGCCGCGGGGGCGGCGACGAACCAATCAGCACAGTGGGGATACCAGGACTTGAACCTGGGACCTCTTCGTTATCAGCGAAGCGCTCTAACCGCCTGAGCTATATCCCCGTGGGCAGATACGAGAGTATCGCACCTGCCGAGTTTCAGTAAATCGAGGCCGGTTTGCCCCGATTCGGGTGGATCAGTTGTTGGTGAAACCGACGAGAAGCCCGCCGGTGATGCGCACCGTGAAGTTGTAGAGCATCGCCGTAATGGCACCGAGCGCCGTGCCGACAACCGTGTTCAGAATGGCGACGATGATGGAGAAGACCGCGACCTGGGGCAGCGAGAAGGTGTCCGCGATACTGAACGGGGTGTTCAGGATGTCGCTCAGCAGCGAGTCGATCTTGCCGAAGACGCCTGTGGCGTTCAGCACGACCCAGACGAGCATGCTCGCCACGACAAGAACGATTCCCAGCGAGACGGCGACGAGGAACGAGAGCTTCACCGCCGACCAGAAGTCGATGTATACGAGCTTGAGGCGAACCTGCTTGGTCGCGGTGGCGCGCTGCGATTTTCGCTGGAGTTTTTCGGCGACGCTACTCATCTACTGTTTCGTCCTTTCCGGTCTGGATATCTTCGGTTGCTGGCTCCCCGTCAAAGGGCTCCTGCTCGTCGGCATCCAGATTGCGTTCACTGTTCTTCGCGACTGCGATGATCCTGTCGTCGTCCGCGAAACGTGCGAACACAACTCCCATGGTGTCACGACCCTTGGCCGGCACCTCGGCGACAGACGAGCGTACCACCTTGCCGCTGGCAAGAACCACCAGCACCTCGTCGTCCTCTTCCACGATGAGCGCCCCCGCGAGGTCGCCTCGAGCCTCCTGCAGCTTCGCGACCTTGATGCCGAGGCCGCCTCTGCCCTGCAGGCGATATTGGTCGGCGGAGGTGCGCTTGGCGAATCCGCCCTCCGTCACCACGAACACGTAACCGGCATCGCTCACGACCGAGGCATCGAGCAGGGTGTCGTCGTCGCGAAAGTGCATTCCGATCACGCCGGATGTGGCACGACCCATCGGGCGAAGGGCTTCGTCGGATGCCGTGAACCGAATCGACATTCCCTTGCGTGACACGAGCAGCAGGTCGGAATCCTCCTCCACGAGCATCGCGGAGACGAGCTCGTCTTCCTCGCGCAGGTTGATCGCGATGATGCCACCCGTGCGATTCGTGTCGTACTCGGTGAGCGAAGTCTTCTTTACGAGACCGTCGCGCGTCGCGAGCACGAGGTAGCG
>DMKW01000022.1:4086-6204 GCA_003454135.1 Microbacteriaceae bacterium
TGCACCTCGTAGGCTTTGGCGCGGTAGACGCGCCCCTTGTTCGTGAAGAACAGGAGCCAGTGATGGGTCGTCGTCACGAAGAAGTGGTCGACCACGTCGTCGGCGCGCAGCTGCGCCCCCTTGACGCCCTTGCCACCACGGTGCTGGGTGCGGTAGTTGTCGCTGCGGGTGCGCTTGATGTAGCCCCCGCGCGTGACGGTGACAACCATCTCCTCTTCGGGGATCAGGTCTTCCACGTTCATGTCGCCATCGAATCCGAACATGATCTCGGTGCGACGATCGTCTCCGTACTTGGCGACGAGTTCGGTGAGCTCCTCGCTCACGATGTCGCGCTGGCGGTCCGGCTTGGCGAGGATGTCGTTGTAATCGGCGATGCGCTTCTCGATGAGGTCTGCCTCATCGATGATCTTCTGCCGCTCGAGCGCAGCAAGCCGTCGCAACTGCATGTCGAGGATGGCACGCGCCTGCAGCTCGTCGATCGTGAGCAGGTCGATGAGTCCGTCGCGCGCATCCTCCACCGTCTGGGAGCGACGGATGAGCGCGATGACCTCGTCGAGGGCGTCGAGCGCCTTGAGGTAACCGCGAAGAATGTGGGCGCGCTCCTCGTCCTTGCGCAAGCGGAAGATGGTGCGCCGAACGATCACATCGATCTGGTGGGCCGACCAGGCGGTGATGAAGCCGTCGATCGAGAGCGTGCGCGGGATGCCGTCGACGATCGCGAGCATGTTCGCGCCGAAGTTCTCTTGCAGCGAGGTGTGCTTGTAGAGGTTGTTCAGCACGACCTTGGCGACGGCGTCGCGCTTCAGCACGATGACCAGTCGCTGGCCGGTGCGCCCCGAGGTCTCGTCGCGGATGTCCGCGATGCCCGTGATCTTGGCTTCCTTCACCAGCTCCGCGATCTTGAGCGCGAGGTTGTCCGGATTGACCTGGTACGGCAGCTCGGTCACGACGAGGCAGGTGCGACCCTGCAGCTCCTCCACGTTGACCACGGCGCGCATCGTGATCGATCCGCGACCCGTGCGATAGGCGTCGTGGATGCCCTTCACGCCGAGGATCTGGGCGCCGGTGGGGAAGTCGGGCCCCTTGATGCGCTGGATGAGGGCCTCGATGAGCTCCTCCTTGCTCGCGTCGGGATGGGCGAGGTGCCACAACGCGGCCTCGCCGACCTCGCGCAGGTTGTGCGGCGGGATGTTGGTGGCCATGCCCACCGCGATGCCGACCGAACCGTTGACGAGAAGGTTGGGGAAGCGGCTCGGCAGAACGAACGGCTCCTGGGTGCGGCCGTCGTAATTGTCCTGGAAGTCGACGGTCTCCTCTTCGATGTCGCGAACCATCTCCATCGCGAGCGGGGCCATCTTGGTCTCGGTGTACCGGTGCGCGGCCGCGCCATCGTTGCCCGGCGAACCGAAGTTGCCCTGCCCGAGCGCGAGCGGGTAGCGCAGGCTCCACGGCTGCACGAGCCGCACGAGCGCGTCGTAGACGGAGGAGTCGCCGTGCGGGTGGAACTGCCCCATGACGTCGCCGATCACGCGCGTGCACTTGGAGAAGCCCTTGTCCGGGCGGTAGCCGCCGTCGTACATCGCGTAGATAACACGGCGGTGCACGGGCTTGAGACCGTCGCGCACCTCGGGCAGCGCCCGGCCGACGATCACGCTCATGGCGTAGTCGAGGTAGGAGCGCTGCATCTCGAGCTGCAGGTCCACCTGGGTGATCTTGTCGTGCGCGAGGTCGATCTCGCGGCCGGCGATCTGGGGCTCTGCGGTCTCGTCTGGCGTTGTCTCGTCAGCCATGGTTTCTCAGTTCTCTTCGGTTCCTGAGGTTCTCGAAGGAACCCGGTCGTCGTACGGTGTCGTTCCCCTCGACGGGCTCGGGGAACGTGAGGGGCTAAATGTCGAGGAAGCGCACGTCTTTGGCGTTCTTCTGGATGAAGCTGCGCCGGGATTCGACATCTTCGCCCATGAGGGTCGAGAAGATTTCGTCGGCGGCGGCCGCGTCATCCAGCGTGACCTGCAGCAGGGTGCGGGTCACCGGATCCATCGTGGTCTCCCACAGTTCCTTGTAGTCCATCTCGCCGAGTCCCTTGTAGCGCTGCACGCCGCTCTCCTTGGGCATGCGCTT
>DMKW01000079.1:0-4108 GCA_003454135.1 Microbacteriaceae bacterium
CCCATCGGCATCCCCACCGTCTTCGTCGAACCGGTCGAAGACCCGCTCGGCGACCTCGTGAGCCGCTTCGCCCGCACCCACGCGCCGTTCACGGTCTCCGCCGTCGCCGAGCGATTCGGACTCGGTACCGCGGTCGTGCACGACGCCCTTCGCCGGCTGGCCTCGCAACGACGCGTCGTCGAGGGCGAGTTCCGCCCGGGCAGCACCGGCAGCGAGTGGTGCGACGTCGAGGTGCTTCGACGCCTGCGCAGCCGGTCGCTCGCCGCCCTCCGGCACGAGGTAGAACCGGTGGATGCCGCGACCCTCGGCCGGTTTCTGCCGGCCTGGCAGCACGTCACGGAGCCGCTGCGCGGGGTCGACGGCCTCGCCACGGTGATCGACCAGCTCGCCGGGGTGGCGCTGCCGGCATCCGCGTGGGAGTCGCTCGTGCTGCCGTCCCGCGTTAAGGACTACTCCCCCGTCATGCTCGACGAGCTGACCGCATCGGGCGAGGTGATCTGGTCGGGCGGCGGCGCGCTGCCCGGCAACGACGGCTGGATGAGCCTGCACCTCGCCGAGACGGCCGCCCTCACCCTGCCGGAGCCGACCGGTGCCGAGACCACCGAGCTGCAGCGCAGCGTGCTCGCGAGCCTCGCCGGCGGAGGCGCCTACTTCTTCCGCCAGCTGTCCAACGCGGTCGGGAGCACGGATGACCGGGAGCTCGTCGCCGCGCTGTGGGATCTCGCATGGTCGGGCCTCGTCACCAACGACACCCTCGCGCCCCTGCGCGCCTATCTCGGTGCGACCACGACCAAGCCGCGAACCGCTCCGCGATCCCGCGCCTATCGCGGTCGAGCCAGGCCGGCGCTGCCGAGCCAGGGTGGTCCGCCGAGCGCCGCCGGGCGCTGGTCGCTTCTGCCCCTCGCCGAGCCGGATGCGACCGTTCGCGGCGTCGCGACGGCCGAGCAGCTGCTCGAGCGCTATGGCGTCGTGACCCGCGGCGCGGTCGTCAGCGAAGGAATCCGCGGCGGTTTCGCGCTCGCCTACCGCGTGCTCAGCGGCTTCGAAGACACGGGTCGCGCGCGACGCGGCTACTTCGTGGAGGGGCTCGGGGCCGCGCAGTTCGCCACCGGGGCGACCGTCGACCGGCTGCGGTCCTTCGCGCGGGAGCCGGACCCCGAGCGGGACCTGTCCACCGTCACCCTCGCGGCGACCGACCCGGCGAATCCCTACGGCGCCGCCCTTCCATGGCCGCAGAGCCCGCCCGCCGACGATGACAGGCGCGGCCACCGACCGGGTCGCAAGGCGGGAGCCCTCGTCGTGCTCGTAGATGGCGAGCTCGCGCTCTACGTGGAACGCGGCGGCAAGACCATGCTCACCTTCGGCTCCCCGCAACGATCCATTGTCGCCGCCGCACAATCGCTCGCTGCGGCCGTTCGACGCTCCGGGGGCAGGCTCAAGGTCGAGCGCGTCGACGGAGCCTTCGTGGTCGGCACGCCGGTCGGCGCCGCGCTCGTGGACGCAGGGTTCAGCGCGACACCGCAGGGTCTGAGGTTGCGTGCCTGAAGGCGACACCGTCTACCGAACGGCAAAGAATCTCGACGCCGCGCTCGCCGGCCACACGCTCACTCGGTGCGACATCCGCGTTCCGGCATTCGCCGCGGTGGACCTCACAGGTGACGTCGTCGAGGGGGTGATCAGCCGCGGCAAGCACCTCCTGATCCGAGCCGGCGAGCACACCGTCCACAGCCATCTCGCGATGGAGGGCTCGTGGCACCTCTACCGACCGCAGACCCGCTGGCGGCGACCGGAGTGGCAGGCCCGAGCCATCCTCGGCACTGAGGGTTGGATCGCCGTCGGCTTCCGGCTCGGAGTGCTCGACGTCGTGGCGCGTGGCGACGAGACGAGCGTGGTCGGCTACCTCGGCCCCGACCTGCTCGGGCCGGATTGGGATCCGGGCGAGGCGCTCCGGCGGTTCACCGTCGATCCTGCCCGCGAGGTCGGTCTCGTGCTGCTCGACCAGCGCGTGATGGCCGGGCTCGGCAACGTCTACCGCAACGAACTCTGCTTTCTCAGCGGCGTGCTGCCGACCCGCCCGGTCGGCGACATCGCGAATCCGGCCAGGCTGGTCGCACTCGCGCACAGGCTCATCGAGGCCAACAAGGATCGCGTCGACCGCACGACCACGGGAACCCTGCGCGGCGACACGAACTGGGTCTACCGACGAGAGGGCCGACCGTGCCTGCGCTGCGGAACCGTCATCCGCCGATCGCGACTCGGCGACACCGAGCTCGAGCTGCGGGACGTTTACTGGTGCCCGCGCTGCCAGGCCTGAGGATCCTGCCCGGAACCGAAGAACCGGACCTCGAAAACTAGCGGGCTCGATGAAATCCGCGGGCGGCGTAGAGAAAGAGGGTGCCGGTGGCCGTCGCGAGGCCGAGCACGATGAGCAATGGCGCGCCGACGGTGTAGGCCTGCAGCAGGTAGTAGTCGGAGCTGTTGCCGCCGCCGACGGTGTTGAGGCTGTCGAGCCGATCCCCGATGAACCGCAGCAGGTAGAGCCCCAGGCCGATGAAGGCGGCGCTCAGCGCCCACAGCGCGAGCAGGAATGGGTTGAGCCTGCGAGGCGGCGGCTCGAACGCGTCGGCATCGGATCCCGTCGACGGGTCGCTCTCCGCCCGTGCCGGCCGGTTCTCCGGGACGACGCGCGGCTGTGCGCGCTCCACGCGGTCCGTCGGCGCACCGGTCGCTTCCGGCTTCGGTGCCGCGTGCCCGTGTACCGACGGGTCGTATCCGGGCTGGAATGCCGGGTCGAACCGCGGGTCGAATCCCGGTCCGTCCGACGGCGTCTGGCTCATGGCGCCTCCGGTGCCGTGCCGACCCTCGTGTCGAATCGGATGCGCAGCGACGTGGTCCACGACTGCAACCACGCGAAGAAGAACCCGCCGATCGCGATCGCGATGCTCGTGACAATGACCGAGCCGTAGCCGGTAGTGCGCGGGTCGAGAAACGGGTATGGATACCAGTCGGCGAAGGGCCCTCTCACGAGGCTGTAGGCCAGATACAGGATGGGGAAGATGAGCCACACGAGCGCCTGGCGCAAGTGGATGCGGAACTGCGGGAGATCGATGAGCCAGTCGATGACTATGGCGACCGGGATGATGAAGTGCAGCACGGTGTTGACCCACGGCACCGCCGTGTCCACCTCCACGTTGCGCAACAGCAGTCCGTAGACGATGCCAGTGATGGTCATGTAGATGGTGGCCGCGCCGCGCACGTACTCGACCCAGCGGGGGTGCGCCCCGCGCAGGATGTATGCGCCGGAGAGGGCGAGCGAGACCACCGCGATGATGTTCGACTCGACAGTGAAGAAGCTGAAGAAGTTGACCGGCTTGTAGGCGGGAATATTCTGCAGGTTGTAGAGGTACTGGGCGAGGAGTCCGGCGAAACCGAGGGCGGCAAAGAAGAATCGAAAGACGGCAAGGGATTGTTCTCTGCTCATGGGCTGATCCTATTGTCCATACGAGCCTTTGTCAGGCTTGCGCAGTCGCACCATTTTCGTTCCGTTCGTGCGAGTGGGTGGGACCTTAGACCCGGTGAGGTCGTCGAGTGGCCCCTAGCGTCGCTAGAGGCGCGCCGTGCGCCGGATCCGAAACCCCAACCTCCCGTGCAACCACAAGGAAATCGCGGAACCGTGCTGTTAGGGTTACCTAAGTTGAGCTAGTTAAAACGTGCTAGTTCTCTTACCTGAAAGGGCTCACATGAGCTATATCAAATCCCCCCTGCTCGACGAAAAGGGCTTCGTAATCCTGGACCGCTACAACCAGGAAGCCGACCCGAAGGAATGGCTCGACATCGAGTATGTCGACTGGAAGTCATCCGGTGTCACCCAATTCGCCCCGCTCGCCAGCGCGTTCGGCGAGATCGAGGTCAACGGATTCTGGAACCACACCCCTCCGCGCACCGATAAGGACGGCGTGTGGATCGAATCCCAGGTCGCCAAGGCGCCGCACCTCGTGGCTCGCGCCATGGAGCCGGGCGCGAACGTCGGTCGTTGCCGCGTGATCGAACTGCAGCCGAACGAGTACGCGAACACGTTGTACAACCTGCATCAGGACGACAACAACCG
>DMKW01000079.1:4249-4660 GCA_003454135.1 Microbacteriaceae bacterium
GATGACGCCGAGTCGTTCATGACGTTGCGCGAAGACCGCTTCGACCCGAGCACCGAGATCCGCATCGCGCTTCCCGCCGGTGCGCAGATCATCGTCGACACCCAGCGCTTCTGGCACGCGGTCTGGCACAAGGGACCCGATCCCCGCTACTGCCTCATCACCTCGTGGGAGTCCGGACCCGAGCTCGACGCCTACATCGAGAAGCACCACGGCACGAACGAGCACGAGAACCCGTACCTCGACCCCCAGGTGATCCAGGATGCCCAAGCCGAGGTGCAGCGTCGCCTCGCCGAGCGCGCGGCGGCACTCGCCTCTCAGGGCAAGGTCGACAAGGGCCCGATGGACCCCGAGGCCTAGACCGAACCAGCGCTACACGGTGCCGCCCTCGATCCGCACAGGGTCGGGGGCGGC
>DMKW01000079.1:4879-5392 GCA_003454135.1 Microbacteriaceae bacterium
GCAGCGCCCCCGTCAGTTCGGGCCGCAGACACCGCCCACCGCAAATCAGCATGAGTTATGCGCACGGCACGTGCCGAGACGCGAGAGGACGGGCACGAGAAGCGCGCCGGGATGCCAGGGTTCAGCGGCCGCTGCGCCGCCGCCGGTTCGCCGCCGCGCGGGCCTGCGCCTGAGACTGCTGCTTCGGGCGGGGCTTCGACTCCTTGCGGGGTGCCTTCGGCTCGCTCGGCGGGGTCGGCGTCGCGCGCGAACTCTTGGCCGTGCGTCCACGAACGATGCCGACGAACTCTTCCACGTGTTCGGTCGTGTCGCTCGCGAGCCAGGCGATGGCGATGCGGGTCTCCGGGGCATCCGTGACCGGGCGCGCCACGACATCTTTGCGGCCGTGAAGCCGTGCGATCGATTGGGGCAGAACGACGATGCCGCCGCCGGCCGCCACGAGTTCGACGGCATCTCCCGGCGCGAGCGACGAGGGGGTGCGCTGTTCACCGGCAAGGTCCGCGAGCGTCACGG
>DMKW01000078.1:0-3381 GCA_003454135.1 Microbacteriaceae bacterium
ATCGGCGACACGATCCGCGTGTCGCTCTCCGCGCCCCCGACCGAGGAGGTCAAGGTTGGCCTGCAGATCCTGCAGTCGCTCAACCTGCGCGAACGCAAGCTCGAGATCGTGTCGTGCCCGAGCTGCGGACGCGCCCAGGTGGATGTCTACAAGCTCGCCAACGATGTCACCGACGGCCTCGAGGGCATGACCGTTCCCCTTCGCGTCGCGGTGATGGGCTGCGTCGTGAACGGGCCGGGCGAGGCGCGCGAAGCCGACCTCGGTGTCGCGAGCGGCAACGGCAAGGGCCAGATCTTCGTGAAGGGCGAGGTCATCAAGACCGTGCCGGAGGACGAGATCGTCGCGACACTCATCGAAGAGGCCAACCGGCTCGCGGCGGAGATGCCGGCCGGCGCCGTCGGGTCGCCCCAGGTCGTCACCGCCTGAGCCAGTCGAAGGTCGGCTCATCGCCGGCGGGTCCTCGAAAAATGGGCCATTGCGTGCAGAATGAGCCGACGCGTCGGCCCTGGGTGCGCGGGTTGGCCCATCCGAGGGGGTGATCGCCCCGTCGCGCAAATCGTCGCCTCTTTCCCTGCCGGTAAAGTAGCGAGGGTGCCAACACGCCTCTCGCAACTCTTTGTCCGTACCCTCCGCGAAGACCCGTCAGACGCCGAGGTGGCGAGCCACCGCCTGCTCGTACGCGCCGGCTACATCAGGAGACAGGCTCCCGGGGTTTTCGCGTGGCTGCCGCTCGGGCTCAAGGTGCGCCGCAAGATCGAGGCGATCATCCGCGAGGAGATGGCGAACGCCGGCGCGCAGGAGGTGCACTTTCCCGCCCTGCTGCCCCGCGAGCCATACGAGATCACCAACCGGTGGACCGACTACGGCGACGGTATCTTCCGCCTGAAGGACCGCAAGGGAGCCGACTACCTGCTCGCCCCGACCCACGAGGAGGTCTTCACGCTCCTCGTGAAGGACCTGTACTCGAGCTACAAGGACCTGCCGCTGTCGATCTACCAGATCCAGGACAAGTACCGCGACG
This sequence comes from Microbacteriaceae bacterium, assembly GCA_003454135.1. Classification (GTDB taxonomy): domain Bacteria; phylum Actinomycetota; class Actinomycetes; order Actinomycetales; family Microbacteriaceae; genus Lacisediminihabitans. The sequence continues at coordinate 1,022 of DMKW01000078.1, forward strand.
AGGCGAGGCCCCGCGCCGGCCTGCTGCGTGGCCGCGAGTTCACGATGAAGGACGCGTACTCCTTCGACTACACCGACGCCGGACTGGATGAGGCGTACCAGAAGCAGCGCGACGCCTACGAGCGCATCTTCGCCCGCCTCGGCCTCGACTACGTGATCGTGGAAGCGGATGCCGGCGCCATGGGCGGGTCCCGCAGCGAGGAATTCCTGCACCCCACCCCGGTCGGCGAGGACACGTTCGTTCGCTCGAACGGCGGTTATGCGGCGAACGTCGAGGCCTTCCGCACGATCGCTCCCGCCGCGCGCTCGTACGAGAAGCTCACCCCCGCTGAGGTGCTCGACACCCCGAACACGCCCACGATCCAGACGCTCGTGGATGTCGCAAACGAGAAGCATCCGCGGCCGGACGGCCGAGCCTGGACCGCGGCCGACACGCTCAAGAACATCGTGCTCGCTCTCACGGCTCTCGACGGCACTCGCGAGCTCGTGATCGTCGGCCTTCCCGGCGACCGGGACGTCGACCTCAAGCGCGCCGAGGTGGCGTTCGCCCCGGCGGAGGTCGAGGCGGCGACCGAGGCCGACTTCCAAAAGTACCCGGGGCTCGTCAAGGGCTACATCGGACCGTGGTCGGCGGCCGGCCCCGTGCTCGGAGAGGAGTCCACCACGGGTATCCGGTTTCTCACCGACCCCCGCGTCTCCGACGGCTCCGGCTGGATCACCGGCGCGAACGAGCACGGAAAACACGTCTTCGGCCTCGTGGCCGGCCGCGACTTCGCCTCCGACGGCATCGTCGAGGTGGCCGAGGTGCTCGCCGGCGACCCGGCCCCCGACGGCTCCGGGCCGGTCGAGCTCGCCCGCGGCATGGAGATCGGCCACGTGTTCCAACTCGGCCGCAAATACGCGGAGGCGCTCGGACTCAAGGTGCTCGACGAGAACGGCAAGCTCGTCACCGTGACGATGGGCTCGTACGGCATCGGCGTCACGCGCATCCTCGCGGTGATCGCGGAGGCCAACAACGACGAGAAGGGGCTGATCTGGCCCAAGAACGTCTCGCCGTTCGACATCCATGTGATCGCCGCGACCAAGGAGCCCGAGGTGCACGCCGCGGCCGAGAAGCTCGTTGCCGAGCTCGAGGACGCCCGTTTCGACGTGCTCTTCGACGACCGCCCCAAGGTCTCGCCGGGCGTGAAGTTCGGGGATGCCGAACTCATCGGGGTTCCCGTGATCGTCATCGTGGGCAAGGGCGTCGCCCAGGGGAACGTCGAGCTCTGGGACCGCAGGACCAACGAACGCACGCCCGTTGCGATCGGCGACATCGTGGGCGCGATCACCGCGCTGCGGTAGCCCGCGCCCCGGCTGAAGAGCGCTGGGCAGGTTGGCCGCCGCCTCGGGCTGCTAACTTAGAGGGATACTTCGTGCGCGCGGTTCGTGCACGACGGACTAGCTGAATAGTGGAGGCCCTCGGGTGGAGATTGATCTGAGCGTTTTGCGCCTCATGGAGCGCGAACGCGAAATTCCCTTCGATGAACTCGTGGTGATCATCGAGCAGGCGATCCTCACGGCCTACCTCAAGCACACCGGAGTCGTCGAAACCAAGGACGGCAACCCGCAGGCTCGCGTGATTCTCGACCGCAAGTCCGGCCACGTGAGCATCTTCGTTCCCGAGCTCAACGAGCAGGGCGAGGTCATCGGCGAGGCCGAGGATGTGCCGAGCGACTTCGGCCGCATCGGAGCCTTCGCCGCGAAGCAGGTCATCAACCAGCGCCTGCGCGACATCGGCGACGACAAGGTGCTCGGCGAGTTCAAGGGACGAGAGGGTGACATCGTTGCCGGCATCATCCAGCAGGGACCCAATCCCCGGATGATCCACGTCGACCTAGGCACCGTCGAGGCGATCCTGCCTCCCGAGGAGCAGGTTCCGGGCGAGGACTACGCGCACGGCTCCCGCATCCGGGTTTACGTGACGAGCGTGAGCAAGGGTCTCAAGGGTCCGCAAATCACCGTCTCGCGCACCCACCCGTCCCTCGTGCGCAAGCTCTTCGCCCTCGAGGTGCCGGAGATCGCGAGCGGCGTCGTGGAGATCGTCTCGCTCGCGCGTGAGGCGGGCCACCGAACCAAGATCGCCGTCAAGGCCAACGAGCCGGGCGTCAACGCGAAGGGCGCGTGCATCGGCGAGATGGGGCAGCGGGTTCGCGCCGTCACGGCCGAGCTCAACAACGAGAAGATCGACATTGTCGACTACAACGAAGACCTCGCCACGTTCGTCGCCAACGCGCTCTCGCCGGCCAAGGTGACGTCGTCGTACGTGATCGACGCGTCGACGAAGGCGGTGCGCGCGCTCGTTCCCGACTACCAGCTCTC
>DMKW01000078.1:3506-3636 GCA_003454135.1 Microbacteriaceae bacterium
CTCGCGATCGGCAAGGAGGGCCAGAACGCCCGTCTCGCGGCGAAGCTGACGGGCGCGAGGATCGATATCCAGCCCGACTCGATACTCGAAGACCAGTAGTTCCGCATTCTCGAGGAGTGACCGTGGCCAA
>DMKW01000234.1:0-6346 GCA_003454135.1 Microbacteriaceae bacterium
CTCGCGACCGTGAATCCCAGTTCCCTGCTCGAACCGTACGCCGTGGCGACGGTGAAGGCCACGTCGACCGACTTCATCACGATCATGAAACTGGATCGCACGCGCTACACCCACCCCAATCCGGCGGAAATCGGCAAACCATTCATCGGAACGATCGCGCCCGCGCTCGCGGGGCGGTCATTCACGGAGACGTATACGGGAACGCTCGGTCCCTCGGTTCGCGCCGTCGTGCCGATCAGGGACGATTCGGGCACGATCATCGCCCTCGTCTCGGCGGGCGTCGAGGTTCGAAACATCAACGCCGCGCTTTGGCCACGCCTCCCCGTGGTGATTTTCGCCGGGGCGGCAACGATGCTGCTGGGAGCAGTTGCGTCGTGGCTCCTCAGCCGGTACCTCCGCCGCGTCACTTGGGGCCGGGGTCCCGTTGAAATGAGCCGGATGTTCGCCTACTACGAGGGTGTGCTCAACTCGGTCCACGAAGGGCTCGTACTCGTCGACCGTGAGCGACGCGTGGTGCTCTACAACGACCACGCTGCCGAATTGCTGGGACTGCCGACCCACGATGGGCCGTCGAATCCCACGCCCCTCGCTGACCTCGATATCGCGGGCGACGTCAAGGAACTCCTCGCGAGCGGGGCCCACGTCGCGGACGCCGTCTACTCGACGGATGATCGCATCCTCATCATCAACCAGGAGGTGGCCATTTCGAACATCGTGGGGTATCCCGCTCGCGCGATGGGCACAGTGGCGAGTCTGCGGGACCACACCGAACTGCGGCGTCTTTCCGGCGAACTTCAGACCATGCGCACCCTTTCCGACGCGCTTCGGTCGCAGTCGCACGAGTTCGCGAACCGGCTTCACACGATCATCTCGCTAATCGAGCTGGGCCACCCGCGTGGGGCGCTGAAATTCGCTTCCCACCAGCTCGACGCCGGACAGCAGCTCGTCGATCAACTCGCGGGAACCATCGACGAACCCGCCCTGGCCGCCCTCCTCCTGGGTAAGTCTGCGCATGCGCTAGAGCGCGGCATCCAATTGCAGATCGACATCCCCGCCGAGCTCGGCGAACTGGGTATCGACCCCGTCGATATCGTTACGATCATCGGCAACCTGGTCGATAATGCGATGGATGCCGCGAGTCTGACCGATCACGAGGATGCCGCGGGCCGCTCGGTCGCGGTGACCGTTCACCGGACGCCGACGGGAGAACTTCGGATTCGAGTCGCCGACAACGGCCCAGGGGTGGCGGACTCGCGACTAGCTTTCGAGCAAGGCTTTTCGACGAAGGAATCCGGGTCCATGGGCCGGGGATTCGGGCTCGCTCTCGTGCGGCAATCGGTTCAACGCCTCGGTGGTGCGATCACGGTCGCCAACGAGGGCGGTGCGGTGTTCACCGTGACGTTGCCCGCGCCCCGTGACGTGGAGAAGGGCGCGTGAGAATGCCGGCCGACACGATCAGGGTGCTCGTCGTCGATGACGACGTGCTGAACGCTTCCGCGCACGCCGAGTACGTGCGACGGCTGACGGGCTTCGCGGTTGCCGGGATCGCGCACAGCGGAAATGAGGCGCTCCGACTGCTTCAGTCCTCGCTGCGCGATGCCGCCAGCGACGACTCGATCGACCTGATTCTGCTCGACATGAATCTCCCGGACCTGCGGGGTATTGAAGTGTGTCGTCGCATCCGCGCGTCGGGTGTCGTCGTCGATGTCATCGCCGTTACCGCGGTACGAGACGTCGCCCTCGTGCGCGACGCGATCTCGCTGGGAATTCTGCTGTATCTGATGAAGCCGTTCACGTTCGCAGCGTTCGCCGACAAGCTTCACAGGTATCGCGACTTTCGCGTGGGATTCGTCGGCGACGGGACGCTCGCGAGCCAGGCGCACGTCGATCGAGCGATGGCGAATCTACGCAACCCTACGCACCTGCCGCTCGAGAAAGGCCTCACGCAGGAGACGCTGGATCGGGTCGCTCAGTCGATCCCCACCGACGGCGAAGCGGTATCGGCGACGCAGCTCGCCCTCAAGCTCGGCACCTCACGCGTGACGGCGCGGCGTTACCTAGAGCATCTGGTCAGCGCCGCTCTTCTCGAGAAAACCGCGCGATACGGGATGCCGGGACGCCCCGAGTATGAGTATCGAAAGCGCGGGTCGACGGGTGCGAATTAGGCGCTGGGTTTCCGGCACGCCCCCGATTGAGCGAGAATCTGCATACGCCCGCAGAAAGCAGATGTAACGTTTGTTGCCGCGACCCGGACTGCCCGTACGTCGAGTTCGCCGTCCAAAGTGTTCTCGATGCATCGCGGATGCGTCCAGCGTGCGATTGGTTGTGACGATCGGAGATGGCGAACCGACAGTCAATCGCCTCGCCGAGATTGTCGATAAGTCTCCCGCGGCAGTCTCCCAACACCTGGCGAAGATGCGACCCGCGCGCATAATCGCCGCACGGCAAGAGGGCCCGTGCGTCTTCTACCGCCTCCAGAACGAGCACGCGGTCAGCTTATTGCCGACGCAATCTTCCAGGCCGACCATTCTTTGGGACCCCGCCACCACCACGAACAGAATTAGGTACCAGCGTGAGAAACCGCCACCGCCACGACCGCCCGCAAACGCACGACAATAAGGAGCACGACGAGCATGAGCACTCGCTAGTTCAGACCTCGGTCGCTGCGAACCCGTTCGTTCATTCCGCACTCGCGACCGTGAATCCCAGTTCCCTGCTCGAACCGTACGCCGTGGCGATGGTGAAGGACACGTCGACCGACTTCATCACGATCATGAAACCGGATCGCACGCGCCACACGGCGTGACTTGTGAATTCGTGCAAAATCCAACGCCAGGGATTTGGCACCCCTAAATCGTGGTGTCGGGTAACGAACGTTCGCGAGACACTCTCGAACGCGCGGCTTGCTCCGCGCCGTGACGCTAGTCTCGGTGTAATGGTTTCCGTGTACGCGCCTGTGTAGCGCTTTCCCCTGTTTCTGATACGGTCTGGGCATGCGGGTGGGCTACGGGCGGGTATCGACGCGGGATCAACATGTTGAGGGGCAGCGGGACGCGCTCGAGGCGGCAGGGTGCGAGGTCGTGTTCGTGGATTCGGCGTCGGGTAAGCTCGCTTCCCGCCCTGGGCTGGAGAAGGCATTACTGTCCGCGAACCGGGCTGGCGACCAGTTGGTGGTGACGAAACTCGATCGGCTGGGCCGGTCGCTGGAGAACCTGATCGAACTGTCCAAGCGACTGCAGGGCAACGGTGTTGACCTCGTCGTTCTGGATCAGGGCATCGATACGTCGACAGCGTTGGGGACGATGTTCTTTCAGATTCTGGGTTCGATCGCGGAGTTCGAGCATGCGCTGATGGCCGAACGCACCCGCGACGGGTTGGCGGCGGCCAGGGCTCGCGGGCGCACGGGCGGGCAGAAACCCAAGTTAGGGGCCCGGCAGGTGAAGCTCGCCCGTCAGATGTACGAGGAGACCGGCCCGGACGGAAAACGTGCACATACGGTGGCGCAGATCGCGGCTGAGTTCAAGGTAAGCCGGCCCACCATCTACCGCTACCTCACCGCACAGTAAGACAAGGTTTAGCGATGGCGCGGCGTGCACTCCTGACTCCGCTTGAGCGGGCCCAGATTCTGGGTCTGCCCGAGGATCCGGACGGGATCGCGGCGCTGTGCAGGATCGATGAGACGGACATGTCGCTGATCCGGCAGCGCCGAGGGGACGGGAACCGGTTGGGTTTCGCTGTTCATCTGTGCCTGTTGCGCGGGCTCGGGATCGCCCTGGGTGCTGACACGGCTCTACCTGCAGCGTTCATCGCGCAGTTGGCGTCGAATCTCGGGGTGCGCCAGGCGGCGTGGGGCGAGTACGGTACGCGGGAGGAGACCCGGCAGGAACACGCACGCGATGCCCGCGCCTACCTCGGGCTGACGGCGTTCGGGATGGGGGATTTCCGGAACGTCGTGCAGGAGATCGAATCCGTCGCGCGACAGACCGACCGGGGACGAGTCCTCGTCGAGACGGCGATCGCGTCACTTCGGCGCAACGCGGTCGCGCTGCCGGCCATCGAGGTGATCGAGAAGGCGTGCGCGGAAGGCCTCACCCGGGCGACCCGTCATGTCCATGGCACCCTCAACGGGCCTCTGGATGACGAACATCGGGCACGGCTGGACGGGCTGCTGAACCGGCGTCCGGACAGTGCGCTGACACAAATCGGTTGGCTGCGGCAGGCGCCAGCCCGGCCCAACGCGCGTTCCATGCTCGAGCACGTCGAACGTCTCACTGCGTGGCGTGCACTGGATCTGCCCTGGCCGGCCGCGCGGCTCGTTCACCGGAACCGGCTGCTGAAGCTTGCTCGTGAGGGCGCGTCGATGACGAGCGCCGATCTAGCAAAGTTCGAACCCCGCCGCCGCTACGCGACGCTGTTCGCGATGGCAGTCGAGGGGATGGCCACCGTCACCGATGAGATCATCGACCTGCACGACCGGATCATCGGCCGCCTGCTGCGGGCAGCGAAAAACCGGCACGACGCCTCCACGCTCGCCTCACGCACAAGCGTCACCGCACTCATGCGAACCTATTCGCAGCTAGGCGAAGCGCTGCTGAAGGCCCACGAGACCGGAGAGGAAGCATTCTCGGTCATCGAAAAGGTGATCGGATGGGACACCCTGGCCGAAAGCACCGCAGCTGCGAAGGAACTCGCCCAGCCCGCGGCCGCGGATTCGCTCGCGCTGGTCAGCGCCCAGTTCACCACCGTGCGCCGCTACTCGCCAGCGTTCCTCGCGGTCCTTGACCTGCACGCCGCACCGGCAGCAGCCGACCTGCTCGCAGCTGTCGATATCCTCCGGCAACTGAACGCAACCGGAGTACGGAAGATTCCAGACACCGCACCGAGATCATTCGTCCGGTCCCGCTGGAAACCCCTGGTCTTCACCGACACAGGCATCGATCGCGGGTTCTACGAATTCTGTGTCCTGACAGAGCTCCGCAACGCGCTCCGCTCCGGAGATCTGTGGGTACGCGGGTCACGACAATTTCGTGACTTCGACGAATACCTCCTTCACCCCCAGGACTACAGCAGCCTGAAAAGTGCGCAGAAGCTGCCGATCGTGACAACTGACGGGAACCCCGCCTACCTGAACGCCAGGCTCGAACTCCTCACCGAACGCCTGGCTGAAGTCGAACGGCTCGCCACTGACGGCAAGCTGCCCGGCGTTGCTGTCACTGCCGCAGGTTTGAAAATCACGCCGTTGGAGACGATCGTGCCGATCCAAGCGCAACCGCTGATCGACGCGGCCAGCGGCATGTTCCCGCGAATCCGGATCACCGATCTGCTGATGGAAGTAGACGCGTGGACCGGGTTCAGTCGGCACTTCACCAACCTCAAAACCGGCCAGCCATCCAAAGACCAGCAGCTGCTACTCACCGCGATCCTCGCCGACGGCATCAACCTCGGCCTGACGAAAATGTCCGAAGCATGCCCCGGTGTCAGCTACGCCAAACTCGACCGACACCAGGCCGCACACATCCGTGAAGAAACATACAGCGCCGCCCTCGCCGAGATCGTCAACACCCAGCACCGGCACCCTTTCGCTGTCCACTGGGGCGATGGCACATCATCATCGTCCGACGGGCAACGCTTCCGCGCCAGCGGCCGAGCAGAATCCACCGGACACGTGAACCCGAAATACGGCAACGACCCCGGCCGGCTCGTCTACACCCACATCAGCGACCAATACTCGCCCTTCCACAGCCGCCTCGTGAACGTCGGTGACCGCGACGCGACCTGGGTCCTCGACGGTCTGCTGTACCACGAAAGCGAACTGGAAATTCGGGAGCACTACACCGATACCGCCGGTTTCACCGATCATCTCTTCGCGCTCATGCAGCTCCTCGGCTACCGCTTCGCGCCCCGCATCCGTAACGTCGGTGAGACCCGTCTCTATACGCCCACCCGCGCCCACGGCCTCACCACCCTGTCACCTCTGATCGGGGGCCCGATCAACACCGCCACGATCACCCAGCACTGGGACGAGATCCTCCGCCTCGCGGCATCGATCAAAACCGGGACCGTCACCGCGTCGCTGATGATGCGAAAACTCGGCGCCTACCCCCGCCAGAACGGCCTCGCCACCGCACTACGAGAACTCGGCCGTATCGAACGGACCCTCTTCCTCCTCGACTGGCTGCAGGACCCCGAATTACGCCGCACCGTCACCGCAGGCCTGAACAAGGCGAAGCCCGAAACACTCTTGCCCAGGCCGTGTTCTTCAACCGGCTCGGCGAAATCCGGGACCGATCCTTCGAACAACAGCGCTACCGCGCCTCAGGGCTTAACCTGCTCACCGCCGCGATCG
>DMKW01000234.1:6578-7828 GCA_003454135.1 Microbacteriaceae bacterium
ACGAATTCACAAGCCACCCCCACAAGCGGTCCATGGTCACTCTCCGATCTTCTGCGGGAACTCGGCGGTAGAGGCGCGCACCTCGAGCCGTGGGCTGAGCATGATGCGGTGCACTGGGCGCTCCGGATCGGCGATGCGTTTCATGAGCAGGTCGACCGCTGCCTCGCCTACGGCTCGCCGCGGCGGGCTCACGGCCGTGAGGGCAGGAGTGAAAAGCTGCGCGACCTCATCGTCGTATGCGACCACCGAAAGGTCACCGGGAACCGAGATGCCTCGATTCAGCGCGAGGTCGATGAAAGCCATCGCCTCCGGGTCGGAGTGAACCAGAAGTCCCGTGACGCCGGCGCGCAGGGCGATGTCGAGCGCCGCATTCACCGCGTCTGAGAAATCGGGGCTCCCACGGTCGGGGAGCAGTGTGTTGAGGCCGCCGGGGGTCTCCAACCCGAGCTCGGCGGTCACGCGGCGCCACCCCTCCGCTATCTTTCGAGATGTAGGCGAGAACCGAGAGAGGATCAGCCCGACCTTTCGGTGGCCAAGCGACGCGAGGTGACGCGCGGCGAGCGAAGCTCCGAACGCGTGGTCGGTGCGAACCCCCTCAACGGGGTCATGGCCCGGAAGTACTACGGCATCGCGCTCCACCAGCAGACTCGGCGTCCCGCAGTGCGCCAACCACTGGATGACGTCCTGGGCGTGCGCGGTGTCGGTGTTGGGCGCGACGATAAGGCCCTGCAAGTTCTCGTCACGAACCAGCAGTTCGAGTACAGGCCGTTCGTCTTGCAGCTCGTAGGAGGCGCCGCGCAACAGGAGGCGCATTCCGTGGCGGCGGGCCTCGGTCTCCATGCCCCGGATAACGCCGGGCCAGTAGTAGTTCAGCGAGGGCACGAGCACTGCAAGAGTGCCCTCAGTCGTGGGCTGGTCGGTGGGCGCGGAGGGGGCGGGCCGGGCACTTGCGTCAACGGGCACCGCGCCGCCGTGGACACGCACCAACAGCCCCTCATCTTCCATGTGGGCAAGGTCGCGACGCAAGGTCACAGCGGTCACGCCAAGTTCTTGGTCGAGTTGGGAGATCCGGACGATTCCGTCGCGTTGCAGTGCCGCGAGCACCATGGCTCGTCTCGCGGGAGCGAGCGGCCCGTGGGATGTGAGGTCACTCATCCGGTTTCTCCTTGTCAGCGCGTGTGTCTAGTTCTACCGTCACGGTTGCCGTATCGCGCTCACCCAAGTCAAGCTCGATGCGGTGCCTGTCTCTT
>DMKW01000047.1:0-532 GCA_003454135.1 Microbacteriaceae bacterium
CGGAATGGGAGGGCTAGAGCGAGTTCTCAGCGCAGCTTGATGAGGCCGGCCCTCGTCGGCCTAAACCCGCAGGCCTCCACATAGAAGCCCTCGAGGTCGTGGTCGAAGTCGACGTGCAGCCATTCGCACCCCGCCGACCGAGCCCCGTCGGTCGCCTCGACGATCAGCTGCGTGCCGATGCCGTGATGCCGTGCCCGCTCGGCGACGAGCGTGTCGAGGATGAACGCATGCACGAGCCCGTCCCACGCGACATTCACGAAGCCGACAAGTTCATCAGCGTCGCGAGCGATTACCCAGCCAAGGCTGTGCCGGTGCAGGATCGCATGGATGTCGTCGTCGACAAGCCGATGATCGAAGCCTTCGGCGTGGAGGGCATTCACTTCGCCCTTCTCGAACTCGCCGCGCCAGGAATAGGTGATCGTCATGGGAACATTCTGCGGCCCGGGCGTGGCCGACCGGTAGCTATCCGAGCGAAGCGAGAGCATCCGGGATCGAAGTCTCGCCCGATGGCCGCCCGACACGCGTTTCCCGA
>DMKW01000047.1:686-1796 GCA_003454135.1 Microbacteriaceae bacterium
CGCGTTTCCCGACACGCGTTTCTCCGGAGGTTTCGGTCGCTGCGGTGCAACTCGGCCCGTAATTCCGCTGCGCGATGGCCGAATTGGAGCCGATCCTCCGGAGAAACGCGGATGGCGACGGGTGCCGGCGGATGTTCGCCGCTGGCGCAGGCTGCCTCGGCAGATCTCGACGGGCGGGTCGGTGGCTCCCGGTAGTCTTGGTCAGTGGTCACAGCCCTGTATCGCCGGTATCGGCCTGAAACGTTCGCCGAACTCATCGGCCAGTCCCAGGTGACCGATCCGCTGCGCACGGCGCTGCGAAACGACCGCGTGAATCACGCCTATCTCTTCAGCGGCCCGCGCGGCTGCGGCAAGACCACATCGGCCCGCATCCTCGCCCGCTGCCTCAATTGCGTCGATGGCCCGACCGACACACCGTGCGGTGTCTGCCCCAGTTGTGTCGAGCTCAGTCGAGACGGCGGGGGCTCGATGGATGTCGTGGAGATCGACGCCGCGAGCCACAACGGCGTTGACGACGCGCGTGACCTGCGCGAGCGCGCCGTATTCGCCCCGGCGCGCGATCGCTACAAGATCTTCATCCTCGACGAGGCGCACATGGTGACGCCCCAGGGCTTCAACGCGCTGCTCAAGATCGTGGAAGAGCCGCCGGAGCACGTCAAGTTCATCTTCGCCACGACCGAGCCCGAGAAGGTCATCGGCACGATTCGTTCGCGCACCCACCATTACCCGTTCCGTCTCGTGCCGCCGGCGCAAATGCTCGAGTACGTTCAGCAGCTTTCCGACAGCGAGAAGGTGGATGTCGAACCCGGCGTGCTGCCGCTCGTCGTGCGGGCGGGCGGCGGTTCGGTTCGCGACACGCTGTCCCTGCTCGACCAGCTCATCGCCGGTTCGGAGGGCTCGTCCGTGCTCTACGAGCGCGCGGTCGCCCTGCTCGGCTACACGCACGGCGCGCTGCTCTCCGAGGTCGTCGACGCGCTCGGTGCTCGGGATGCCGCTGCCGCGTTCGCCGCCGTCGACCGCGTGATCCAGACCGGGCAAGACCCGCGCCGCTTCGTCGAAGACCTCCTGGAGCGGCTGCGCGACCTCATCGTCGTGAGCGCGTTCTCCGGC
>DMKW01000047.1:1855-2589 GCA_003454135.1 Microbacteriaceae bacterium
GCAGAACTCAGCCGGGCCGCGGATGTCGCCAATGCCGCGCTCACCGAGATGACGGGCGCGACCTCGCCTCGGCTGCACCTCGAACTCATGATCGCTCGGGTGCTCATCCCGTCGAGCGACGACACCGAACGCGGAGCCTTGGCGCGGGTCGAGCGCCTCGAACGTCGCATCGGGGTGCAGCAGGCGGATGCGTCACCGGCCGAGCCGCGCCGGAGCCTTGCGACGCCGCCGGCTGCCCAGCCGTCCGTCGTTCGTCCGCCGGCCGTCCAGCCTCCCGTCGCCGAAAGGCCCGTCGCCGAAGCTCCGGCCGCCGAGAAGCCGCCAGCCGAGAAGCCGGCCGCCGAGAAGCCCGCCCCTGAGCCGCCGGCCGCGAAGCCGCCGCTCGCCGAGGCCGTCGAAGCGCCCGTCGCCGCCAAGCAGGTCGAAGACACGCCGATCGTCGAGCCCGCGGCCCAGCCGCCCGTCGGCCAGGAGCCTGTCGAGGCCCCCGACGAAGCACCGGTTGCCGCGCCGGTCACCCTCCCGCACGTGAAGGATGCCTGGCCCGAGATCCTCGAGGTTGTGCAGAAGGCCAAGCTCACCGCGTGGATGGTCGTGTACACGGCCAAGCCGCTCGAGCTGCGACCCGACGGTGTGCTCGTGCTGTCGTTCCCGAGCCAAAACGATGTCGATGCGCTCAAGCAGCGCACGGCGCCGGGCGAGGGAATCGCCGACCACCTCAAGCAGGCGATCTT
>DMKW01000047.1:2667-3423 GCA_003454135.1 Microbacteriaceae bacterium
GAGCCCACCGAGCCCGAGATCGAGCCGGAATCGGCGTCCGGCACGACGTGGGCGACGGCCGTCGTCACCGACTCGGAGCCCGAGACGAAACCCCAGCGCGCCGAGAAGCCCGCCGCCGCGCCTGTCCCGAAGAAGGAACCCGCCGCCGAGGTCGCTCCGGAACCGCCGAAGAAGAGGCCCGCGGTCGCGACCGCGGATGGCAAGCAGCGCTACGGGGAGTCCGTGGTGCGCGAGATTCTCGGGGCGAGCTTCATCGAAGAGCAGCCGGTCACTCCCCGCGTGGCTCCTCAGCCGAGGGACTTCTAGCGTGTACGACGGCATCGTCCAGGAACTGATCGACGAGCTCGGCCGCCTGCCGGGGATCGGTCCGAAGTCGGCGCAACGCATCGCCTTCCACATTCTGCAGACGGAGACCTTCGACGTCACCCACCTCGCCGAGGTGCTCATGACTGTCAAGGAGAAGGTGCGCTTCTGCGACATCTGCGGCAACGTCACCGAGCAGGAATTGTGCAACATCTGCCGTGATCCCCGCCGCTCCGCTGCGACCATCTGCGTCGTGGAGGAGGCGAAGGATGTCGTGGCCATCGAGCGCACGCGCGAATTCAAGGGCCTCTACCACGTGCTCGGCGGGGCGATCAGCCCCATCGACGGCATCGGACCGGACGACCTCCGCATCCGCCAACTCATGCAACGACTGGCAGACGGCACCGTCACCGAGGTCATCATCGCGACCGACCCCAACCTCGAGGGCGAGGC
>DMKW01000014.1:0-1490 GCA_003454135.1 Microbacteriaceae bacterium
GACCGCGCGAGCGGTGTGCCGCCGGGGGTCGGGCCGCGCTCGCGCTACTTCTTGCCCTGCGCGGCGACGGCGGCGGCTCCGGCGGCGGCGGCCTCGGGGTCGAGGTACGCGCCGGGCTTCGACGGCATGAAGTCATCGCCGAGCTCGTAAACGAGCGGGATGCCAGTGGGGATGTTGAGCTCGGCGATGTCCGCATCCGAGATGCCGTCGAGGTGCTTCACGAGCGCGCGGAGCGAGTTGCCGTGGGCCGTCACGAGCACGGTCTTGCCCGTGGCGAGATCCGGCTTGATGTCCGACTCCCAGTAGGGCAGCATCCGGTCGATCACGAGCTTGAGCGATTCGGTGCGCGGAAGGTCGGCACCGAGTCCCGCGTAGCGCGGGTCGTGCGCCTGCGAGAATTCGCTCTCGTCGTCGAGGAGCGGCGGCGGCACGTCGAACGAGCGGCGCCAGGTCATGAACTGCTCCTGGCCATACTCCTCAAGCGTCTGAGCCTTGTCTTTGCCCTGCAGGGCGCCGTAGTGGCGCTCGTTGAGCCGCCAGCTGCGCTTCACGTCGATCCAGTCGCGGTCGGCCACGTCGAGCGCGATGTTCGCGGTGTGGATGGCGCGCTTGAGAACGGACGTGTACTGGATGTCGGGCAGCACGCCGGACTCCGCAATGAGCTCGCCGGCTCGTTTCGCTTCGGCGCGTCCCTGGTCGCTCAGGTCGACATCCACCCAGCCGGTGAAGAGATTCTTGGTGTTCCATTCGCTGTTGCCGTGGCGCAGCAGAATAAGCGTGAAAGTCATGCTCCAACTCTATCGACGCGGCCCGGTCAGCTCGTTCGGCCTGCGCACAACTCATGCTGGATGCGCCGGAGGGTGTCGAGAGATCGCGGCGATTCCCGGTGCCGTCCCGTTCGGCGGCGAAAACAGCCGGAGTTGTGCGCAGCCGAAGCGGGTCGGGCCGCCGCCGCTGGGATACTTTGGGGGCATGCCCATCGGCTCGATTACCCGCGGTACCACAGGCACCAATCGCCTGCGACGCGTTGACCGGTGGATCGCCCAGCTGCCGGCGTTTCGGCGCGCGCCGTCGCCACTCGTCGTCGATCTGGGCTACGGCGCCTCGGCCACGACGACGCTCGAGCTGCACCAGCGGCTCGGTCGGGTACGCTCCGAGGTCGAGGTGATCGGAATCGAAATCGACCCGGCGCGGGTGAAGCTTGCGTCGGCGTCCGCGCGTCCGGGCGTGAGTTTTCGCCTCGGCGGATTCGAGGTGCCCCTGCCCGGAGATCGACAGGCCACGGTCATCCGCGCCCTCAATGTGCTTCGCCAGTACGACGAGTCGGCAGTGCCCGACGCCTGGCACCGCATGGTCTCGCGCCTCGAGCCCGGCGGCGTGCTCGTGGAGGGAACCTGCAACGAGGTGGGCCGCGTGGCCAGCTGGGTGGATGTCGCGGCAGACGGTCCCCGTTCGCTCACGATCAGCCTGCGCCTCGCCGACCTCGAAAA
>DMKW01000014.1:1639-6507 GCA_003454135.1 Microbacteriaceae bacterium
CGACCTCGACCGGCACTGGCGGTTCAACGCCGGGCTCTCGGTCTATGGGCCGTCGCAGCGATGGATCGCGACGGCGGTGGGACTCGCCTCCGACGGCTGGCCGGTGCTCGGCAACCGCTCGCGCTGGAAGCTCGGCGAACTCACGATCGCGTGGGATGCCGTCGCCCCCGACGGGTTCGTCTGGAGCTGAGAGCGCGACGGTGCGCGGTTTCGTCGTCCGTGCGCGTGCCCGCACGGGCGCGCCGACGACGGGCGGGCGCACGGTTGGCCGCGGGTCACACCTCGGGGAGGATCGCGCGCGCCTTCGCTTCCGGCATGTCGGCCGCCGTGAGCAGGTCGACGAGGAGTGGTCGCAGCATCAGCACGACCACTGACTCCGTGACCGGCGCGCCCCTGGCCACGAGATCGGGCCGAAGACGCTCGGCCACCGCGACGAGGCCGACTCGCACGGTGTCGGCGAGCAGCGGGTCGTCGAGGCTCTGGCCGAGCAGGTTCACCGACGTCGAGAGCGACGTGATGAGAGACGCCATGACCGGGCGTCGCACCCCGTCCCGCACGAGGAAGTCGATGCGCCGACTGATCACCCTGAGGTTTCTCGTCGCGAGGTCCATGCCGACGAGCACGCGCCGCTGGGCGTCGAGTTCTGGACCGTGCCGACGGAGGAACGGGGAGATTCGCGAGATCGACGCGGCCGAGTCGAGGGATGCCCGCCACTCGTCGATGATCGGCTGGGTGCCCCTGAGGCGTTCGAGCGCGTGCTCCGCCGCCGGTTCGTCCGCGTGGTCGAGCGCCGTCACGAGGGAGGAGAGCGACTCCGTGATCGTGGCGAAGAGTCGCGCGGCGTCGTGCTTCGCCATGCGTCGGGGATCCCGGGGCAGCAGCGCCGTCACGATGAGCGCCACGGCGCCGCCGATGAGACCGTCGACGCTGCGCACGAACGGGCCTCCGGCGGGCACGGGCAGGAGCATGACGAGCATCGATTGCACTCCGGCCGCGACGGCGAACGCGTTGCTCGACGACAGCAGGCGCGCCACAAGCAGGGTCACGAGAAGCACGAGGGCGATCTGCCACAGTCCGTGACCGACCAGGAGCAGCAGAAGCTCGCTCAGGGCGATGCCGATGACGATCCCCACGGCCGATTCGAGCACTCGCAGTGGCCGCGCGTCCCTCGCGAAGCCGAGGCTCGAGATGGTCACCGTCACGGCGAGGAGCGGCACAGCGTGCCCGAGGAGGTAGTGGGCGATCGCGTAGGCAACCGATCCGGCGATGACGATCTGGAACGCCGGCACGATCGACTCGACGAGCCGACGAACGGATCGGCGAGGCTCGAGACCGCGCATCAGCCCGGAGCGCCGCACGTTCACTCCGCTAGCGCTTGACCGCGCCAAGCCGCGGAAGACGGGGAACGTTGGCAGCGGCGCCCGCCTCGGGGGGAACGACGATCTCCTGCGCTGCCGCCACGAGGGTGTCACCGGCGCGCACCGCGAGAGTCGCGAGCGGATTCGTCGTGCGCTTCACCACGGCGAGCGCGATGGGCCCGAGCTCGAAGTGCCGCGCGGAAGACGTGATCGAGCCGACCACCTTCTCCCCGTCGACGACCTCGTCCCCGGGATCCGGCAGCACCGATTCCGAGCCGTCGAGGTGCAGCATCACGAGGCGACGCGGCGGATGCCCGAGGTTGTGCACCTTGGCGACGGTCTCCTGGCCGCGATAGCAGCCCTTGCTGAGGTGCACGGCGGAGCGAAGCCAGTCGAGCTCGTGCGGAATGGACTTCTCGTCGGCCTCGGTCGCGAAACGCGGTCGCCAGGCGGCGATGCGCAGCGCCTCGAGTGCGAGCAGGCCGGCGGCCGGCAGCGCGGCGACCTCGCCGAGCGATGCGCGCGGCACGAGGATCTCGCTGTAGGTCCAGCCCGCTCCGGGATGATGGTCGATGACCGCGTACTGGTGACCGCCCGGCGTCACCGCCGTCCACGGGTCGTGCCAGACAAGCGGGACCCCGTTGGGGCTCGCCGCATCGATCGTCGGTGCTCCGAGACTGCCGATGGTGGCGAAATCGGCCGTGCGGTCCGCGAGTTCCACGCGGAGCATGAAGCGCATCCGGTCGAGCCAGGCGAGCAGTCCGGGCGCCTCATCGCGCTCGAGCAGGAGCCACAGCGCGACTCCGTCGTCGAGCAGGCGCACGGCGTATTCGAGCCGGCCGGTCGGATCGAGCAGGAGAGTCTCGCTCGATTCCCCGGGCGCGAGGCGCGCAACGCTCTGGCTCGTGAGCGAATCGATCCAGGAGAGGCGGTCGGCGCCCGTGATGGAGAGCACGGCGCGATGCGACAGGTCGACGACGGCGTCACCGTCGGCGAGCGCGCGCTGCTCCCCCATCGGATTGCCGTAGTGCGCCGGCACGCCGGCATCCCTGCCGGTGCCGTCGATTGCGCCTGGGAGATCGAGAAATGGACTATTCGACACGGGCGAGCCTTCCGGATGCGTGGGTCGCGAGCTCTTGGCCGAGGGCCGCGATGTCCCAGGCCCAGAGCAGGTGGTTGTCGACGAGTCCGTAGATGCGCGTCGACGCGCTGTGCTCCTTCGACGTGACCGACCTGAGCACGGCATCCGTCACCAGGTCGATGCGCGGGCCCTTCACCTGGCCGACGTAGAGCTCGCTCACCCCGCCCGGGTGCAGGATCGACACCTCGATGTCGAAGCCGCCCGTGGCGTTGCGCAAAGTTTCGACAGAGCGCGCGGTCGTAAACGGCTGGATGCCCACGCCCGGAAGGAGCCCAGGACCCGGATCGCCCTCCGTCGCCGCCCGGCTCAGCCGCCAGTAACCGGTCTCGGTGGCCAGCGGGGTGAGGTTGTCGTCGAGCAGCCACGTGTACGAGGTGTAGTTGAGGTGCGGCAGTCCATCGTGGCTGAAACTCAGGCGATGCCCGAACTCGTAGTTGCGGGTCTCCTCGCCGACGACGTAGTTGACGACCCCCGTGCCCTCCCACACCCCGATGAGCCAGGAGAGGGGCACGAGCTCGGCTGGAAGGTTGGCGTCGAGTTCAATCATGAGCGAGCACCGTCACGAAAGCCGGGCAGCTCAGCGCTGGCCCCGAAAGAGGTTGTACAGCACAACGACCGACACATACCCGATGGCGAGGGTGGCCAGCACGAGCAGTCCGATGAAGAACAGTTCCAACGGGAGATACATGGGTCAATCCTATGTCGCGCCCGCGCCTAATTCGTTGAGAGCGCGATGAGGCCGAGGATCGCGGAGGCCAGACCGAGAATCACGACCGATCCGCCGAGGCTCGCCATCACCCGGTTGACGAATCCAACCTTCTCTTCGGTGGCGAGCTGAGCGCAAAACGTGGCGAGGGTGCCTCCCGCCAGCACAATGGGAATCCACGTTCCGTATTCGGCCGGCGGCGTGAGAAACCCCACGAGCACGGCGCCGATCGCCACGAGAACCCACACGGGGATCACGCTCCGAAGCGCGAGGGCCATGCCCGGCTGATCGATTGTCACGAGCCAATCTTGCCTTACCGCGCGAGGGAGAGACTGAAAGTGCCTTTAGACTGTGGTCTTGGCACTTGGAGGACCCTTTGGCTCAGCTGTTGATCCTTACTTCTGCCGTCAACAGCGACGTCTTACCGGCCCTCGGGCTGCTCAGCCACCGCACGCGGCAGATTCCGGCGGAGCCCGCCTCGCTCATCACCGCGCCGAGTTGCGACCTCATTCTCGTCGACGCCCGCCAGGATCTGGCGAGCGCGAAGTCCCTCTGCAAGATTCTCAACACCACCGGCGTGAACGTTCCGCTCATGCTCATCCTGACCGAGGGCGGCCTCACGGCGGTGAGCGCGGACTGGGGAATCGACGACGTGATCCTCGAAACGGCCGGTCCGGCCGAGGTGGATGCCCGCATCCGTCTCGTCGTCGGACGCCAGGCTCTCGACAAGACGAGCAACAAGATCCACGCCTCGGGCGTGGTAATCGACGAGGCGAGCTATTCCGCAAAGGTGCACGGCCGGCCGCTCGACCTCACCTTCAAGGAGTTCGAGCTCCTGCGCTTCCTCGCGACCCACCCGTCCCGTGTCTTCACGCGCGAGCAGCTGTTGAGCGAGGTGTGGGGTTACGACTACTTCGGCGGCACCCGCACGGTCGACGTGCACGTGCGGCGCCTGCGGGCGAAGCTCGGCGACCTCGAATCGCTCATCGGCACGGTGCGCAACGTCGGCTACCGCTTCAACGTGTACGACGACGACGCCGAGCGCCTTGCCCAGTCCGTCTCGTCCTGAGCGCGTCGAGCCGGCATCGGCCGACAGTTTTCTCCGGACGCTGATCGAGCAGTCGACCTGGCTGGATGGCCAGCCGCCGTTTTCCGACCAGTCGCTCGTCGATCTGAAGACGGGAAAACGCGAACTGCTCGTGCTTGACGAGGTCGCGGCCGCGATCGTCGCGCCCGCCGAGGCGGAGCTCGCGGTGCTGCCGGACGCCCGCGGCCAGGGCAACGGGACGATTGTGCTCGAGGCCATCGTGGCCGCGACTGCCGGCGAACTGCGCATCTGGGCGCATGGCGACCACCCGGCGGCGAGGGCTCTCGCGCGCAGCCACGGCTTCAAGCCGGTGCGTGAGCTGCTGCAGTTGCGTGCCCCGGTCGTGGCTCCGCATCACGCAGAGCCCGTCGACGCGTTCCGCCCCGGCGTCGACGACGCCGAGTGGCTGCGGCTCAACGCCAGGGCGTTCGAGAGCCATCCGGAGCAGGGGCGGGTGAACCAAGTGGACCTCGACGAGCTGGAACGCGCACCATGGTTCGACGCCCACGATTTTCTCCTGCTGCGCGAGAACCGCGCGATGATCGGCTACTGCTGGCTCAAGATCGAGGGGGAGAT
>DMKW01000014.1:6712-6963 GCA_003454135.1 Microbacteriaceae bacterium
CGGAGCGGGGCATCCGTTCCGCCGCCCTCTATGTGGAGGCCGACAACGTGCCGGCGCTGCGGTTATACCGACCGCTCGGCTTCGTCGACCACTCGGTCGACATCCAGTACGCCCTGGCGCGCTGAGCCTCCCACTTCCCTCCCCTTCCGCTTCCGCCGCGTCGCGCGGTCGTAAGTCGCTCGATCATCCTGTCGCGCGGTCGTAAGTCGCTCGCGCGCCCGTACGAACACCCGCGCGAGCGACTTACGACC
>DMKW01000042.1:0-8522 GCA_003454135.1 Microbacteriaceae bacterium
CCCCGCCCGAATCTCGTAGGTGAACGACCCGGAATACTCGTAGAGCCTACCGATCAGGGGCGCATCGAGAGTCACGCTCACGTGCTGCCGACCGGACGCGTCGTCGAACCGCTCGAGAAGGCTCACCCGTGGGCTGATTGCCGCGGCACGGCGACGTGCCACCGTCCGAAGCGCACAGCGAGCCGCGTCGACCTGAGCTCGAGTCCACCCCGCGACATGACAGCCTCGAACGACGCCGCGTACCGGCGGGCCGCACCGAGAAAGTCGATGAGGCCCGTCGGGTGCGCCGTGATTGCGTCGACCATCGTTCGCTCGCCGCCGTTGAGCCGGAAGGTGCGCTCGGCCGCGACGGCAGCGTGCCCCGAGGTGTCGATGATCGGCCGGTTGACCACGCTGAACGGCACGTCGCGTTGCCGTCGCCGTGAGTTGCCGGCACGTTACTCCAGCAGTGCCGCCTTGAGGGTGTCGAGGCCGACACCCCCGATGTCGAGCGCCTTCTTGTGAAACGCGCGGATGTCGAAGTCGGCTCCCTCGCGACGGGCATACTCGTCTCGCAGCTGCTCCCATATGCGTTGCCCGATTTTGTATGACGGCGCTTGGCCAGGCCAGCCGAGGTAGCGGTTCACCTCGAAGCGCACGAACTGTTCGCTCATGTTGACGTTGTTACCGAGAAACTCGAACGCGTATTCACCGGTCCACGGGCCGGACCCGTCCGGGAGGGTCTTCCCGAGGTGCACGCCGATGTCGAGCACGACGCGGGCGGCACGCATGCGCTGCCCGTCGAGCATGCCGAGCCGATCGGCGGGGTCGTCGAGGTAGCCGAGCTGCTCCATGAGGCGCTCGGCGTAGAGCGCCCACCCCTCGGCGTGGCCCGACGTGCCCGCGTTGCGGCGCCACGTGTTGAGCAGCGCCTTGTTGTACGTAGCCTGGCCGATCTGCAGGTGGTGGCCGGGAACGCCCTCGTGGTACACAGTCGTGAGTTCACGCCAGGTGTCGAACTCGGTGACGCCCTCCGGCACGCTCCACCACATGCGGCCGGCGCGCGAGAAGTCGTCCGTCGGTCCCGTGTAGTAGATGCCGCCCTCCTGGGTGGGCGCGATCATGCATTCGAGCCGCTTGACCTCCTCCGGGATGTCGAAGTGGGTGCGCGACAGCTCCTCGACGGCGCGGTCACTCGTCTCCTGCATCCACTTCTGCAGGGCATCCGTGCCGTGCAGCTTGCGGCTCTGGTCGGAGTCGAGAAACTCGATCGCCTGTGCCACGGTCGCGCCGGGCTTGATCTCCCTGGCGATGGACTCCTGCTCCTCGACCATGCGCGCGAGCTCTTCGATGCCCCACTCGTAGGTTTCGTCGAGGTCTACCGTGGCGCCGAGGAAGTCCCTCGAGGCGAGGGCGTAGATCTCGCGGCCGACGGCATCGCGCTGCGGCGCGTGGGCGGCGAGCTCGTCGCGGAGGAAGTCGACGAGGGTTCCGTAGGCGGCCGCGGACTCCTTCGCGCCGGCGGCGAGGTCGTTCGCGAGCGACCGCGGAAGCTCGGCGCCGCCCGCCTTCGCGTTTTCGGCCAGTTGGAAGAAGAATCCGGTGCCGGCAACCTGTTTCGACGCCTGGGCGATGATCTCGGTGACCTGGCGGATGGCGGGGACGTTGCCCGTAGCGATTCCGGAACGCAGGGTCTCGATGTAGCCGTCCATGGCCGCAGGCAGGTTGCGCATCCGCTTGGCAATGTTGCCCCAGTCCTCGACGGATTCGGTGGGCACGAGGTCGAAGATCTCGCGAAGCCCCTGCGCCGGCGAGGCGATCACGTTGAGGTCGCGCTGGTCGAAACCGGCCTCGTGCTTGTCGATCGTGAGTTGCAGCTCCCGCGCGAGGTCCATCTTCGTCACCTCATCGACGGCGTCCGCTGGCGTTGCGGCGTCGATCTCCCGAAGGGTCTTCTTCACCTCGACAATGGCCCGCTCCGCGCCGGCTGGCGAGTAGTCCGCGTATTCGCCCTCTCGGCCTTCGCGGCCGAGGTACACGCGGTACTCGGGATAGAGATCGAGTTCGGTGTCGACCCACCGTTCGGCGATGGCGTCGATGGGAGTGGCAGTTCGGACCTTGTGGGTCTCGGCTGAATCAGTCATGAAACGAGCCTATGGCAGCGCGGCGAGCACCCCAGGGAACCGTTGCTCGCGGTGAGTCGGTGGCTATTCCTTATCGAGATCGGTCTCGAGGAGGTCGGCGAGAGCGTCGAGCGCTGCCTCAGCCCCCTCGCCGTCCGCGCCAATCGTCACCTGCTCGCCGTGGTCGACCCCGAGCGACAACACTCCCAGAATGCTCGCGGCATTCACGCTCTTGCCAGCCGAATTGCTGATTGTGACCGGCACTCCTGCATGCGCCGCGGCTTGGCTGAACAGGGCCGCCGGTCGTGCGTGCAAGCCGATGCGCGAGGCAACGGTGACGGTGCGTTCTGGCATTTCTGACTCCCTACGAGGTTTCCGGGTTCTGCGGGCGCTCTACGGTGTGCCCTCGGGCTCGAGCAACTCGAGCACCTGACGTTGGGACGTTGCCGCTCTAAGCCTTGCTGCATTGTCTCGCGCGAGGAGCACCGTGGCTAGCTGCGACAGCAACGCGATGTGACCACTGCCCCGGGCGGCGATGCCGACGCACACCCGCACGTCGTTGCCGTCCCAGTCGACGCCCTGCGGAAAGCGGAGAATAACGATCGCGTCGCGCGCCACAGAATCGTTGCCGGAGAACGTGGCGTGCGGAATCGAGATACCCTCCCCCACATAGGTCGACACCGAATTCTCGCGATCGATCATCGCCTCGATGTACGCCTCATCTACTGCCCCGGCCTCGAAGAGAGTCGCCCCCACCTGACGAATGGCGTCGTCCCGATCCGTCGCCGTCTCGTCCAGCCGAATCGACCCGTCGGAGAGGAGCGTCGTGAGCTCCGGCGCCCTTTTCCTTGCCACTTCAGTCCCCAGTCGATTGTCGGCGCGTCCGCCCGGTCAGTGCGCGGCCGCGTCCCAGTTCTTGCCGGTGCCCACCTGCACGTCGAGGGGCACCTTGAGCTCGGCGGCGTGGCTCATCCGGTCGGTCACGATGGCGGTGAGAACGTCGAGCTCGCCCTCGGCGACCTCGAACACGAGCTCGTCGTGCACCTGCAGCAACATGCGCGACGAGAGGCTCTTCTCGCTCATGTCGTTCGCCACTCCGAGCATCGCGCGCTTCATGATGTCGGCCGCCGACCCCTGGATGGGCGCGTTGAGTGCCTGACGCTCCGCGTTCTCGCGCAGCACCCGGTTGGACGACTTGAGGTCGCCGAACGGGCGGCGGCGGCCGAAAATCGTCTCGGTGTAGCCGTCTTCCCTCGCCTGCTCGACAACGCTGCGCAGGTAATCCCGCACCGCGCCGAACCGGGCGAAATAGTCGGTCATGAGCTGCTTCGCCTCGGCATTGTCGATGCGCAACTGCTTCGACAGCCCGAACGCGCTCAGCCCGTAGGCGAGGCCGTACGACATGGCCTTCACCTTGCTGCGCATGGCCGGGGTCACCTCGGCCGGCTCGACGCCGAAAATGCGCGCACCGACGAAGCGGTGCAGGTCTTCGCCGGTGTTGAACGCCTCGATGAGCCCCCCGTCGCCGGAGAGGTGCGCCATGATGCGCATTTCGATCTGCGAATAGTCTGCGGTGAGGAGGGTCGCGAACTCCGGTCCGCACTCGAACGCCGACCGGATCTCGCGTCCCACCTCGGTCTTCACCGGGATGTTCTGCAGGTTGGGGTCGGTCGACGAGATGCGACCAGTGCTCGTGCCTGTCTGGTCATAGCGCGTGTGCACGCGGTTGTCGGGTTCGATGGCCTTCTCGAGCGTCTCGACGATCTGTCGCAGCTTGGTCGCGTCGCGGTGCTGCAGCAGGAGGTCGAGGAACGGATGCGGGTTCTGCTCCTGCAGGTCGGCAAGAGAAGCGGCATCCGTCGAATAGCCGGTCTTGTTGGATCGGGTCTTGGGCATGCCGAGGTCTTCGAAGAGCACCTGCTGCAACTGCTTCGGCGAACCGAGGTTGACCTCGCGTCCACCGATCTCGGCGTAGGCGCGGCGCGCGAGATCCGCGGCCTTCTCGCCCAGCTCGCCATTGAGCCGCGACAGGATCTCGCGGTTTACGGTGATGCCCGTGGATTCCATCGCGGAGATCACGGGGATGAGCGGCAGCTCCATCTCGTCGAGCACCGCGCGGGAGCCGGCATCCAGCCGCTCGGCGAGGTATTCGGCCACGCGCAGCACGTACCACGCCTCGGTCGCGACACTCTGCGCTTCGGTGTCTGGCACGAGCTGGTTGGGGTCGGCTTCGACGAGTCGATCGCCGAGAAACTCGTACACCTGCGAGGCGAGGTTGAGGGCGTGACCGCCGGGCTTGACCAGCCAGGCCGCGATCGTGGTGTCGAAGGCGATGCCGCCGAGCTCGAGACCGGCCCGGCCGAGAGCCTTGATCGACGGCTTCGAGTCGTACAGGTATTTGGGTGCGGAGCTCGCGAGCCAGCGTTCGAGGGCCAGGTAGTCCGGGCGACCCGGTGCCCACGGCACATAAGCGCTGTCGTCGATCGACGCGACGCCGAACCCGGCCAGGCCGTCCGAGCCGTACTCGAGCTGCAGCCCGAGCGGCACCGTGCCCTTGCCCGAGACTGTATCGAGCCAGTGGCCCAGTTCCTCGTCCACGAGGGTTCGCACCGCAGGGATGCCGAAATCGGCGTCGGAGGCAATCGCCTGCGTGACATCCGTCGAGAGGGTGTCGCCGGCGGCCGCGGCGATCTTGAGCACTCGCTCGAGCAGGGTGCGGAACTGAAGCTTGTCGAACACCGCGCGCACGGCGACCTCGTCGATGGGCCGACGCGCGAGATCGGCCGGCCCGACCGACAGCTGCACGTCGGTGAGCAGGTGATTGAGCCGGCGGTTGCGGATGGCGTTGTCTTTTTGCTCGCGCAACTTCTCGCCCACGACGCCCTTTATCTCATCCGCGTGGGCGAGCACCCCGTCGAGGCTGCCGTACTGGGTGATCCACTTGACGGCCGTCTTCTCCCCCACCTTGTCGATGCCGATGAGGTTGTCACTCGTCTCGCCGACGAGGGCGGCGATCTCCGGGTACTGGTGCGGTTCGATGCCGTACCGGTCGAATACCGCGTCACGGTCGTAGCGTTTGAGCTCGGAGACACCGCGCGCGTTCGGGTAGAGCAGGGTGACGTCGTCGTTGACCATCTGGATCGCATCGCGGTCGCCGGAGACGACGAGCACCCGGTAGCCCTGCTCGGCGCCCCGAGTGGCGAGGGTGGCGAGGATGTCGTCCGCCTCGTAGTCCTCCTTCGTCACGGTGGTGATGCCCATGGCGTGCAAGGCCTCCTCGAGCAGGGGGATCTGGCCCACGAACTCGGGCGGCGTTTCGCCCCGCGTGCCCTTGTATTCCGGGTATTCGCGCGTGCGGAAGGAGTATCGCGAGATGTCGAAAGCTACCGCGAGATGCGTGGGCTTCTCGTTCGCGAGCAGGTTGATCAGCATCGCGATGAACCCGTGGATCGCGTTGGTGTGTTGCCCCTCGCGGTTCTGAAAACTGTCGACGGGGAGGGCATAGAACGCCCGAAACGCGAGCGAATGCCCGTCGATAACGAGGAGGGTAGGCTTTTCGTTGTCCGGCACGCAGCCAGCCTATCCGTGGCTGCCGACACCTCGAAGTCACATCGCAAGGAAGCCCATGACCATCTTTCCCGAGAACCTCGCGCCCGAGCTCGTGGACCGGCTCATCTCCAGCGGAGGCGGCGAACTCGCCCGCAAGCTGGGCATCGAGTTCCTCGAGCTGTCGGCGGAATACTCGGTGGCCACGATGCCCGTCGAGGGCAACACGCAGGTGGTCGGGATCCTGCATGGCGGCGCTCACGTTGTGCTCGGCGAGTCCCTCGGATCCATTTCTTCGGCCATCCACGGCGGCCCCGAACGCATCGCGGTCGGCATCGAAATCAACGCGACCCACAGCCGCTCGACGTCGAGCGGCATGGTCACGGCTACCTGCACCGCCCTCAATCTCGGGCGCACGCTCGCGACACACGAGATCGTGATCCGCGACGAGCAGGGCCGCCGCCTCTCGACGGTGCGGATGACCAACTTCCTCAAGGACCTGTAGCCCGGCCCCGCGCCGCCGCCCCGCCCATCCCGAAAACGCAGGAGATGTGTCACCGATGAGCACAATTGGCAGGTTTTCAGGTCGACGGGCTAGATACTCCTGCGTTTTCGGGGTGCGCGGGGAGTCGCGCCTACCGGTGGTGCGCCGACGCCTTGCTGCTTCGTGCCCGCTACTTCTTGGCGGAGAGCTGCTCGATGATCGCCTGGGCGACATCGTGCATCGTGAGACGCCGATCCATGGATGCCTTCTGGATCCAGCGGAAGGCCTCGGGCTCCGTGAGCCCCATCTTCTCGTTGAGCAGCCCCTTGGCCCGGTCGACGAGCTTGCGGGTCTCGAAACGCTCGACGAGGTCGCTCACCTCGGCCTCGAGGGTGATGATCTGCGCATACCTCGCGAGGGCGATCTCGATCGCCGGAAGAAGGTCGTTGGGCGTGAAGGGCTTCACCACGTAGGCGAGCGCGCCGGCCTCGGTGGCCCGCTCCACGAGCTCCTTCTGGCTGAAGGCGGTGAGCAGCACGACGGGGGCGATGTGGTTCTTGGAGAGCCTCTCCGCGGCGGAGATTCCGTCGAGGAGTGGCATCTTCACGTCCATGATTACCAGGTCGGGTCGCAGCTCGGTTGCGAGGGCCACTGCCGTCTCGCCGTCACCGGCTTCGCCGACGACCTCGAATCCTGCATCACGAAGGGTCTCGACGATGTCGAGGCGAATGAGCGACTCGTCCTCGGCCACAACGACGCGGCGGGGGGTCTGAGGAGCGCTTTCCTGGTCTGTCACGAGCTAAAGCCTACGGTATTCTTTGAGACGTTATCGTGCGCCGGTGTGGCGGAATGGCAGACGCGGAGCACTCAAAATGCTTTGCTCGAAAGGGCGTGTGGGTTCGAGTCCCACCACCGGCACAATAAATACGCTCTGGCGCATATGGCGCCGGCCGACCAATAGTCGGGCGAATGGGAGCACCTGCGGTGAGAATTCCGGTGCCCGATCACGATCTCTGCCTCCCCGGCGGGCCTTTGGATTGTCCGGAAATTCGCCCGAGCGCGGAGTCTCCTACTGTTGCGTGATGACACTCCTCGAAATCGCCGCAGAAGGCGACCTCGATGCGCGCCGGTTGTTCGGACTCGATGAGACCCTGCGTGCCGGGTTCACCGACGTGCGCCTCGCCATCAGCATTACCGGGCCCGAGACGGAGGAGCGTTATCGGGAGCTCCGCGCGGCGGTCGACGCGCACTGCCCGGTGCTGGACCTCTTCGCTAACCCCACCCCGGTCACAGCGACCGTCAGCAAGGCGTGAGGTCCGCGCGTCGGGCTTTCCCCTCCCGCTGACGACATCGCTCAGCTCGATGACGGTGAAGCCATACCGCTCATAGAAGGCGCGCGCGGCGGTCTTTCCAACGGAAATGTCGCGTCGCACCGTCGGAGGCGCTGAACGGATAGAGGCCTTGACTACCGCGGCGAATTCGTCGCCGCCCGTGGCGCCTAAAGGTGTCGTGCCCGAATCCAGAGACGCGGCGCGGTCGGACGAAAATGGAAGGACTTAGGTCATGCCCGCATGGCACGGCCGCAGCCAAGATCGTCTCCCGGGCCCGCGCGGTGTCCGGAGACTCAGCGGTGAGGTTCAACGCATGGAACGTCGAGATATGCTCGTGACACTGGCCGCGGTGGCCGTGCTGTCGCTCGCTGGCTGTGCAATCGATCGATACCCGATCGAACCGAGCGCTTCGCCTCACGCGGCGCCGCACCCCACCGCGAACCCGACACCGAGCTCGACGCCGACCGCGCCGCCCGTGCTCCACAAAATTCCACTACCTGGCGGAAAGATCTTCAGCCTGCCGGGCAGCGGGGACCTCCTGGCCTGGACGGTGGATGACGGGGTCAGTAGCGCCGTCGTCGCCGCCTACGCCCAATTTGCCAAAGACAGCGGCATCCGGTTGACCTTCTTTCTCAACGGCCGGTATCCGTCGTGGACCGAGAACGCCCCTTTCCTGCGGCCGATGGTGGAGAGCGGCCAAGTCCAGCTGGGCAACCACACGTTCTCGCACGCGAATCTGCTCACGCTGACTGACGCCGGCATCGTTCGCGAGTTGCAGAAAAACGACGCTTTCGTTCGCAACCTGTACGGAGTCAGCACGGCTCCGTTTTACCGTCCACCGTACGGCTACACCGACAAGCGAACGGAAGCGGTCGCCGCGAGCATCGGGTACCGGGCGCCGGTGATGTGGCACGGCTCGCTCTCCGATTCGGCGCTCATCACTCCCCAGCAGGTCGTCGATTTCGCGACGACGTGGTTTTTGCCCCAGCACATCGTCATCGGGCATGCCAACTTCCCGCCGGTGACGACGGTGTACCCGCAACTGCTCGAGATCATCCG
>DMKW01000042.1:8715-9356 GCA_003454135.1 Microbacteriaceae bacterium
GACGGCTAGACCTGGAACACGAGCGGCGGGTAACTTACCCGCGTCGAGTACCAGAGCCACGAGGAACCCGCCGTCTGCTCGATCGACCCGTAGACCTGCTGCGAGGGCTGCACGTCCTTGAGGATCAGGGTGATGGTCTGCCTGCCGTTGACCGATTTGGTTCCCGTGCCCGACAGCGAGCCGGACCCTGCGTAGCCGCCGACCGTGAACGTGCTCGGCGCGCTCGTCTCCACCGTGAAGGTCATCACATAGGTGCCCACGGTCGTGATCCCGTAGGCGCTCGGCGCGAAGTGCACCGAGACGGCCGGATTCCGCGACGGGGTCTCCTGCCGGTCGAAGCCCGCGTACGGCACCGCGGCATCCGTCTGCACGATGGTCGCCATGATGAGGGTCAGGTTGGTGCGGCCGAGCCCGATGGTCTTGGCGGGCGCGAGGGTCTCGATCGGTGTGAAGAAGAAGTACGGGCCGAGTCGGATGTCCCCCACGCGATACTTGGTGGCCCAATCTTCCACTGTGACGTCGGTGTCGAACGTCGCGAAGTCGATCTTCCGGTCGTCGAACGTGTCGGCAACCGACTCCGAAACCGTGTTTTCGTCCATTGTGTCCTCCAGAGTTCAGCGAATGGCGTGCCAGTGCCCACA
>DMKW01000174.1:0-3809 GCA_003454135.1 Microbacteriaceae bacterium
GTGGCCATCTCACGTTAACGCGACCTCCGCCGCACCACGCGGAAACTACAGTTCAATAGAGATCGTTACCAGCAGGGAGACACCGTGTCCGATTCAGGAGACCGCGCCAAGCGGCCGGGCGAGAAGCCGGGCGGCAATCGGCCAGAGGGCGGGCGCCCGGGCCGTGGTGGACCCGCAAACGATCGGCCTCGTCGAGACGGCGACCGGCCACAGAACACGGACCGCGTCACGCGCGGCCGGCCGGAGGCCGACCTGAGCAAGAATCCGCGCGAGCGACGCCCGTCGGGTGACCGGCCCGGGTATCAGGGCCGATCGCCGCGGGAGATCGAGGATCGCGATCCGTTCGGCACGAAGTCCGTGCGCACGCGCCACGACGATCCCGAGGTTCCCGAGTCGGTGCAACCGAAGGACCTCGATCGGGTCGCGCGATCCCAGCTCAAGACCCTCAGCAAGGAGAACGCCGACGGCGTCGCGCGTCATCTCGCGATGGTGGCCAACCTGATCGAGTCCAATCCCCAGCTCGCCCATGCCCACGCGGTGTCCGCGGCACGGCGGGCCGGTCGGATCGCCGTCGTGAGGGAGACCCTCGCGATCACCGCCTATTCGATCGGGGACTTCGCGCTCGCGCTGCGGGAGCTGCGCACGTACCGTCGCATTTCGGGCAGGGATGACCAGTTGCCCCTCATGGTGGACAGCGAGCGGGGCCTGGGGCGACCGGATCGGGCTCTCGAACTCGGCCGCTCGGTGCCGAGGGAGTCGCTCCCGGCCGAGGTGCAGGTGCAACTCGCGATCGCGATGTCCGGCGCGCGCCTCGACCTGGGCCAGATCGACGCGGCTCTCGTTGAGCTGCAGATTCCCCAACTCGACCCGGACAAGGCCTTCTCCTGGAGCCCGGCGCTCTTCGACGCCTACGCCGCCGTGCTCGAGGATCTCGGGCGTGAGGACGAGGCGGAGGAGTGGTGGCAGCGGTCCGACCGCGCGATGGACGCGCTCGGCGCCGGAGACGGTGAGGACGACGTGATCGAGGTCGTCGAGGAAGAGCTCGACGAGGGCGACCCGGTTGCAGACGATGACTCTGCTGCCGGCGACCCGATCGCCGGAGACGGCGGAGGCGCGGAGCCCGAACGTGGCTGACCCGTCGCCGCTCGATGGCGTCGACGTGGTTCTCGCCGATCTCGACGGCGTGGTCTATCGGGGCGATGACGCAATCCCGTTCGCGGTCGACGCCCTCAACCGGGCATCGGAGCAGGCACGCGTCGGATACATCACCAATAATGCGTCGCGCACCGCGGCATCCGTCGCCTCCCATCTGACATCCCTCGGCCTCTCGGCCGCGGCCGACGATGTGGTCACCTCCCCGCAAGCTGCCGTGCGACTTCTCGCCCAACTGGTGCCCGCGCGGTCGCTCATCCTCGTGGTGGGCGGAGAGGGGCTCTCGAGCGAGGTGACCAAGGCTGGGTTCTCAGTGACCGAGTCCGCGCTCGACTCGCCCGCCGCAGTCATCCAGGGCTTCGCGCCCACCGTCGGGTGGACCCAGCTCGCCGAGGCGTCGTTCGCACTGCACACGGGGATCCCGTGGGTCGCCACGAACACGGACTGGACGATCCCCGTCGGTCGTGGGATCGCCCCGGGAAACGGAACGCTCGTCTCGGCCGTGCACTCGGCGGTCGGCCGACTTCCGGTGGTCGCCGGCAAGCCGGAGGTCGCGATCTTCGAAGAAGCCGTCGCCCGATTCGGTGCCACGAAGGCGCTCTTCCTCGGCGATCGGCTCGACACCGACATTCTCGGTGCGAACCGGGCCGGCATCGACTCTGCGCTCGTGCTCACCGGCGTCGACGGTGCGAAGCAAGTGCTCGCCGCCGACGCGAAGTCGCGACCCACATTTATCCTCGACGATCTCCGGCAGTTGCACGAGCCATATCCGTCGACGATCGAGACGAGGGATGCGGCGACGGGCGATCGCGTGTTTCGTGTCGGTGCCGCCGAGGTCGCCCTGAGCGGCAACGCCGTGAAGGTTCGGGTGGCGGGGGATCGCCGCATCGACCTGCTTCGGGCCGGGGCCGCCGCCATCTGGGGTTCGGGAATCGCGATCTACGGGCTCGACGTACCGTCAAGCCTTTATACGGAAGGGTAGCGTTGAGGCATGACTGACGAGGGCGCGATCGCCGCAGCAACCCCGGGTGGCAACGAAGAGGTGGACGCGTTGCTCTCCCGCTTGCACCTCATCGAAGACCAGCCGCTCGAGCAGCGCGCGACCGCGTTCGCCCAGATTCACGATCGACTGCAGCACACGCTCGAGGGCGGGGACGCGTCGCAGCAGCATGGCTGACCTGCGCCTCGACGCGGCCCTCGCCGAGCGCGGCATCACCCGGTCGAGAACCCAGGCCGCTCGACTCATCGCCGATGGCTCGGTAACCGTCGACGGCCAGACGGTGCTCAAGGCGTCCACGAAGGTCGGCGAGGCGCAGGTGATCGCGCTCACCGCATCCGACCACTACGTGAGCCGCGCCGCCCACAAGCTCATCGCCGCACTCGACGAGTTCGCGATCACTGTCGACGGCCGCGAGGTGCTCGACGTCGGCGCGTCGACCGGCGGCTTCACCCAGGTGTTGCTCGAACGCGGCGCCTCATCGGTGGTCGCTCTCGACGTGGGGCACGGTCAGCTTGATCCGGCTGTGGCATCCGACGACCGGGTCACCGTGATCGAGGGGTTCAACGCCCGTGAGATCACGCCCGAGACGCTCGACGCCGCCGCGGGCAGGCCCGTTCGAGCGAGCCTCGTCGTGGCCGACCTCTCGTTCATCTCCCTCACGACGGTGCTGCCGGCCCTCGTCGCCACCGTCGGGCTCGACGCCGACTACGTGCTGCTGATCAAGCCGCAATTCGAGGTGGGACGCACGGGAATCCGCGAGGGCATCGTGCATGACCCGGGGCTACGCGCCGACGCGATCGCGGGGGTGCTGTGGGCCGCGTGGGATCTCAGCCTGCCGACCGCCGGACTCATCTCCTCGCCAATTCTGGGAGGGGCCGGCAATCAGGAGTATCTGACCTGGCTGAGCGCCAGGGCCGGCAGCAATCCGACCGTGTGGAACCAGCGCGTTTTAGCGCTGAGTCGAGGTGCTGCCGACTCCTAGCGCAGGCCGATGTTGACGTAATAGGTTTGGCCGTCGTCCAGGGTGACGCCGATGCGGTAGTAGTACCCGCCGGTGACGGTCTTCCAGTTGTAGATGTACTGCGTCAGGTCGAAGCGGTAGGTGCTTCCGCTGTCAGCCGTCGCCGAGTACAGCGACTCGTCGACCGGCAGGCTCATCGAAGCACCCTTGGCCGGGGTCAGCCATACCGGCGCGGTGTTCGCCGCCACGACCGTTCCATTCGCCTGCATGAGCTGGAACTTGACCGGGATGGTGCTCCCGCCCTTGAACACGCTGGTCGACGTGCCGACCTGATGCGCCGTGTCGTTGATCGGCTGCAGGAACCCGTCGAACCGGTAGATCACTTTGTAGCTGCCGGTCGTCGTGCCCTTATTGCCGGCCCTGTCCGTCGCCGTCGCGGTGTAGAAGAATGTACCAACGCCGTTCGGGGTGCCACCGGTCACCGTCACCGCACAGGACCCGGCCAGCCCGGAGAAGCTGTCACTGGCAGTGCATGTCGCACCCGGCACCGCACCGAGGATGTAGACACCGCCGGCCACGTTGACTCCCGTGATCGTCGGCACCTCGCCGTCGATGTTGATCCCCGACACGGTGGCGCTGGCGGTGTTTCCCGCCTTATCGGTCGCCGTGCCGCTGGCGGAGTTGGCGCCGTTGGCG
>DMKW01000174.1:3871-4832 GCA_003454135.1 Microbacteriaceae bacterium
GTGCCGCTCGCGATCGCGCCGACGATGGTCGGCGCGGTCTTGTCCAGTTTGACGGTCGCCGAGTCGGTGCCGACGTTGCCCGCGGTGTCGGTCGCCGATCCCTTGACCAGTTGTCCGGCGGTTTCGGCGGACACGGTCACGGGCGCGGTCAGGGTCGCCACGCCGGAGCCGGAATCGTCATCCTTGGCGGCGAAGGACACGGTGACGTCGCCGTTGTTCCAGCCGTTCGAGTTGGGTGTGGGCGACAGCGTGTGGGTCACCGTCGGGGCGATGTTGTCCCACTTCAGCGCCACGGTGTTCGGCGTCTCGGCGTTGCCTGCGTTGTCGACGCCCCAGTAGCTCACGGTTCCCGCGCCGCTTCCCGTCAGCGACACGCTCACGGTGGTGGTGGAACCCGTCACCACCTGCTCGAAACCGCCGTTGACCCGGTAGTGAATTTCCTTGACCCCGGAGAGCCCTGCCTGGTCGATGGCTGTGAGTACGACATCGGCGGCCGAGCCGGTGCACCACGAGTCGACAAACGTGCACAGGTTATTGGCCGTCGTGCTTGGGGCGGTGCCGTCGATGTTGATTCCACCCACAGTTTTTCCCGCACTGGCGTTGCCTGCCGTGTCGCTCGCGGGGTCACTGGTGACGCTCTGCCCCGCGCCATCGCCCGTGATCAGCTTGCTGGTCGGGCACGACGCGACCCCGGACAGGTTGTCCGTGCAGGTGAAGTCCACCACGACCTGATCGCGGTACCAGCCGGCCGCGTTCGGGCTTGTGGTCGGGCCGCCAGCGATGACCGGCGCGGTGCGGTCGATGTTGATACCGGTCACGGATGCGGTCTTTTTGTTGCCGGCTTTGTCGAAGATGCTGGCCGAGGCGCCGAGGTTGGTGCCCTGGCCGCTGATCGTGCTGTCGGCCGGCTGGGTCGAGGGGTCAATGCCCGACAGCCCGTCATCGCCGGTCCAGAGAATAG
>DMKW01000174.1:4919-5377 GCA_003454135.1 Microbacteriaceae bacterium
GTCTTGTCGATGCTGATGTGATCGACCGTGGTCGAGCTGGTGTTCCCGGCGACGTCCCGAGCGTCGCCCTGCACCGTCTGGTTCGCACCCTCGCTTCCCACGGTTGCGTCTGGTCCACATCCGGCGATCCCGGATTCGGCGTCGCCGCAGGCGAAGTTCACGTTTACGGCGGTGTTGTTCCAACCGAACCCGTTTGACGATGGAGTCGCTGCGCCCGTGATGGTGGGCGGATTGTTGTCGATCTTCACCGACAACAATTGCTTCGCCTCGGTGTTGCCGGCGAGGTCGACACTCCAGTAGACGATGGAGTGGACACCCGTGGAGAGGTCTGGCGTGAACGGCTCCCCGTACGTTTGGGTCTCGCCATTGTCGACGCCGTAGAAGGTGGTGCCGTTGCCAGAAAGCGCATCCTGAGCCGTGAGCGTGATCTGAACGGCGCCCTTGTACCAACTGCCGGC
>DMKW01000176.1:0-1395 GCA_003454135.1 Microbacteriaceae bacterium
GAGCGGATCGTCTCCTGCCGCGGGGGAGGCGCGTAGGCCTGCCGCTTGTTCGACCACGCGGGGCTGTCCCCGCCGTCCGCCCCGACCGGCGGGTTGCCCGGACGACGCGTGTCGGAGAGTTTGCGTTCGAACTCCGACCACGGGATCGGTGGGTTGTTCCAGCCCATCAGTCGTACCTCGCTTCGATCCACCAGTGGTGGTTCTCGAGCACGAGGAGCCACGCCACCCCGGCCCCGTCGACGAGCTGGAAGCGGTGCGCCCGGCGGCAGTCGCCGGCATCCCACCAGCGTTCGTCGATCGTCCACGGACCGGTCCACGCGCCCACCGGCAGCAGGGTGCGGCCGTCGCTGGAGAACTGCACCGGCGTGCCGGAGAGCGCACCCCGCTCGTCGACGTCGACGGCATTTCCCCTCTCATCGATCACGAGCGCCGGTTGCGGTGTCTCGAACACGCTCGATGGGGCGGGGGTCGGCAGTCGGCCAGGCCACGGCTGCACGGCAGATCTGCCGCCGACCGGTCGGTCGCCCCAAGCCACGAGCGTTCGCCGGTTGAGGAGCGTTCGCCCCCCTCCCAGGACGGCGGTGACCACGGCGCCGTGGCCGAGCATGCCCTGCACGCGCGCGAGGCCGTGGTGGATGCGCTCGTCGAGCCCCGTTCCCCACAGGCCCTCCTCGTGGTTTCCGATCGAGTCGACGCTCTCCGGCACGACCCGCACGCGCGTGATGTGCGAGCTGAGGCCGCTGTCCACTGCGCCGCTGCCCTGCAGTTGCCAGCGCACGCGGTCGACGACGTCCGTGGCGGTGAAGGAGCGCGGATGCAGCCAACTGCGCTCCGACACCTCTCCTGACTCGGAATCCACTTCGATCCTGATCGCCGTGCACACGAGTTTCGCGCGCACAAGTTCGGCGATGAACCCGTCGGCCGCGGCGCGAAACCCGAAGGTCACCTGGTCGATGCGGTCGAGCGGCGGTTCGAACTCCACGACCCTGTCAAGTTGCTCAGGCGGCACGCGGGCCACGACGGGTCGGCTGTCGAGACCGCTCGCGAGGGCGTGCAGCCACGCGCCGGACTCGCCGAAGCGTGCAGCGACATCCGTGGCCGACAGCCGCGAGAATTCGGCGAGGGTGTGGATGCCGAGCCGCCTCAGCAGCGTC
Organism: Microbacteriaceae bacterium; assembly: GCA_003454135.1. GTDB lineage: Bacteria > Actinomycetota > Actinomycetes > Actinomycetales > Microbacteriaceae > Lacisediminihabitans. The sequence continues at coordinate 1,155 of DMKW01000176.1, forward strand.
GCGAGGGACGGTTCGCCGAGCAGCGAGACAGGCAGGGGGGCGAGAAACTCCGCCGAGCCGCCCTCCGGCACGATCCGGATGCGCTGCCGCCCGGGGGAACGGGCCGCGTGCTCGGCCGTGAATGGGCCGTCGGCCACGCCTATGCGCGATCCGTGGATCCCCAGCCCGTCGAGGGCGTCAAGAAGCCAGAGCGCCGCCTCCTCTTCGCCGCCGTAGTAACGTGCGGGCCCGCGGGCCCGCA
>DMKW01000176.1:1490-2658 GCA_003454135.1 Microbacteriaceae bacterium
GTGCGGGCCCGCGGGCCCGCACGGCACAGGTGCCGGCCCGCAGCAGCTGCACCCCGGGCATCGTTTCTTCGATCGCCTCGAGCACCGGTTCGAAGGATCGGATGTCGATCGCCTGTTCGTAGGGGAACACGAGCAGTTCCGGGCAGCTGGCCTGAGCTTCGCGCACGCGCATTCCACGCCTGACCCCGTCGCGGCGAGCGGCGCCCGAGCACGCGAAGACGACGCTGCTGTCGATGAGGGCGACAGGGGCATCCGCCGCGAGCCCTCTCACACGCGAAACGGCCGTGATAGGCCAGTCCGGGCACCAGAGCACGATCGTGCGGATGGGGGCGGGGGCCGTGGTGGGGACCCCGGCCATCATCCCGCCGCCTCGTGCAGGTACGGCGCACGCTCGTGCAAGTGGGACTCCCGCTGGCCGTCGCCCCCCACCTCGCGAAACTGTTCGTGCTGGTCTGGCAGCCACAACCGTGCGCTGCGCGGCCCGCCACCCGCACGGCTCGTGACGGTCACGGTGACCTGGCGAGCGCTCAAGTGCCCGTTGCCCTGTCCGATCCCGCTCCAGTTGCTCTCAGAGAGGCTCAGCATCGCCTCGCTGTGCGGCCACGGGCCAAGCACAAGGAGGGTCGTTCCCCGCTGCCGCAGCCGGGCCGTGAGGCGCGAGATGCTCGTGTCGCTCGCTCGTCGGGGCGGCCGAGTGACGACGACGCCGAGCACATCCGCCACAGCTGCCGTGACGGCGAGCCAACGGTCGCCCGGATGCGGCACGAGAACGAGCCGACCGAGGTCGATGCCGAAACTCGCCGCAGCCTCGACGCCGAACTCGGGGACCCCCACCACCCCGCACCACGAACCGGCGGCCGATGGAGTGGCGAGCAGCGCCATGAGCAGGGTTGCCGAACGGTCGACGGAGTAGGCGACACCCTGTTTGAGGCCTCCGCCGGGAAGCAGCCCGGCGATCGCCGGATGGGTGGGAATCGTGGGAGCGTCGAGCTTGGTAGCCTGCATCTGCCGGATGCGCGCCTGCAGGCCCTTGATCGACTCGGCCCGCACCGCCTCACGACCGTCCGTCCGCGCGCCCGATCGCACCCCCGATGGGGCGAGCGTGGCGGTCGCGGCGGTTGGGGTCATCTCCCCATATTCGAACATACATTCGAATATGTCAATTGCC
>DMKW01000181.1:0-1840 GCA_003454135.1 Microbacteriaceae bacterium
CGTTCAACTTCCCGGCCATGGTTCCGATGTGGTTCTTCCCGATCGCGATCGCGGCCGGCAACACCGTCGTGCTCAAGCCCTCCGAGAAGGATCCGTCCGCGGCCAACTGGCTCGCCGCGCTCTTCACCGAGGCTGGCCTGCCAAGCGGTGTCTTCAACGTGCTGCACGGCGACAAGGTGGCGGTCGACGGCCTGCTCGAGCATCCGGACGTCAAGTCGATCTCCTTCGTCGGTTCGACCCCCATCGCGAAGTACATCTACGAGACCGCCGCCCGCAACGGCAAGCGCGTGCAGGCCCTCGGCGGCGCCAAGAACCACATGCTCGTGCTGCCCGATGCCGACCTCGACCTCACCGCGGACGCCGCGATCAACGCGGGCTTCGGCTCGGCCGGCGAGCGCTGCATGGCGATCAGCGTCGTCGTCGCCGTCGAGCCGGTCGCCGACGACCTCATCGCGAAGATCATCTCCCGCATGGCGACCCTCACGATCGGCGACGGCCGCCGTTCGTGCGACATGGGCCCGCTCGTCACCGAGGTGCACCGCGACAAGGTCGCGAGCTACATCGACATCGCGACCGAAGACGGCGCGACCGTCGTCGTCGACGGCCGCGGCATCGAGGTCGACGGCGACCCGAACGGGTTCTGGCTCGGCCCGACGCTCATCGACAGGGTGCCCACGTCATCCCGGGTCTACATCGACGAGATCTTCGGGCCAGTGCTTTCGATCGTTCGCGTCAAGAGCTACGACGAGGGGGTCGCCCTCATCAACGCGAGCCCGTACGGCAACGGCACGGCGATCTTCACGAACGATGGTGGAGCAGCCCGCCGGTTCCAGAACGAGATCGAGGTGGGCATGATCGGCATCAATGTGCCGATTCCCGTCCCGGTCGCGTACTACTCGTTCGGCGGATTCAAGGACTCGAGCTTCGGGGACTCGAAGGCCTACGGCCTGCAGGGCTTCCATTTCTTCACGCGCGAGAAGGCGATCACGAGTCGTTGGCTCGACCCGAGCCACGGCGGAATCAACCTAGGCTTCCCCCAGAACTGATCCCGGGCCGCCAGCGGTCAGCCGTACCATCTCACTCACCAATCTCACCGTGGAGGTCGAATCGTGACGCACGAGCCGGATAGCTGGTTCTATCCGCGCGGAACGCTCGCGCAGGATGGTTGGGAGACCGTCGTCGGTTCGACAATCCGGGGGTGGCAACACACCGGGTTGCGCGTTGCCGAGCTGGTGGCGGGAACCGAACTCGTGCTCGACCCCGACCGGGTCGAGCGACTGGTCGTGCCGCTCTCCGGATCGTTCACCGTGGGCTATGTGCTGCCCGACGAGCGGGGCGTCGACGTGCAGGAGCTCGGCGGGCGGGCATCCGTGTTCTCCGGTCCGACCGATTCGCTGTACCTGCCAACGGGCACGGCGCTCCGGATTTCGGGGGAGGGGCGAGTGGCGGTGGCGGAAGCGCCAACCGAGGACAGCTTCCCCGTCGCCTACCTCCCGGCCGCCTCGGTGGCGGTGGAACTGCGGGGCGCCGGGCGCTCCAGCCGGCAGGTGCACAACTTCGGCACCCCCGCGCAACTCGACGCCGCGCGCCTCATCGTGTGCGAGGTCATCACGCCGGCCGAGAACTGGTCGAGCTACCCGCCGCACAAGCACGACAAGTTCGTGGCGGGCACCGAATCCCGCCTCGAGGAGATCTACTACTTCGACAGCGCCGTCTCGCGCGGGCTTACCGCTCCGGCCACCGCCGACCCGTTCGGCCTCATGCGCACCTACGCCTCGGATGCCGGGGATATCGACATCCTCGCCGAGGTGCGCCACGGCGACGTCGCCCTCGTTCCGCA
>DMKW01000181.1:1945-4315 GCA_003454135.1 Microbacteriaceae bacterium
GTGATGGCCGGGCCCGATCCGGAGCGGGCGTGGCTCATCACCGACGACCCGGCCCACGCCTGGATCCGGGACACCTGGTCGGGCCAGCAGATCGATCCCCGATTGCCGTACACGTCAGACCCCGAAGGGACCCCGGACGCATGACCACCAGACGCATGACCGTCAGCCAGGCGCTGATCGAGTTCCTCGCCCACCAGTGGACCGTCGACGGCGACTACCGCGAGCGCACCATCGCCGGCACCTTCGGCATCTTCGGCCACGGAAACGTCGCCGGTATCGGCCAGGCGCTCAAGCAGTTCGCCGCCGAGGATCCCGCCCTCATGCCCTATCACCAGGCGCGCAACGAGCAGGCGATGGTGCACGAGTCGGTCGCGTACTCGCGCATGACCCGTCGCCGGTCGACATTCGCCTGCGCGGCTTCCGTGGGCCCCGGTGCCTCCAACATGCTCACCGGCGCGGCGCTCGCGACCATCAACCGCCTGCCGGTGCTGCTGCTGCCCTCCGACACGTTCGCGACGCGGGTCGCCGACCCGGTGCTCCAGCAGCTCGAACTGCCTCACGATGCGAGCATGAGCGTCAACGACGCCTTCAAGCCGCTCTCCCGATTCTTCGACCGGGTGCAGCGTCCGGAGCAGCTGTTCTCCGCCGCGCTCGGCGCGATGCGGGTGCTCACCGACCCGGTGGAGACCGGCGCCGTCACGATCGCGCTGCCAGAAGACGTGCAGGCCGAGTCGATCGATGTGCCGGCCGAATTCCTCGCCGACCGCGAGTGGCACCTGCGTCGGCCCCGTCCGGACCGCGGGGTGATCGCCGACGTCGTGCGGGCGATCCGCGCGTCCGCGCGTCCGCTGATCGTCGCGGGCGGCGGCGTCATCTACTCGGATGCCGCGGCCGCGCTGCGCGCGCTCGTCGAGTCCACCGGAATCCCCGCCGGCGTCTCGCAGGCCGGGGTCGGCTCGCTCGCCTGGGACCACCCCCAGTTTCTCGGCGCGGTCGGGTCCACCGGCACAACGGCGGCGAACCGCGCGGCCGCGCAGGCCGACCTCGTCATCGGCATCGGCACGCGCTACAGCGACTTCACCACCGCCAGTCGCACGGCGTTCCAGAACCCCGGCGTGCGCTTCGTCAACATCAACATCGCCTCCTTCGACGCGTTCAAGCACGGCAGCGCCATCCCGGTGGTGGCCGACGCCCGCGAGGCGATCGTCGAACTCACCGCGGCCCTCGACGGCTACCGGGTCGACGAGGCGTTCGCGGCGGACTACTCCCGCGAGAAGAGGGCCTGGGACGACGTGGTCGATGCGGCCTTTGTGCCACGCGGCCTCGACCTGCCGAGCCAGACCGAGATCATCGGCGCCGTGCAGCAGGCCTCCGACCCGCGCGACGTGGTGATCTGCGCCGCCGGTTCCCTGCCCGGCGACCTGCACAAGCTCTGGCGCGTGCGAGACGACCTCGGCTACCACGTGGAATACGGCTACTCCTGCATGGGCTACGAGATCGCCGGCGGCATCGGTGTGGCCAGGGCGGACACCTCGCGCGACGCGATCGTGATGGTCGGCGACGGCTCCTACCTCATGATGCACACCGAGATCGTGTCGGCGGTGTCCGAGGGCATCAAGTTCATCATCGTGCTCATCCAGAACCACGGCTACGCGTCGATCGGGCACCTCAGCGAAGACGTGGGGTCGCAGCGTTACGGCACGCTCTACCGCTACCAGGACAAGAGCGGCAACAACTTCGAGTCCGGCGAGGTGCTGCCGATCGACCTCGCGACCAACGCCGAGAGCCTCGGCATCCGGGTGATCAGGGTCGAGCCGGGCGCGAACGCCATCGCCGACCTCGCCGCCGCCGTCGCGACGGCCAAGGCCTCCGATCGCGCGACCCTCATCCACATCAACAGCGATCCACTGCTCTACTCGCCCGACGGCGAGGGCTGGTGGGACGTGCCGGTGGCCGCCGAGTCGACCCTCGAGAGCACGCAGAAGGCCCGCGCCGACTATCTCGAACACCAGAAGAACCAGAAGCCGCATCTCGGTGCCGGCGCCGCCGAAAGGAACAATTGACAATGTCGGACGGACAGATCCGCATCGGAACCGCCCCGGACTCGTGGGGCGTGTGGTTTCCGGACGACCCGAACCAGGTGCCATGGGAGCGATTCCTCGACGAGGCGCAGGCCGCCGGCTACCACTGGATCGAGCTCGGCCCGTTCGGCTACCTCCCGACCGACCCGAACCAATTGAGCGACGAGCTCGCCAAACGCGACCTGCAGCTCTCGGCCGGCACGGTGTTCACCGGGTTCCACAAGGGAGACGACCAGTGGGAGCGCGCCTGGAACCAGGCACTGGACGTCGCGGGCCTCGTCTCGAAGCT
>DMKW01000287.1:0-282 GCA_003454135.1 Microbacteriaceae bacterium
CGGTCGTCGAGGCCGCCTACGAGTCGCAGCGGCGCGAGGGCATCGTGCCGCAGTACGATCCAGCCTGACCCCTCCCGCTCTGACCATGCGTCCGGGCACGAACCGTCAACCGCCGAGCACAACCAAGGAGTTCAATGACACTGGCACGATTGGGCGCGATTGGAACCGAGATTCCGGTCATCCAGCGCGACGGAAGTAGCTTCGACCTCTCCGCGCTCACGACGGACATCGACGGGGCATTCCTCGCGAGCGATGGCATCGCCAGGGCGCGTGCCGCCCTCG
>DMKW01000287.1:417-3772 GCA_003454135.1 Microbacteriaceae bacterium
GGCAAGATCGTCTGCATCGGCCTCAACTATCGCGATCACGCGGAAGAGACGCACGCGGCGATCCCGGCGGAACCAGTCGTGTTCATGAAGGACCCGTCAACGATCGTCGGACCCTTCGACGAGGTTCTCATTCCACGCAGGTCGGTGAAGACCGACTGGGAGGTGGAGCTCGGCATCGTCATCGGCGAGACGGCTCGCTACCTCGACTCGCCCGAGGACGCCGACGCACACATCGCCGGCTACGTGCTCTCGCACGACGTGTCCGAGCGCGAGTTCCAGCTCGAGCGCGGCGGCCAGTGGGACAAGGGCAAGAGCTGCGAGACGTTCAACCCGCTCGGCCCGGTGCTCGTCGCCGCCGACGAGGTGGCCGACCCGCAGGCGCTCGGCCTGCGGCTGTGGGTGAACGGCGCCCTTCGGCAGAACGGAACGACCGCGAACATGATCTTTGGCATCCGGCACGTCGTCTGGTACCTCAGCCAGTTCATGGTGCTAAACCCCGGCGACCTCATCAACACGGGCACGCCGGCCGGGGTCGCCCTCGGCCTGCCCGGTAAACCATACCTCCGCGCCGGCGACGTGGTGGAACTCGAGATCGACGGCCTCGGCCGTGCCCGACAGGAACTGGTTCAGGCATGAGTGAATTCGACGGACTCGTCGCGGTCGTCACGGGCGGGGCATCCGGAATCGGCCTCGCCACCGCGCGCTCGCTCGCCGAGCGGGGAGCGACCGTCGCGGTGCTCGACCTCGCACCAGACGGCATCCCGACTCCCCTCGAAGGGTTCGTGGCCGACGTCTCCAATCGGACGTCGGTGCAGGCTGCGGTCGCGGCGGTCGGCGAGCGGTTCGGCCGCATCGACATCGTGGTCAACAACGCGGGCATCAGCGCGGTCGGCACCGTGGAAGACAACGACGACGCCGAGTGGGCCCGCGTGCTCGACATCAACGTCGTGGGCATGGCCCGCGTGTCGGCCGCCGCCCTGCCGTGGCTGCGGAAGTCGCCGTGCGCCGCGATCGTCAACGTGTGCTCGATCGCCGCGCTCAACGGCCTGCCGCAGCGTGCCATCTACGGCGCGTCGAAGGGGGCGGTGCTCGCCCTGACCTTCGCGATGGCGACGGATCACGTGCGGGAGGGAATCCGGGTCAATTGCGTGAGTCCCGGCACGGTCGCGACGCCGTTCGTCGACCGGATGCTCGCCAAGTTCGACGATCCGGTGGCCGAGCGAGCGGCCCTCGACGCCCGCCAGGCGACCGGTCGCATGGTGACGCCCGAGGAGGTCGCTGGCGCGATCCTCTACCTCGCGAGCCCGCTCTCCGCCTCCACGACGGGCACCGCCCTCGAGGTGGACGGCGGCGTGCACAACCTGCGCGTGCGCCCCGTCACGCCAGCCGACTAAGGAGAAATCGATGAAGCGCATCGCCTCGGTGATCGGCCTCCCGGCCGAGAGCATCGAAGAGTACGAGCGGTTGCACGCCGCTGTCTGGCCCGGCGTGCTCGCCAGACTCACCGCGAGCAACGTGACCAATTACTCCATCTACCGGCACGGCGAACTCCTGATCTCATACATGGAGTACGTCGGCGACGACCTCGAGGCCGACATGGCCGCGATCGCCGCAGACCCGACGACGCAGGAGTGGTGGGCGCTGTGCGAACCGCTCCAGCGCCCCCTGCCCGATCGTGCAGAGGGCGACTGGTGGAAAGTGCTGCCCGAGGTGTTCCACCTCGACTGAGCAGCCTTCCCCTTTCCCTTCCTGCGTTTTCAGAACCGTCAGAGTCAGTGGCTGCTGCCGGCGGACTCGATCTCCGTGCGGTCGCCGCTCCAGAGCGTGTGGAAGGTGCCCTCGGCATCCACTCGCTTGTAGGTGTGCGCACCGAAGAAGTCGCGCTGTCCCTGCACGAGAGCCGCGGGCAGGCGCTCCGAGGCGAGCGAGTCGTAGTAGCTGAGCGCCGAGCCGAAGCCGGGAAGCGGGATGCCGGAGAGGGCGGCCGTGGAGACGACGCGGCGCCAGGCAGCCTCGCCCTCCTTCACCGCGTTGGCGAAGTACGGGTCGACGAGCAGGGTCGGCAGGCTCGCATCGTTCGCGTACGCCTCGACGATGCGATTGAGGAACTGGGCGCGGATGATGCAGCCGCCGCGCCAGATCGTTGCGATCGCGCCCTTGTCGATGTTCCAGTCGTACTTCTCGGCGCCGGCGATGATCGCGTCGAAGCCCTGCGCGTACGCGACGACCTTGGAGGCGTAGAGCGCGGCGCGCACGTCGTCTTCGAAGGCCGTGCCCTCGCCGATCACGGCGATCTCGGGGCGCGCGTCGATGCTCTTCTGCACGGCCGCGCGCTGCTCGGGGTGGCTCGAAACGGCTCGGGCGAACACGGCCTCCGCGATGCCGCCGACCGGAACGCCGAGGTCAAGCGCATTCTGAACGGTCCAGACTCCGGTGCCCTTCGAGCCGGCCTGGTCGAGCACGATATCGACGAACGGCTTGCCCGTCTTCGCGTCGACCTGCTTGAGCACCTCGGCGGTGATCTCGATGAGGTACGACTCGAGGTCGCCCGAGTTCCACTCGGTGAACACGTCGGCGATCGCGGCCGGCGAGTGGCCGGACACGTTGCGAAGGAGGTCGTAGGCCTCGGCGATGAGCTGCATGTCGGCGTATTCGATGCCGTTGTGGATCATCTTGACGAAATGGCCGGCGCCATCGGTGCCGACGTGGGTGACGCACGGCACGCCGTCGACGACCGCGGCGATGGATTCGAGGATCGGGCCGAGGGTCAGATAGGCCTCGGCTGAGCCGCCGGGCATGATGCTCGGTCCCTTGAGCGCGCCCTCCTCGCCGCCGGAGATGCCAGCTCCGACGAAGTTGAGGTTCTTCTCGCGGAGGTTCTTCTCGCGGCGGATCGTGTCCGTGAACAGGGCGTTGCCACCGTCGACGATGATGTCGCCCGGTTCGAACACGGCGGCGAGCTGGTCGATCACGGCATCCGTGCCGGCCCCGGCCTGCACCATGATGATGGCCGTGCGCGGCTTGCTGAGCGAGGCGGCGAACTCCTCGATCGTGGTCGACGGCACAAACCCGGCCTCGGGGTGCTCGGAGACGAGCAGGTCGGTGCGCTCGTACGAGCGGTTGTACACGGCCACGGTGTTGCCTTCGCGGCTCGCGAGGTTGCGTGCGAGGTTCGACCCCATCACGGCGAGTCCGACTACGCCGATGTTTGCCTGTACCACGATGGATCTCCTTGACTCGAGTGCGGCGGGAACGCCTCATATAGGCTACCGGCTCGCCCGGTTGTGTTACCTCTGCTTCTTATACACATCTCCGAGCCCAACAGACTCCTGAGCAACTCGTATGCCGTCCTCTG
>DMKW01000081.1:0-9890 GCA_003454135.1 Microbacteriaceae bacterium
AAAGTCCCTTTTGACTACCGATTTGATGATTTAGGCGGCATTTTTTCGCTCGTGAGCGCTCTCATTGCCGGTGAGCGGTCTCGAGCGGGCGCCTCGCCCCTGCGCTTGTCCCGTTCGGCATCGGTCCGACCCCCGTTTCAGCCGCGCAATGATATTCTCTGGGTCTGATTGCCCACCGTGTCGCCGACGAACCCTCTTTTGGGGGCTTTCCCCGGCGGCAGGTGCTCCCTTAGGTTCGGGGCAGGCGAGTTGAAGGGGAGCACATGACTAACGTCGCCTCGCGCGAGGGCGCAGAGCCGGCCGTCGGTGGCGATGCGCCGCCGAGACGTGTCTCGCAGTTGCTTTCTCCAAACTCGTGGAACCTCTTTCGCCGTGACGCCGCGCCGGCCAGACCTCGAGGCTGGCCTCGCCGCATCCCCGCCGAAGTCGAAGTGGCGCGAATCCTCGGTGAGCTCGGCGAGGGCTGGACGATCCTGCGGGCATCGGATGGGCTCGCCGACTTCGGCGCGGACTTCCTCGTGGTGGGACAATCCGGCATCTTCACCATCAGTGCGGCGCGACCGGCGGGCGGAAACATCTGGGTGGACGAGAACGTGCTCTGGCAGAACGGGCGCCCGACCGACCACGTGCGCACCGCGCGTCGCCACGCCGAACGCGCGGCGTCGGTGCTCGCCGGATTCTCGGGAATACCGGTGAATGTGGCTCCGGTCATTGTTCTTCTCGACCCGGACGACATATCGTTCGGCGGCGACCCGGCGCGACGCGTGAGAGTGCTGCCGTCCGACCTTCTCGTGCGGTCGCTCGCCGAGAGCCGTCCCGTGCACTCGCCAGAAGCGACCGCCTACTTCGCGATGATCGCCGAAGAGTGCTCCACGTGGAGCGCCCTGCGCTGACGTGCCCACACCGGGCAGCACCCGTTTTGGGGCTGCCGCACCAAGGCGCCGGTGCCTAGAGTCGAAGACATCGGAGCTTGGGGGAGCGATGACTGAGGTGGCGGCGCGTGAGGGCATTCAGCCCGTCACACTAGACGCGCTCGAGGTCTCGCCGCGCGACAGCGAACCGTCGCTGCGTTCCCGCGGCCCCGCCTATTCCGTGATTCGGGAGTGCCTGAGAGTGCAGGAGCAGGCGACGCCGCTCGGCACATACGCCCGTCTCGTCGGGCGGAGCCCGTTGTATCCGGCCGCTCGGAGCTGGTACCACGGCGCCCTCGGCGAGATCGAGGTCGCGCGCGTGTTGTCGCGCCTCGGAAGCGAGTGGACCGTGCTGCACGCCGTTCCTGTCGGCTCCGGCAAGTCGGACATCGATCACGTGGTGATCGGTCCGGCCGGAATCTTCACCATCAACACGAAGAACCACGCCGACCACAAGATCTTCGTCTCCGGAAGCACCTTCATGGTGAGCGGCCAGAAGCACGATCACCTGCGCAACGCCCTTCACGAGGCGGAGAGGGCCTCCCGTCTCTTGAGCGGCGTGACCGGTCGGCCAGTGACCGTCACGCCACTCATCGTCGTCGTGAATCCCGCCTCGATCACGATCGGCCGCAAGCGCCCCACCGTGACGGTGCTGGCCTCGAGCCGACTCCGACGCTGGCTCGTCGCCCGCCCGCGAATTATGTCGGCGAGGGCCGTCACGCACTTCTCGATGTTCGCCGAGGAACGCAGCACCTGGCACACCCAGCCGCTTGCCGACGACGACGCCGTTCCCTATCTGCAGCGATTCGACCGCTTGCGCCGGGAGGTGGATGCCGCGAAGACGCGATCGCTGATCTGGCTCCTCGGATTCGTCGCGGCCTTCATCCTGTGCTTCGACCTTCTGCTGCCGGGCATTCTCGACCTCCTCGCGGGACTGCTGCACCTTCTCTAAGCTACGCTCGACCGCTCGTTCGGCTCCGAACGGAGGGCCGAAGGTCCCATACCGCGCGGCCGTGCCCGCGTAGCGTCTCGCCGGCTGGAAGGAGCAAGTGCTCGCCCTCACCGACGGGCTCGGCGTGGATGTCGCGATCGAGGCCGTCGGAATTCCGCAGACGTTCACGATGTGTGTCGACATCGTGCGGCCGGCCATGTGGCCAACGTCGGTGTGCACGGGCACCCGGTGGAGCTCGCGCTGCAGAACCTCTGGACCCGACTGTGCCCGTTCGTCAGGCTTGTGCGCGCTCGACCGGGCACAAACCTGACGAACGGGAACAATCGAGAGCGGGGCGCCCGAGGTGCTGTCCTCTGCTAAACTCACAAGGTTGCCGTCGAACGGCCGCGGATAAAGAGAGCTCGCACATCCAGTGACGGGCACCGCGCAACGAGTGAGAGGGGCCATCTATGCCATTAGCACCAGATGCCAAGAAGACGATTATCGACGAGTACGCCACCCATCCTGGTGATACCGGAAGCCCCGAGGTGCAGGTCGCAATGCTGACCGCACGCATCAAGGATCTCACCGAGCACTTGAAAGAGCACAAGCACGACCACCACTCACGTCGTGGCCTGCTTCTGCTCGTTGGCCAGCGTCGTCGCCTGCTGGGCTACCTGCAGGACATCGACATCTCGCGTTACCGTTCGCTCATCGAGCGACTCGGCCTGCGCCGCTAGGTTTCGCCTGGTCGCGCCGGATCTCGATCTGGCTCGAAGGCCCGCCCCGTATACGGGGCGGGCCTTTCGCGTCGCGGCGCCGCCTCGATCGGACTTCCCGCGGCCGGTTTCAGGCGAGCAGCGGGGCGAGCACGCGAGAGCCATCGTGCAGGTGCTCGAGCACATCGCCAGGGCGCTCGACCCTTGCCAGCGGCGAGGAGAAGCACAGGCCTGCGACGAGCGCCCCGGCCGTGTCCCTGATCGGCACGGCGAGGCATCCGTAGCCGGGGGTCAGCTCGCCGAGCTGAACGGCGTAGCCGCGGGCTCGCGTGTCGCGAAGGAGAGCGGCGACCTCCGCCGTCGGCCGTTCGATGCTCGCGCTCGCCATGATGCCGGCCTCGTCGAGTTCGAGAAGCAGCAGCCTCCCCATCGCGGAGGCGTCGATGAATCGCTCGACCCGCGCCGGGTTGCTGAGCGGGAAGTCCGGGTCGACGTCGACCACGCGAAGTCGCGATTCGTCGTAGCGCGCGAGGTGGATTCCGCCGCGGATGCGCGACCGCAATCCATCGATGACGTCACGAGCCGCCTGGGGCGGTCGCGCGGGCCCGGACGAGCCGACAAGCTGGGCGACCTTGGTGCCGAGGGCGAAACCACTCAGGTCGGCGAGGCGAACGAGATATTCCTCTTGCACGAGGAGGTTGAGCAGCCGATAGGTGGTCGCCCGCGGGAACCCCAGGTTCTGGCTCACCTCGCGTGCGGTCACCCCGGGCCCACACCTTGCGACCTCTTCGAGCACGACGAGCGCACTGTGGATGGCCTTCGGCTGGCGCGCTCTCACGTCAGCGATGTGGTCCGGCGCCGAGGTCATCCCCGGTCCGCTGCTCTTCCCGGGGGGTCGGGAACGGTGCCGCCGAGCACGTCATCCGCCGTCGTCTCGTCGAAGACTCCGATTGTGTATCTCAGCCAGGGGTTGCGAACGCGCGCCCAGCCATAGAGTGCCACCCCGACGATCATGATTCCGAGAAACAGCCACACGCCGAGCGAGCTCGCGCTCACGCTCTGCGAGCCGAGGTACACGGCGAGTCCGATCGCCAGGAGAGCGCTGGCCCCGAGGGCGCGCAGGCCGACCCAGAAAGTGAGTTCCCCGATTCGCCGCAGGAAGACGAATGCGGCGAGGCACACGAGCACGTAGGAGGTGATGTACCCGGAGACGGAACACACCAGCAGCACGCCCATCGCATCCCAGACTCCGCTCCCGGAGGCGATCACGAGCAGGGGAACGACGACGAGCATCGGCACGACCGCGACGGCCGCGACGAACGGTGTGTGAAGTCGGGGGTGCGTGCGGCCGAAGACGGCGGGGATGAAACCGTCGCGCGACATCGAGAACACCACGCGCACGAGCGCGGTCGTGGAGGCCACGGCGCAGGCGAAGAACGAGGTCGCGATGCTCGCATCGAGCACGAGACCGGTCCACTCCACCCCGTAGGCGTTCGTCAGCGTATTGACCGGCGAGTCCGAGCCCGTGATCGAAAGCCCGATCGCCGAGAAGCCCACCAGCTGGCTGTAGGTCGCAAGCAGGTAGAGGACCCCGGAGACGACGACGGTCCACACAATGGCGCGGGGCACGTTCGCGAACGGCCGCTTCGCCTCGACCCCGAGACTCGATGCGCTTTCGAATCCCACGAAGGCCATGAGGGCGAGCACCACGCCGGTCGCGAAATCGCCGGGCTTCGCGTCGCCGATCGACAGCACCGACCAGTTGATGCCGCCGCCCTGTCGAACGAGCACGGCGATCACGAGCACGAGGATGAGTGCGACGGATGCAGACTCCACGAGCAGGGTGACCCGCGTCGACAGGCGGATGCCGCGCGCGAGCACGAGGAAGCACACTGCGGCGAGCACCACGATGAGCGCGCTCACGAGCAGCGCGGAGTCCGCGGCGCCCCGCACGAAGTGGCCGACGAGCGTGGCGAGAAACAGCCCGGATCCCGCGAGGGAGAACATCGCCACGAATCCGTAGCCGACGAGCATCGCGACTCCCGTGAAGAACGATGCGGCAGTTCCGAGCCCTTTGGACACGAAGGTGTAGAGCGAACCCGCCGCCGACATCCGCCTCGTGAACTGGTTGACGGTCGTCGCCACCAGGAGGGACAGCAGCAGGGCGCCGGCGACGGCCCAGACCGTGCCGCGACCAGCGACCGCGGCAACGATGGCGGGAATCGTCGTCGCGGCAGCCGAGGGGGCGACGGCCGACACCGACTGCGCGAGAACATCGAGAAAGCCCAGGCTGCGACGGGCCAGCCCGGCCATGGGGGACCGGCTGGTAACGCCCGTCACCCTCGGCGGATGGGCGACGGCGCGCTCGAGTGCAGTCATTGTGGTCTCCGGCTCGGTTGTACACACCGTAGGAGACGGCTGTTGCGCGGTCGCTACGAGCGTGTTTCGAACGCGTGATATCCAAATGAGACAGACCGAGAACACCGTCTCATTCCACCGCGACGGATGTTTACGGTGCGGGAACGGAGACGCAACAGGCGCGGAGAACCATGGCTGGTATTCCTGCAGTTTCCCCAACCCTGGAGCAGCCATGACAACAACACGCGAACCAACCGGAGCGGAGATCTCCGACGGCACCCCCAAAACGGCGCTGAGCGGTTCCCTCGGCGTCGGCTCGATCGTCTTCATGGTGGTCGCCGCCGCGGCGCCCCTGACCGTCATCGGAGGTTCGGCGCCACTCGGAATCCTGCTCGGCGACGGAGTCGGGTTCCCCGCGCTTTTCGCGATCAGCGCCGTCGTTCTGCTGCTGTTCTCCGTCGGATTCGTGGCCATGGCGCGGGTGATTCCGAAGCCGGGCGGCTTCTTCACCTACGTCGGCCACGGGCTGGGCAAGCCGGCGGGGCTCGCGACCGCCTACCTCGCCCTGCTCACCTACACCGCGGTGCAGATCGCCGTGCACGGGTATGTCGGGTACATCCTGAGCGTCACGATCAAGAGCATCGGTGGCCCCGACCTGCCCTGGTGGCTCTATTCGCTCGCGGTAATTCTCGTCGTTGGCGTGCTTGGCTACCGGCATATCGACCTGAGTTCGCGAGTGCTCGGGGTGCTGCTCATCGGCGAGGTGGGCATCGTGCTCGTCCTGGCGGCGGCGGTCATCATCTCGGGAGGTCCTGAGGGGCTATCGCTCGCCCCCTTCGCTCCGAGCGCTGTGGTCTCCGGATCTCCGGGTATCGGCCTGATGTTCGCGATCGCGGCCTTCATCGGGTTCGAGTCGACGGCAATCTTCAGGGATGAGGCGCGCACGCCGCACCGCACCATTCCCCGGGCGACCTACATCGCCGTCATCGGCATCGGAGTGTTCTACACCTTCGCGTCGTGGGCACTGGTGATGGCGTGGGGGCCGAGCAAGGTGGTCGCCCAGGCGGCGAAGGACCCCGGCTCGATGGTGATTCTGACGACGCTCAAGTACCTGGGTCCCGTCGGCGAGGCCGTGCTGAACATTCTGCTCATCACGAGCATGTTCGCCTGCGTGCTGTCGTTCCACAACGTGATATCCCGCTACCAGCACTCGATGTCGAATTTCGGCCTTCTGCCCACCCGGATCGCCGCGGTTCACCCCAAGCACCTGTCGCCGCACTTCTCGTCGCTCGCCCAGACGGTGACGGCGGGCGCGCTCATCGGGCTCTCCGCGGTGCTCCACCTGGACCCGGTGCTCGACGTGTTCACCTGGTTCGCCGGCGTCTCGACCCTCGCGATCGCGATTCTCATGTCGATCACCTCGATCGCCGTGGTCGTCTACTTCGCCCGCACGAAATCGGATCGCCGAGTCTGGAACACGGTGGTCGCGCCGATCCTCGGGCTCGTCGGCCTGATCGCTTCCGCGATCATCATCGCGGCCAACTTCCCGTTCCTGGTCGGCGACGTCAACGCAAAGGGCGTTCCGGTCTTCGGCCTCGTGAGCGGCATCCTTCTCGGCATTATCGTTCTCTTCCCGGTGGCAGGCCTCGTGCAGGCCGCCATCCTGCGCAGGAGGAACTCTGCCGCCTACGAATCCATCACCGACGCCATCAGCGGCTGACCTCTCACCGACAAGCAAGGACAACAGACATGACAATGACAGACCCCATCACCGCGACCAGCCCTCTCGCCGACCTGAGTGCGGCGGAGATCGCGCACACCAGGGACCTCGTCACCGCGAGCGCGCTCTTCACCACGACCACGCGGTTCGCCTACGTCGGACTCGACGAGCCGCACAAGAACGAGGTGCTCGCCTACCAGTCGGGATCCGGCGACATGCCGGATCGCCGAGTGCGTGTGATGCTTCTCGATCTCGCGACGGGACACTCGACCGACAACGTGCTCTCCCTCACGACGGGGGAGCTCATCCGCAGCACCGTCCTCGACGGCAGCGCCGGGCAGTTGCCGGTGCTGATCGAGGAGTTCGACGCGGTCGGTGAGATCGTCGCGACCGACCAGCGCTGGCTCGACGCCCTCGCGGCCCGCGGCATCGACCACGCCGACGTCGTGTGCGTGCCCTTGTCCGCCGGGCATTACGGCTTTCCGGAGGAGGAGGGCCGACGGATCCTGCGCGTGCTCGCGTTCCGACAGGACTATCCGGAGGACCACCCCTGGGCGCATCCGGTCGACGGCCTCTGCGCCTATGTGGATGTCGCAGCCAAGACCGTCACTCGACTGGTCGACGCCTCGAACCTTCCGATCCCGGCCGAGAGCGGCAATTTCGACGATCCGGTCGTGCAGGGTGCGCCGCTCACGTCGCTCAAGCCGATCTCGATCACCCAGCCGGAAGGTCCGAGCTTCGAGGTCGACGGCGACCTCGTGACGTGGGGCAACTGGAAGTTCCAGGTCGGCTTCGATTCCCGCGAGGGACTCGTGCTGCGGCAACTCTCGTTCTTCGACGGTGTCGAGGACCGCTCGATCATCTACCGGGCCTCGATCGCCGAAATGGTCGTGCCGTACGGCGATCCCTCGCCCGTGCGGTTCTGGCAGAACTACTTCGACACGGGGGAGTACCTGTTCGGGCGCTTCACCAACTCGCTCGCCCTCGGCTGCGATTGCGTGGGGGAGATCAAGTACTTCGACGCGGTGCTGGCCGACGAGGCGGGCAACCCGCAGACCATTGCCAACGGGATCTGCATGCACGAGGAGGACTTCGGCACCCTGTGGAAGCACAGCGACATGTTCACGGGGTCGAGCGAGGTGCGCCGATCCAGGCGCCTCGTGATCAGTTTCTTCACGACCGTCGGCAACTACGATTACGGCTTCTACTGGTACCTCTACCTCGACGGCACGATCGAGTGCGAGGCCAAGCTCACGGGCATCCTCTTCACCTCGTCCTACGTGGAGGGCAGCCCGTACGCGAGTGAGGTGGCGCCTGGCCTCGGTGGGCCATACCACCAGCACCTGTTCAGCGCCCGGCTCGACATGATGGTCGACGGGGTGAGCAATGCCGTGGACGAAGTGGATGCCGTCCGCCTGCCCTTGGGAGCCGACAACCCGCACGGTGGCGCGTTCAGCAAGTCGGTCACCCGACTCTCACGCGAATCGGATGCCGGCCGCGAGGCGGATTCGAAGGTCGGTCGGGCGTGGCACATCGTCAACACGGAACGCACGAATCGTCTCGGTCGCAACACGGGCTACGTGCTCATGCCGCAGGAATCGCCGACACTGCTCGCCGACCCGTCGTCGTCCATCGCCGAGCGGGCCGCTTTCGCGACCAAGCAGCTGTGGGTGACCCGGTATGACCCGGCCGAGCGTTACCCGGCTGGCGACTTCGTCCACCAGAACCCCGGGGGCGACGGCCTGCCGAGGTACATGGCCGCGGATCGCGCCGTGGATGGCGAGGACATCGTTCTCTGGCATACGTTCGGGCCGACCCACTTCCCCCGCCCGGAAGACTGGCCGGTAATGCCCACCGACTACGCGAAGTTCACGCTCAAGCCATACGGGTTCTTCGATCGCAACCCTGCGCTCAACGTTCCGCCTAGCGAGACCGTGCACGAATGCTCGCACGGTGGTGACGCGCACCACCACGGCCACTGACGGGCCGGCATCCCGTGGAGTTGCTGCATTCGGCAGCCATCGTTCCCGCCGTCGTGGCCGCGTGCTGCGCGGCGGGAGCGAGGCGGCACCTGCTCGGCAGCGTGTTGCCGTCACTGTTGATGATCCTGTCGATGCTCGACCTCGCGAGCGGTTCCGGGGTGCTGTGGCCGATCGCGTGGGTGGCGCTGCTGCTCGCGGTCTCCCCGGTGCCCGTGGCGATGGCGCGACGGGGCGGAATGCCGATCGGCCGCATGTCTCCACCGGAGATGGCCCTTCACACGAGCATCGGTCTCGTCGTGATGGCGGCGCTCACCGCGTTCGGAGGGTCGAAACCGATGGAACAGGCCGGCCATCACACGATGCCCCCAGTGTTGATGGCGGTCGTGGGCATCGTGGTCGGCGTCTATCTCGTGTTCACGGTCGTGCTCGCGGGATCCCTTTCTCGGGCGCCACGTCGATCCGCGCTCCTCGAGGTGGAGGTGGCGGGCATGGGAGTCTCGATTGCGCTCATGGCGATCGCGGGGTTCTGGATGGCAGGCTGACGGGAATGCGGTCATGACGGGTTCCGTCGCGGGCGCGGCACACATCCTTTTCCCAGCAGCTCGCGGAATCAAAAGCCCCCGTCAGGCGTTGAATTTGCAAGGTGACAGTTGTGCGGCAACTCGCGCGATCGCGCCTCGAGCAAAGAAGGAGGTCCCAGTGGGAAGACTGAATGAGGAAGTCGAAGACGCCACCGGGACGGTAGTGAAGTATCGGCGCCACGCCAACGGCCGCGGACTGGTTTCGCCCCGAGCACGTGTTGAACCGAGCGCTTTCGTCTCGTCCACGGCGTACGTCGAGGCTGAAGCGAGAGTGGGCGATGGGTCGTCGATCGGTGCGGGAAGCTGGATCGATCAGGGCGTGATCATCGGCGAACGGGTGTTCGTGGGCCAGAACGTGCACGTCGGGCGCGACAGCCAGGTGGGGAGCGGGGCCAGACTGGGCAGTCACTCGCGCATCGGCAGCAACGTGCTCATCGCGAGCGGCGTTCGCATCGAGCCGGATGCGGTGGTGAGCGATGACGCGGTGATACACGCCCCGCAGCGGGCGCAGCGCGCCCCGAGCCGTCGTCATGCCTCCGGCGGGAGACAGAGCCACTATTCGGCGGACGAAGCCGCCTAAGTCGACGCCCCCTCATCCGCCCTCTTCCGAAATCCATGCAGACCGGGCCGCTCAACGGCGTGTTGCATACCGGAAGTCGGCGTGTCGCGAGCAATGCATGGATTTCGG
>DMKW01000081.1:10037-12671 GCA_003454135.1 Microbacteriaceae bacterium
CGGGAGCGCGCGGTGTCCCTTCCGCTGATCGCTCTCGGACTAGTCGCGGGCTCCGCGGTGGGAGTCGCGACCTCGGGCGACGTCGCGGCGAGCATGATCGCGTTGGTTGTGGTGGCCGTGCTGGCATCCGCGTTGTGCCTCGGGTTCGGCGTCGGGCCGCCCGGGGCGCTGTTCTTCGTGCTCGTCAACGGCGTCTCGAGCCACCTCGCCGCGCCGAAGGCCCTCGACGGTGCCGGCATGAGCCCGATTCTGGTGGTCGGGATGCTCGCGATGGGTTGCGCCATCGCCTACCTCGTGGTGCTGGCGCCGCTCGCGCTGGCCGGTGTGCGCGAACGCGACGCCGTGCTGCATCGCGAGCGCTCAACGGTGTCGTTTCGGCTGGACGAGATCAACCGCACGATCCTGGAGCGGATCGTCGTCGGCGCGGCGATCGCGGCCCTCGTGTCGTCGCCGCTCGGCATCCATCGCGCCTATTGGGTGATGGTGACGGTGATCGCGATCCTGCAGAACGGACACCGCCTGCGGCTGACGGCGCTGCGCGCCGTTCATCGCGTTCTGGGCACGCTCGTGGGCGTCGGCGTGTTCGCACTCATCGCGCTCGCCGCCCCGCACGGCGTGTGGCTCGGCGTTCTGCTCATGGCGCTGCAGTTTCTGGTCGAACTCGTCGTGATCCGCAACTACGGACTCGCGCTCGTGCTCATCACCCCGCTCGCGCTCACGATCGCCTCGCAGGCCGACGCCGGGCAGGTCGCATCCGCGGTGCTCGAGCGCGTGGGCGACACGCTCCTCGGGGCGACCATCGCGCTCTTCGTACTTCTCGGCGCCTTCGTCGCCCACAGGGTTGCCGCCCGGGGGAGATGAGCGGCGGTCCACAGTCGCTAGCATCGAGGCATGGCATTCTGGAATCGCGACGAAGACACGTCCCTGCCGAAGGGCGACCGGGGGGCCGGGTCGTTCAGCAACTACAAGTACGACCTGATTCCCGCGAACGGGCGGGTGACTCTCCGCCTCGCGGACAGCAACCCGCACCAGGACGAGCTCGCGAAGGTACTCGAGAGCGGCAACGAGGGCGTCGAGACGGCGATCTCGAGGCGCAGCCCGGAGGACGAGCGTACGGATGCCCCGGTCGTCATCCGCCTGTTCGCCGCCGGTCGGGTCACGGGCGTCGTCGGAACCGTGCCGCGCGGGCTGGAATCGGTCGTGGACGAAGCCCTCAGCCGCCTCGAGAAGCGTGGGGTGAAGGTGCGGATCCCCGCGAAGGTCGTGCGAACCCGCGGCGGCCTGCGAGTCGACCTGCTCATGGGCCAGACGAAGTAGGGCCATAGGTCCGTTCCGAGCCGGCGGCGCGGTGGGACAATTGCCGCATGGCACGGTCGCCATGGTGGGCCGCGACGCTGGTTCTCACGGCCGGCGCCATACTCCTCGCGGGGTGCGCGAGCCAATCGACGCACGAGATCGTGTCGAGCCGGGACCGCCAGCGCATCGCCGCCGAGATCATGGACGCCAACTGGGTGCCCATCGCCGCCGAATTTCCGGATGCTGAGCAGCCGGTCGTCGTCGTGACGAGAACGATCAACGACAATGACTGGGCGGCCACCATGGTGTCGTGCCTGCGCGACACCGGAATCAACGCCGTCGTCCGAGGCGACGGCTTCAGCTATTCGGCGCCCGCCGAGTTTTCGGCATCCCAGATTGCGGTCTCCCGCTACGTCTGCGATTCGACCACCCCCACCGCGACGGACGTCACTCGGTACCTCAACCGCGTCCAACTGGATGCCCTCTACCGCTACTACGTCGGATCCGTGCGGCCGTGCCTGCTCGTGGCCGGGATGCCGTCGCCCCGACCGCCCACATGGTTCTCGTTCGTGACGGGCGCTCTCAGCCGGCCGGTCTGGCATCCGTTCAACCTCGTCTGGCAGTCGCGCCCGGAGCAGACCGTCCGGTATCTCGAGGAACGCTGCCCGCCCGTGCCGCCGTGGCTCGACCTGGGGCGTTAGGCACGCGCACGGTGAGAGACTGGAGCCATGGTGACTCGTGACCGGGGTCTTGCTGCGTGCGCGCCACCCGCGTGCACGAAACGGTGGGTCGCGCTCGCGGCGTGCGGGCTGCTGCTCGCCGGGTGTGCGGCGTCGCCGTCGAGGCCCCCGCTCAGCGGGGCCGAGCGGGCGAGCATCCGCGCCGATCTCCTGGACTCCCGCTGGGCGCTCGTCAGGGAGCAGTATCCCGAGGCGATCCGCCCTGCTATCACGGTCGGCCCCACGATCCCCGACCACGGCTGGCCCGAGACGGTGGTGCGCTGCCTGCACGGCCTCGGCTTCGTCGCCGTGCCATCGGGAGGGGGCGTCGAATACCGCAGCGGGGGAGGCAAGCCGCAACTGGAGTTCGCCGTGGCACGGTACAGCTGCGAGGCGGCTCATCCCGCCGAGTCGGCCGTCGCCGCGCACTTGCGGTCCGGGCAATCGGCGGCACTCTACGGCTACTACCTGAACGTGGTGCGACCGTGCCTCTTGCTCGCCGGAGCGCCGTCCCCGGTCTCGCCAGACCGCTCGGCCGTCGTGCACCTCGCCGGGCTCGCCGGCTGGAATCCGTACCAGGTGATCTGGACGAGCGGGATTTCCGACACCGCGCTCGGCT
>DMKW01000081.1:12774-15351 GCA_003454135.1 Microbacteriaceae bacterium
ATGCGACAGGCGGTGGGACGAGTCACAGCGAGGGGAATGGCGATGGCCACCGCGCTCATGGTCGTCGCGCTCGTTGCCGTGATCGCCGGATTCTCGCCGGCGACCGGTCGTTCGCCCCTCGCCGCAGAACTGCACCGCCTGCGCCAGATCTACATTGACGCGCAATGGTCGCTCGTCGCCTCGACGTATCCGGAGGCTCTTCGTCCGAGTGTCGGCGTGACCCGCGTCGTGAGCGGTTGGGACTGGCTCCGGTCGCGCGTGCGGTGCCTGCGCGCCGCCGGTTTCGCGGCGGAGGTCACGGCCGGGGGTTCGAGCTACACCGTCAGTTCGACGGTGGGGCAGACTCCGCTCGAGGCCGCGATCACGAACTACAGTTGCGCCGCGTCGTTCGCGTCGATCGGCGCGCTCAGCCAATACCTCTCGCGGCAACACCTCGCGGCGCTTCGCTCGTACGACCTCGGTTTTGTGCGCCCCTGCCTGCTGTTCGCCGGCCAGCCGTCGCCACTTCCGTCGGGGCAGGCGACCCTCGTGGCCGGCGACAGTCTGGGCCGCCGCTGGAATCCGTTCGAGCAGGTGTGGCTCGGCGGTCTTTCGGATTCGGCGATCACCTACTTCGAGGCGCGTTGTCCGCCCGTGCCGCCCTGGTTCGCCGTCGCCCGGTGATGTCCGACCGTCGCCCGACGGGCTAACCGACCCAGCGGTACTCGAGTTCTGGTCGCCCTGGGGTGCCGTAGCGAGGGGAACGGGTGACCTGGCCGGTCTCGGCGAGGTGTTCGAGGTAGCGGCGCGCTGTCACCCGGGAGAGATGCAGGGGCCCGGCGACCTCCGCCGCTGATCGGGCGCCGTCGGTCGCGCGCACGTGGTCGAGCACCGACTGGAGGGTCGCGCTCGCGAGCCCCTTGGGGATGGGCAGGTCGACGGGTGAGCGGAGGGACGCGATCATTCCATCCACTTCAGACTGGGTCGCGGACGACGACGACGCCTCCAGCCTGCGACGGTACTCGAGGTAGGTTCCGAGCTTCGCGGCGAAGGTTGAGAACGAAAACGGTTTGATCAGGTACTGCACGATGCCGACCGAGATCGCGGTGTGCACGACCTCGATGTCGCGCACCGCGGTGATCGCGATGATGTCGACGGCCACCCCCACCGCGCGAAGGCGGCGTGCGAGGTCGATTCCCCTGCCGTCGGGAAGGTTCATGTCGAGCAGAATGAGGTCGATTGGCGTCGTGTCGACGGATTCCCGGATCGCGGAGAGCGCCTCGCCGAGGGTCCTCGCGATCCCCGCGAGCTCGAAGCCTTCGAGCCTGCCGACATAGGCGGCGTGGGCCTCCGCCGTGAGCGGGTCGTCTTCCACGACGAGGGTGCGGATCACGATCCCACCTTCTTCGCGACGGGCCACCGGGCGCGGAACTCGGTGCCGGACGCCTGCAGCAGCTCGATGCTTCCCCCGTGGTTTTCGAGCACCTGGCGAACGACGGCGAGTCCGAAGCCCCTCCCGGTGGCGTCGGCGGGCTTGGTCGAGAAGCCGCGAGAGAAGATGCGGTCGTCGATCGCGTGCTCGACGCCCCTGCCGCTGTCCGCGACGGTCAGTTCGAGGCAGTCGAGCGCGTCGTTTGTGGTGAGGGTCACCCTCACCCACGGCGGCGCGGAGCCGCCGGCCGCGGCATCCATCGCGTTGTCCACGAGGTTGCCGACGACGGAGACGAGATCGGAGGGGCCGAGAGCGGATGGGGCGAGATGCTCGTCGATGTCGAGCCGGAGTTCGACGCCGCGTTCGCTCGCCTGGGCCGCCTTGCCTAGCAGGAGCGCCGCGAGGGCCGGCTCATTGATGGCGCCGACGACGTCGTCCGCGAGCGACTGGCTGAGTTCGACCTGTTGTGCGATGAGGTCGATCGCGTCTTTCGTGCGCCCGAGTTCGAGCAACGAGACGACGGTGTGCAGCCGGTTGGCGTACTCGTGCGTCTGCGAACGGAGGGCGTCGCTGAGCGTGCGCACAGACTCGAGTTCGCCCGAGAGTCGCTGCACTTCGGTGCGATCGCGCAGGGTCATGAGCGTGCCGACCGGCCGGCGGGACGAGCCGCCCGGCGGGGTCGCCGGCTCCTGGTTCAGCACGAGCACCCGGTGCCCGGCGATATGCGATTCCTCCACCGCCCTCCCGCCGCCCTCGATCAGCGCCGCGATGGTCGGGGGCAGGCCGAGCTCGGAGACCTCGACCGGTTGGGCGTCGCCCGCGGCGGGCGGCAGGTCGAGCAACTCGGCGGCCTCGTCGTTGTAGAGCACGATCCGTCCCGAGTCGTCCGCGAGAATGAGCCCCTCCCGCACGGAGTGCAGCACCGACTCGTAATAGCTCACCATGCGGGAGAGCTCGGAGGGCCGCATCGCCCCGGTCACGCGGCTCACGAAACGACGAGCGACGAACGCGCCGGCACTCCCGACGATCACGAGCAGGGCGGCCGCCCCGATCACGAACGGGATGCGGGGAGCGAGTGACGCGACGACGTTCGTCACGGTCTCCCCGGCAGAGACGATCGCGATGACCTTGCCGCCCTCCATCACCGGGACCACGGCGCGCACCGA
>DMKW01000081.1:15464-18838 GCA_003454135.1 Microbacteriaceae bacterium
TTCTTGCCGATCTCGTCGGGGTTCGGATGCGTGAAGCGGGTGCCGGTCGTGTCCATGATCGTCACGAAGTCCACGCCGGTCGATCGCATCACCCGCAGCGCGAACGGCTGCAGCTCGGCGGTCGGATCCGCCGACTGCACGCCGGCGATCACCGACGGGTCGGTCGCGAGGGTGGTGGCGACGGCGAGGCTCACGCGCGACGCGTTGTCGTCGGCCGACGCTCGCGAATTGAGCCACAGCACGAGCGTGAGGCACCCGCTCAGCACGATCACGGCCACGAGCTGCACGGCGAAGATGCGGCTCGCGATGCTCCACCGATTGGTCAGCCGCACCATGCATTCACCTCGCAGTGTGGATCCGGACGTGTCGTGATCAGTATGACCATAAGTGGTACCGCGTCACTCGAGGGACAAGGCTAACGCCATCGCCACGAACCGTGGTCTGGCACAAAGACGTTCCGATGAATAGGACACAAGAAACATGGCAAAGACGCTAGCCGCACTGCGGCGCATGGACCGCAATCACTATCTCTACCTCGCGGTGATCGTCGCCGTCGTGGCCGGCGCGATAGTTGGACTCGCCGCCCCCGAATTCGCGAAGACCCTCGACCCGGTAGGCAAGGGATTCGTCTTCCTCATCAAAATGATGATCGCCCCGGTGATCTTCTGCACCATCGTGATCGGGGTCGGCTCGATCGCCAAGGCGGCAACGGTCGGCAAGATCGGCGGCCTCGCGATCGGCTACTTCCTCATCATGTCGACCTTCGCGCTCGGGATCGGGCTCGTGGTGGGAAACCTGTTGCACCCGGGGGCCGGTCTCAACATCGCCGCGTCGAGCTACCAGGCGGTCGGAGAGCCGGTGAGCACGACGGACTTCATCCTCGGCATCATCCCGACGACGCTCTTCTCCTCGTTCGTCTCGGGCAGCATCCTGCAGGTGCTTCTCGTCGCCCTGCTCGTCGGCTTTGCCCTGCAGGGGCTCGGGACCCGAGGCACCGCAGTTCTCGAGGCGGTCAAGAGCCTGCAGGCAGTCGTGTTCCGCATCCTGAGCATGGTGCTCTGGCTCGCGCCGATCGGCGCGTTCGGCGCGATCGCCGCGGTCGTCGGCAACACGGGCGCTGGCGCCCTCGTGAGCCTCGCGACGCTCATGGTCGGCTTCTACATCACGTGTGCGATCTTCATCATCGTGATTCTCGGCTCGCTGCTCAGGCTGGTGGCGGGAGTCAACATCTTCACCCTCATGAAGTACCTGGGCAGGGAATACCTGCTCATCATCGGCACGTCGTCGTCCGAGGCGGCGCTGCCGAGGCTCATTGCCAAAATGGAGCACCTCGGAGTGTCGAAGTCGGTCGTGGGAATCACGGTTCCCACCGGCTACTCGTTCAACCTCGACGGCACGGCGATCTACCTCACGATGGCGTCGCTCTTCATCGCCAACGCGATGGGCACGCCGCTCAAGCTCGGGGAGCAGATCGGTCTGCTGGCCTTCATGATCATCGCTTCGAAGGGCGCCGCTGGCGTCACGGGGGCAGGACTCGCGACCCTCGCCGGCGGGTTGCAGACCTATCGTCCGGATCTCGTCAACGGCGTCGGCGTGATCGTCGGCATCGACCGCTTCATGTCTGAGGCCCGCGCCGTGACCAACTTCACCGGCAACGCGGTGGCGACACTGCTCATCGGCCGCTGGACGCGCCAGATCGACGCCGAGCAGGTTCGGCTCGTGCTCACGGGCGAGCGACCTTTCGATGAGGCGACGATGGGCGCCGGCGGGGGGCACGAGCCATCGCCCACGACCGCCGAGCTCGAGGCGATCATCGAGACGAGCACGGCAGACACCTCGGCAACGAGGACCGGTCGATGACACGATCGCCCATCGGCCAGGCGGGCACCACCGAAAGGGTGGTGCCCGCTCGGCTCGCGCGATCGTGGCAGCTGGTCTCGGCGCTCAGGCTCGGCGACACCGATGTCTCGCGGGCCGACTCCGTCGTGATCGACCTCGAGGATGCGGTTGCCGAGCCGCAGAAGGCGCGCGCACGGGAGGCCGCGGTCGAGTGGCTCGCGAGCGGGTCGGGCTGGGTGCGCGTGAACGACGCGACCTCGGATCACTGGCGAGAAGATCTCGCCGCGGTCGGCGCGAGCGAAGGTCTTCGCGGCGTCATGCTCGCCAAGGTCGAGTCGGCTGAGCAGATCGCCGGGACGGCCGGGCTGCTGCCGGACGGCACGAGAATCGTCGCCCTCATCGAGAGCGCACGGGGACTCGAGGCGGCGTCGGAGATCGCCCGCGAGACGGCCACCTTCCGGCTCGCCTTCGGGTCCGGCGACTTCCGACGGGACACGGGCGTGAGCGACGACCCCGTCGCGCTCGCCTATGCCCGGTCGCGCCTTGTTGTGGCAAGCGCGGCGGCTGGCCTCCCCGGAGCGATCGATGGGCCGGCGATCACCGACTCGCCCGCCGCGCTCACGGCGGCGGCGCTGCACTCGCGCACGATGGGCCTCACGGGCAAGCTCACGCTGCGGGGCGACCATGCCGCCCTGATCAACGACGCCATGAGCCCCGCCGCCGCCGAGTTGGCCTGGGCGCGGCGGTTGGTCGATGAGGCGCACGACCCGGCCGACAGGGACGGCAGCTATCTTCCGGCGCTGGCCAGGGCCCGCTCGCTCATGGCGCTCGCTTCGGCTCTCGGGGTCGCCGTCTCCTGAGCCGCGACACGGCCCGGTGCCCGTCGGTGCTTCCTCGCGATCGCGCACGCAGCGCGAACTGGGAATACTGGGCAGCGGCCCGCCGTTGAAGCGGATATCCATGCAAACGCATGGAATTGATGGCCCGCCAGGGGTCATCAGCAAGGGATGGAACAGCCAAATGCAATTCGGAATTTTCACCGTCGGAGACCTCACGGCGGACCCCACCAACGGATCGACGCCCTCGGAGCACGAACGCATCAAGAACATCCTGACCATCGCCCAAAAGGTGGAAGAGGTCGGCATGGACGTGTTCGCGCTGGGGGAGCACCACAACCCGCCGTTCGTTCCGTCGAGCCCGACCACGATGCTCGGCTACGTCGCCGCGAAGACCGACAAGCTCATCCTGTCGACCTCCACGACGCTCATCACCACCAACGACCCCGTGAAAATCGCCGAAGACTACGCGATGCTCCAGCACGTGTCCGATGGCCGCGTAGACCTCATGATGGGACGCGGCAACACCGGCCCCGTCTACCCGTGGTTCGGCAAGGACATCCGCGAGGGGATCCCGCTCGCGATCGAAAATTACGCGCTCCTGCACCGCCTGTGGCGTGAGGACTACGTGGACTGGCAGGGCAAGTTCCGCACGCCGCTCCCGGGCTTCCAGTCGACGCCGCGCCCGCTCGACGGCGT
>DMKW01000223.1:0-2601 GCA_003454135.1 Microbacteriaceae bacterium
CACCACGCGGGTGGCGCAAGTCAGACTCTCGTATTCACGAATCAAGTTCGTCTTGGCTTGACAGTTTGTTTCAATATTGTAGCATTATCTAGACCGCGCGACGAGAGGCCTGCCTATCGGGTCAGAGCTTCGAAGCTTTCTCTGCAAAGGGTCGCTACATCTGAGGAGTAACCAGTGATCCGGTGGTCACCTGAACAACAGGCCATGAAGGACGCTCTGCGGGAGTTCGTAGGCAAGTCCCTCGAACCGCACCGTGTCGAACTGGAATCCGGTGAGATGCCGCCGTACGAGATTCTTCGCGATATGTACAGAAAATTCGGTCTCGACGAAATTGCGCGAGAGAGATTCGCCCGCGCGATGTCCGGAACCAGTCGCCCGGCGGGACCGCGACGCCGCGACCCCGATGAGGTTGCGATGGTTCTGCTTCCGATGATCGAACTCTCGCGGTGTTCGCCAGGAATGATCACCGCTCTCGGCGTTTCCGCCAATCTAGCGTCGGGAGCAATCATGAAAGGGGGCACTCCTGAACAGAAGGAACGCTGGGCTCTCGATCTGCTCACGCTCGACAAGATCGGTGCATGGGCGCTGACAGAAGCCGGATCGGGATCAGACGCCTTCGGGGGGATGCTCTCTTCCGCACGTCAAGACGGCGACGAATTCGTGCTCAACGGAAGCAAGACCTTCATTACGAACGGTCCCTACGCTGACACGATCGTCTTCATCTGCCGACTTCAGACCGACGCACCAGAGCCACGAGACAGACCGATTGTCACGTTCGTGCTGGAGAGCGGGATGCCGGGCCTCGATCAGTCGAAGCCGCTACGGAAGATGGGCATGCACTCGTCACCGACTGGTGAGCTCTTCCTGCACGACGTCAGGGTGACAACAGACCACCTTCTCGGCGGACCCGCCTCCTTGGAGCGCGCGCTGGCACCCCGCAGCCTGACCTCGCCCAGTGAACGCAACTCCGAGGCAAAGGGCACGTTCGCGTCGGAGCGCGCAAGCATCGCAGCATCGGCGCTCGGCATCATCGAGCGCTGTCTCGAGCTCTCTGTCGAGTACGCCCGCACTCGTGTTCAGTTCGGCCACCCGATCGGCGAATACCAGCTCATCCAAGACAAGCTCGCGCGGATGGAGGTTGCACGGCTGAACGTGTCAAACCTCATTTTTCACTACATCGAATCCCTCGTGGAGGGCGTCGGAGTGACGTTCGCCGAAGCTTCCGCGATGAAGCTGTACTCAGCACGCGCAGCGGTCGAGGTCGCGATGGAGGCCGTGCAGGTGTACGGCGGCAACGGATATATGAGCGAGTACCCGCTCGAACAACTCGCCCGTGACGCGAGAGTGCTGCAGATCTATGCAGGCACAGACGAAATGCAAATCAGGGGCATCGCCAAGGCGCTGCTCGCCCCATGAGAAACGAACCTCCGCAACAAGAAAGCGATCAACAAAGATGAACGATGTCGTTATCGTCGGAGCGGTCAGAACCCCCTTCGGCCGCCGCAATGGAGTGCTGTCTGGCTACCATTCGATCGATTTGCTCGCAGGCGCTCTCAAGAGCGTCGTCGAGCGTGCCGGCATAGACCCCGCCGAGGTGGGACAGGTGATCGGTGGTTGCGTGAGTCAAGTCGGTATGCAGGCCATGAACGTCACACGTCAGGCTTGGCTGACGGCGGGACTTCCATATCAGGTTCCGGCCACCACGGTGGACTCCCAGTGCGGCTCATCCCAGCAAGCGATGACGCTCGCCTGGGGTCTCGTGAAATCGGGAGCGATCGACGTCGCCATCGCGTGCGGTGTCGAGCTCATGTCGAAAGTACCATTGGGGTCGAACGTGCCCAAAGACGGATCTCTCGGCAAGGCTGTGACTAGGTCGTATTGGCAGCATCACACCTACACGAGCCAATTTCAGGCGGCCGAGCTCATCGCCGACAAGTGGTCGATCACTCGTTCCGACACCGACGCGTTCGGCGTTCTGTCACAAGAACGGGCCGCGCGCGCAACCGCTGAACATCGATTCGATACCCAATTCGCACCGGTTAGCGTTGAGAGCGAGCAGGGTTCGCGGGTCGTAACGGTCGACGAAGGACTGCGCAAGACCACGCTCGAGGGCCTCGCGGACCTGCGAACGAACCTGCCCGATGGCATCCACACTGCCGGCACATCTTCGCAGGTGTCGGATGGCGCGTCGGCGCTCGTGCTCATGTCGGCCGAGCGAGCTCGTGCGCTCGGATTGACCCCCCTTGCGACAGTTGTTGACAGCATCTTGGTCGGCTCAGACCCCGAACTCATGCTCACGGGACCGATCGATGCAACACGCAAGCTGCTCGACAAGGCAGGGCTCGGCATGGGCGATCTCGGTCTCGTCGAAATCAACGAAGCCTTTGCCGCGGTAGTGCTGGCCTGGGAACGAGAGCTAAAGACCGATCTGACCCATGTCAACCCCAACGGCGGCGCGATTGCGCTCGGCCACCCCCTCGGCGCAACGGGAGTCGGCCTGCTGACGAAGGCCGTGTACGAAATGAACAGGACTGACACCGAGCACGCGCTCGTGACCATGTGTTGCGGAGGGGGCCTCGCAACGGGCACCCTTCTGCGCCG
>DMKW01000223.1:2798-3509 GCA_003454135.1 Microbacteriaceae bacterium
GTCGACGCCGCGGTTCAACTCGGCCCGCTCCGGGCTGCCGTCAACTCTGCCGGCATCGGCTGGTCTCAACGACTCATTGGGCGAGACGGCGACTTTGCGTCTGCCCATGCCCTCGACGCGTTCATGAAGGTTCTGAAGATCAATCTCATCGGCAGCTTCGATGTCATGCGTCTCGCCGCGACGGCCATGAGCCGGAACGAAGCGGATGACGATGGCTGCCGCGGCGCAATAGTCAACGTTGCCAGTGTGGCCGCCTTCGACGGTCAGATCGGGCAGTCGGCCTACGCGGCGTCGAAGGGTGGTCTGGTGGGCATGACCCTTCCAGTAGCCCGTGACCTGTCCTCCGCCGGAATTCGTCTGAATGCCGTCGCACCGGGGCTGGTCGACACCCCGATCTACGGCCGCGGCGATAAGGCCGAAACATTCAAGGCCAAACTCGGCGAGAGTGCGCTCTTTCCCAAGCGTCTGGGCCGAGGCGACGAGATCGCCGACATCATCACCGCGTGCATCCTCAACAGTTACATGAACGCCGAGGTCATCCGTGTCGACGCCGGTATACGCATGCCTCCGAAATAGCGGCTTTTCACAGTGGCGCCACCGAGAGACCGTCGCGCGCCTCCTCCGGCAGCTGCCGACGGGCCTGTACTCTGATTTGTATCTGTGTAGCAGCAAAGTGACGGTGGATCGATCAAAATGGGGTTTGTGAATGCT
>DMKW01000193.1:0-404 GCA_003454135.1 Microbacteriaceae bacterium
TCGCCGAGCTCGCCCCGCACGATGGGGTCATAGACGCGGGCCGCGCCGTCGACGAGGTCGAGCGGGGCGTGGAAGCCCTCCTCGGCGAGCCGCACCTTCGTCGGGTGCGGGCGCTCATCCGTGATCCATCCGGTGTCGACGCTCGTCACGAGAATGCCGTCGGTTTCGAGCATCTCCTTCGCGCTCGTGCGCGTGAGCATGTTGAGGGCCGCCTTGGCCATGTTGGTGTGCGGATGCCCCGGCCCCTTGTATCCGCGGCCGAACTGGCCCTCCATCGCCGAGACGTTGACGACGTACTTGCGTCGGGCTGCGGACGCGGCCATCGCCGGCCGCAACCGCGACACGAGCAGGAACGGCGCGGTGACGTTGGCCAGCTGCACTTCGAGCATCTCGAGCGGGTCGAC
>DMKW01000193.1:514-3315 GCA_003454135.1 Microbacteriaceae bacterium
CGAGCATCTCGAGCGGGTCGACCTCGTGCACGAACTGGGTCCAGCTGTTCTGGTCGTGGTGGTCGGGAACGAGACCGCCGGCATCGATCGCCGTGCCGGCGGCGAGCCGGGCGAGCGACGACGACCCGGCGGCGAGCGCGAGCTCGGTGAGTTCAGCCGCCGAGAGCCCGCCGGCGTTGGCGAGGATGGGGTGCGAGCCAACCGAGGCCGCGAGCGCCTGGGGGTGCGCGTCGTTCGTGTGCCCGAAGGTGAGCAACTCGGGCAGCGGACCGTCCGGCAAGGGAGCCGATTCCGCATCCGCGAGCGGGGCGTACGACCCGGGGGAGCGGCGCACCGTCTGGGCGGCGTTGTTGATGAGGATGTCGAGGGGTCCGGCCTCGATCATCGCGTCTGAGAGGCCGATCACCTGGGCCGGATCGCGCAGGTCGATGCCGACCACGCGCAGGCGGTGCAGCCATTCGCCTGAGTCGGGTAGTGACGAGAACCGCCGCACGGCGTCGCGGGGAAACCGGGTCGTGATGGTCGTATGCGCCCCGTCGCGAAGCAGCCGCAGCGCGATGTACATGCCGATCTTGGCGCGGCCGCCCGTGAGCAGGGCCGTGCGTCCGGTGAGGTCGGTTCGCGCGTCGCGCTTGGCGTGGTTGATCGCCGCGCAGTCGGGGCAGAGCTGGTGGTAGAACGCGTCGACCTGCGTGTAGTGCTTCTTGCAGATGTAGCACGGTCGCGACTTGAGCAGCGTGCCGGCGGTCGGGGCGGCGACCGTGATGGCGAGCGGAATTCCGCGCGTCTCGTCGTCGATGCGATCCGGTGCTCCCGTGGCGGTCGCCGCGACCACCGCGCGGTCGGCGTCGGCGATCTCGGCCCGCTTTTCGAGGCGACGATTCTTCTTGACCGACTTGAACATCCGCGCTGTCGCCCGCCGAACGGCCACGAAGTCGGGGTGTTCTTCGTCGAGGCCATTCATCGTCGCGAGCACGCGCAACGTCACCTCGAGGTCGGAGGGGTCGATGGCGGAGTCGGAAGGCACACACAATTCTAAACGACGGGCTCTCATCGCGTTGCCGGCCATGGCGGCGACGGTTCCGGGCTGAGTATGCTGTGCTCACCATCTCGCGCCTGCGGGATAGTCGCCCAGCAGTGCCTCGTCGCCGGAGGTGCCCGTTGTCAGACCGCGTCCACACTTTCGTCGAGGTCGTGCTTGTGCACGGGATGGGGCACCAGCGTTCGAGCGAGACCCTGCTCGAGTGGGCCGAGCCGATCATCGAACGAATCCAATGGCTCGCCGGCAGCGCACCGGAGAACCGCGTGACGTTTGGTCGGGTCAAGGCCGATTCGAGCGACGACAACGAGTACGTCTCCGGGCGGGTCGTGTACACGGATCTCGACGGCCGGGAGCGTGACCTCACCTTCGGCATGCGCGAGGCGCGCTGGGCGGATGCCTTCCTGCCGATGAAACCCAGCCAGGTGTTCTCCTGGGGCGCCGACTTCCTCTGGCACACGACGCTCAGGCTCGGCACCTACTTCGGGCGCGTGCTGCGGCTCGGAGTGTGGCAACTCGCCGAGCTGCGGCGACGGCCCACCCGCCCCGCGGTGAGCGCGATGCTCCTGCTACCCCTCGTGCTGCTCTTCGGCGTGGCGTGGCTCGCCGTCGTCGCCATGTGGGTGGTCGTGATCGCCCTCTCGCTCGCCGTGGCGGCCCTGTTGCCGGCGCTCAGCATCCTGCTCATCTTTCCGGTCTTCCGGAACGTGCTGCAGACGATCGTCGACGCGCTCGTCGAGTTCGTGGGGGACGTCGCCGTGTGGACGAAGCGCCCCGTTCGCGCCGCTGCGATGCGCGGCGTTGTTCGGGAGACGCTTCGCGAGGCGCGGGCCGCCCTCGACGCCGCCCTCGCGGCCAATCCCGGGGCGAGGACCAAGCTCGTAGTGCTCGCCCACTCCCAGGGGGCTGCGATCACGGCCGACACCCTGTTCGATGCCGCGAACGACGAGCCGCTCCCGCGCGTCGACGCGTTCGTGAGCGTCGGCGCGGCGATCACCCTGCTCGGGGCCTCGCGCTGGCCGGACGGCGTGCGGGGCACCGTCGAGCGCGTTGCGAACGGGCTCACGTCGAGGTCCTTCGCGCCGGAGTTCAGTCCGGTGGCGTCGTGGGCGAGCGCCGTGCCGGCCACCCGCTGGCTCAACTTCTGGGCGATTTGGGATCCGTTCTCGGCCGGCCCGGTCTCGACGAGCAGCGCGGCGCGCATCGAGCGCTGGCGCCAGAGCTACCGTTGGAAGGTGCTCTCCGGCCTGCGCGTGACCGAAGACGTCGACGTGACCGGAGCCGCGACGGGACCGGAGGAACATCCCGTGCACAACACGGCGCTTCCCCTCACGGATCACCAGTCGTACTCGTCCAACATCCCGCAGGTGATCGACCCGGTCGCGCGGCTTCTGCTCGACCTCGACCCGCCGACCAGCGAGCACGACCGCGCGGGTTCCGACGTCACTCTCGCAGATTCGACGTTTGCCGGGCGGGACGCCGAGCGGCTCCGCAACACCCTGCACGTGCGAGGCATCAAGGCGCTTGGGCTGCACCGGCTGCTCGTGCTCGCGGTCGCGGCGGCGGTGATCGTGTTGCCCCTTCCCGCCGATGCCATCCGTGCCGTCGCGACGCGCGTTCTCGGCTTCCTGTTCTCCGCGGACCCCACAAAGGGCTGGCTGGGCTGGCTCGCCGGCCGCAGCTGGCTCGCGACCGTCGTGATCGTGGTGGGCGTGGCGATCATCGGCTTCTGGGTGAACGCGCGGCTCTGGCGCTCCCACCG
>DMKW01000016.1:0-1601 GCA_003454135.1 Microbacteriaceae bacterium
GCGAGCGCCCGGCCCCGATCGGAGAGCAAGAGTTGGCCGGCCGTGAGGTAGGCCTGCCACTGCACCTTGATGGTGTCGGCGACATTCAGGCGTTCGTCAGTCTGCGCCGCGTTGAAGAGCGCGACGTGGGCACAGGCGTCGCCCTCGATATCGGTGAGCTCGATCGTTGCGCCCCTCGAGAGCGCGATCGAGGTGTAGTTGCCGCCGGCGATCGTTTCGGCCCACAGGCGATCGTCGGAGACGACGGACTCGGGCCAGTGGTCGGCAGCGGCGGCCGGCACGATAGGCATGGTTTCTATTCGCACGCCTCCCTGCGCGCGGGCGTGGGCCCGCGCCGCTTCGGGGCTGTCGGTCACCGACTCGGCCATGGCTGCTTCTCCTCGTTGTCGACCCACTAACTGTCAATTGACAGTTTTACATCTCCATAGAACTCCCTCCGCGTTTCGGGCGTGTAACGCGCAGGTGTTTTTTTGTTGCGGACCGCATAAAGCTCGACCGCTACCGCGAGCAACAACGCGGTTCATCTGTGGCAACATGGCGGGATGGTCGACACGGACGTGCACAAGCGGGGCGAGCGAGGACGACCGCGCTCCGGCACGAGCCACCGCCCCGACCTGAGTGCGACCGAACAGATCCTCGACGCGGCGGCTCGCCTCTTCGTCGAACGCGGCTATGCGGCCACGTCAACGCGCGCGATCGCCGACGCGGTCGGAATCCGCCAGGCGTCGCTCTACTATCACTTTGCCAACAAGGAGCAAATCCTCGAGGTGCTGCTCATGCGTACCGTGGAGCCTTCGATGCGCGTCGCGCACCACCTCGAGGCCGCGCCCGCCGCGTCAGCCGTGCGCCTGTACGCGCTTGTCGCGTTCGACACCCGACAGCTGTTCACTGCGACCCACAACGTCGGCACGCTTTACCTGCTGCCCGAGATCCGCAACGAGCTCTTCGAGCCGTTCCGCGCGAAACGAGCGACTCTGCGGGAGGTCTACGCGCGCCTCATCGCCGACAGCATCGCCACTCCCGTGCGTGTCGAACTGGGGCCGGCGCGCGGGTCGCAAGCGCGGTCGTCGCTCGATTATCTGGTGGACGTCATTTTCGGAATGGTGGAGAGCGCGATCGCGATTCGCGCCGATCGCCCCCACGACGATTCCAATGTGCTTGTCACCACGATTGCCCAAAGCTGTCTACGAGTGCTCGGGCACGACAGCGACGCGATCCGCGGAATTTCCGCCGAGGCGGAGCGAGTGCTCGCCGCCATGCACGAGACGCTCGCCGTCACCCCCTAGCCCGGGGACCACGACCACGAGGGTCTCGCCGGCCCGCACCTGTTGGCCGAGCTCGACCCTCAGGAGCAAGATCGTTCCATCAATCGGGCTTGTCGCGGCGGTCTCCATCTTCATCGCCTCGAGGGAGAGCAGTTGCTCGCCGGCCACGACGGTTTGCCCCTCGACGACATCGACCTTCCACACGTGGGCGACGAACGGCGCGTCGACGAGCACGGCGCCTTCCGGCACGTCGAGCACCCCGTCGAGGGGTGCGAGCGGGACCTCGACGGCCTCGGCGCGGCTGAACTCACCGGACGCCTCCCACGCTCGGCGCTC
>DMKW01000016.1:1765-1986 GCA_003454135.1 Microbacteriaceae bacterium
CGAAGCTCGAGCAGCTCGTCCGGCTCCACCGGGTACCACGTGATGCGATCGAAGAAGTCGAGCAGCCACGGCTTGCGCTCGTCGCCCTCCCTGCCGTTGAACGAGCCGTAGCGGCTCCAGACCTGAGTGGTGCGCCCGACGAACTGGTAACCGCCGGGCCCCTCCATTCCGTAAATGCACAGGTAGGCGCCACCAATGCCGACAGAGTTTTCCGCGGTCCA
>DMKW01000016.1:2187-2586 GCA_003454135.1 Microbacteriaceae bacterium
CAAGCCGTTGATGCGCCGGATGAACTCGATGTTCCACGGCGTCCACGGCGCGTCATCGCGCACTCCGTTCATGTAGCGCTCGATCGCTTCGCGAGTGGCGGGGTCGTCCCACGACAGCGGCAGGCGCACCGAACGACTCGGCACGACGAGCTGCGCCGCCCCGGGTATGGTGGCGTCGAGTTCGCGCAGTCTTCCGACCAGCCGAGTCGATGTGAGACGGTCCGGGTCGAAGTGAACCTGGAGGGAGCGGATTCCTGGGGTGAGGTCGAGGACCCCCTCGACGGCGGCATCCCGCACCAGCAGGAAGAGCGCGTGAACGCGCGCCCGCAGGCCGAGGTCGAGCACGATGTCCCCGTATTCGACGAGGATATTGTCGTCTCCGCTGCGCCGATAGGTGAC
>DMKW01000016.1:2807-3187 GCA_003454135.1 Microbacteriaceae bacterium
CCCCTGCTGACATCGAGCACCGCGAGCGACGGCGCCGTTTCGACGGGGATCGGGACAAATCGCACGATGTCGCCGGGGGCGAGCTGCCCAAGCTTCCAGCGATCGGCCGAGACGACGGTGACCGGGCAGACGAATCCGCCGAGGCTCGGTCCGTCGGGACCGAGCAGGATGGGGGTGTCTCCCGTGAAGTCGACGGCGCCGATCGCATAGGCGTTGTCGTGGATATTGGAGGGGTGCAGCCCGGCCTCGCCGCCATCCTGCCGCGCCCAGGTCGGGCGCGGTCCGACTAGCCGCACGCCCGTGCGAGCCGAGTTGAAATGAACCTCGTATTCGGCCGAGAAGATCTCGTCGATGTCGGCCCGGGTGAAGAAGTCGGGAGC
>DMKW01000016.1:3414-4126 GCA_003454135.1 Microbacteriaceae bacterium
CCGCGCCCGTCGTCGCCCCGACGTCGAGCACCCCGCCTGCAAGGACGAGAACCGGCTCCCACATCGGGACGGCGATGTCGTCGACTGTGACCTTCGCCGCAGCGCCGGCGACACAGACCACCGTCTCGTGGCTGAACCGAAGTCGCGGACCGGAGACCGTGCACTCGAGACCCGGGGCGCCCTCCTCGTTGCCGACCGCGACGTTGCCGAGTCGAAAGGAAAGGTCGTCCATCGGTCCGCTCGGCGGCACGCCGACCTGCCAGTAGCCCGTGCGGCCCGGCCAGTCCTGCACCGTCGTCATGAGCCCGGGGCGCACGACAGAGATGCGCGGTTCGCTGTCCTCGATGCCGGCGAGGGTCGAGGTCGAGTGGGCGTGCCGGCTCACGACCTCGCTGACCGAAATCGCGCGGAGCAGCCCGAGGTTGGTCTCGATACCGTCGACGCGGGTCGCCAGCAGGGCCGTGCCCAACGCCGCCCACGCATCCGCTCTCGTCCCACCCGAGCAGATGATTTTGGCGAGCATCGGGTCGTAGGAGCTCGGTACCTCCGTGCCGGTCTCGATCCAGGCATCGACTCGCGCGAGCTCCCTGGGGAGAACCGCCTGGGTGATGGTTCCGGATGAGGGCTGGAATCCGCGCGTCGGGTCCTCCGCGTAGACACGAGCTTCCACCGCCCAGCCGGCGGTCGGCACCGCACCGCTCTCGCGGTAGGG
>DMKW01000016.1:4376-4697 GCA_003454135.1 Microbacteriaceae bacterium
TCGAGGAACGATGCCTCTTTGCGTTCGGAATCGTAAACGAACTCCACCGTCCCGGCGGAGCGATAGTTGATCGACGCGCACAGTTCCCTCGACACGGCGTGCAACCGCTCGCGCAACTCCTCCGGCAGGTCGAAGGCGGGAGCCTCCTCCACAACCTTCTGGTTGCGGCGCTGAAGGGAACAGTCCCGGTCGCCGAGGCTGATCACGCCGCCGACGCCATCACCGAAGACCTGCACCTCGATGTGCCTGGCGTTCTCGACGAAGCGCTCAGCGAAGATTGCGCCACTCCCGAAGCTCTGGCTTGCGACTCGCTGGATCGAG
>DMKW01000016.1:4874-5215 GCA_003454135.1 Microbacteriaceae bacterium
TCGTCGGCGTCGGCGAGGATCTCGGTTCCCCTCACCATCGGCAACCCCGCCTTTGCGGCCGCGGTGCGAGCGGTGTCTTTGGCGCCGAAGACGGACAACTGCTCCGGTGTCGGCCCGACGAACACGAGGCCGGCCTCTTCGACCGCTCGGGCGAATTCCGCATTCTCCGAGAGAAATCCGTAACCGGGATGAATCGCGCCGGCACCGGCGTCCAGCGCAGCCCTGAGGATGCGCGCGCCGTCGAGGTACGACTCGCGCGGTGCTTCCGGCCCGATGTTGACGGCGATGTCGGCGAGCTTGACGTGCGGCGCCCCCCGGTCGACCTCCGAGTAGACCGCCAC
>DMKW01000016.1:5471-5618 GCA_003454135.1 Microbacteriaceae bacterium
GTCATGGCGGCGGAAGTCCTGTCGTACTGGGCGTCGACAGCGCGCAAAGCGGCCGTCTCGATTCGATCGTGATGTCTTTCTATCATCTGATAGTTTTAGGCGACATTCGACGAGGCGGTGTTAACTCTGGGTAACAGCGTTCGGCCC
>DMKW01000016.1:5862-7033 GCA_003454135.1 Microbacteriaceae bacterium
CGGGTCGTCGCCGGTGATCATCTGCCGCTCTCCGGCACGGTATTCGCAGTCAAGGACAACATCGACGTGATTGGCCTGCCCACTACCGCCGGGCATCCGGGCTTCTTTCGCCTCGCCGCACGATCCGCAACCGCCGTGCATCGGTTGCTGGCAGCCGGTGCGATCGTGCTCGGCAAAACGAATCTCGATCAGTTCGCGACTGGCCTCGTCGGAACCCGCAGCCCCTACGGCGCCGTTCGCAACAGCCGCTTCCCCGACCGGATCTCGGGCGGCTCGTCCTCGGGCTCGGCCGTGAGCGTGGCGCTCGACGTCGCCGATTTCGCCCTCGGCACCGACACCGCGGGGTCTGGGCGAGTGCCCGCCGCGCTCAACGGCATCGTCGGCATCAAGAGCACGCGAGGGATCGTGCCCATCGACGGCGTGGTCCCCGCGTGCCGCAGCTACGACTGCGTCACCGCCTTCGCCCGCACCCTCGAGCTCGCGACAACAGTGACGTCGATCATGTCCGGAGTGAGCGAACGCGACCCGGTCTCCATCGCCTGGCCGAAGGATGCCAGGCTCGCCGCGCCACCGACCCCCCGGATCGCGATTCCCCGCCCCGACTTCCTCGACGGCCTGTCCGACGAACGCCGGCAACTCTTCTCGGCATCGGTCCGCACGCTCGAGCGCTCCGGCGCGACCGTCGATGAGATCGACATCGCCCCGTTCCTCGACTGCGCGAAACTGCTCTACGAGGGCGCACTCGTCGCCGAGCGGTATGCCGCCTACGGCGACTTCGTCGCCGAACACCCGGAGGGCGCCGACCCCACGGTTGCGGGCATCGTTGCGGGGGCGGCGCAGTGGGCCGGCCACGAGGTGATCCGCGACCAGGACAGGGTCGCCCGATTCAAGCTAGAGACGGCGGCCATTCTCGAGGGCTTCGATGCCATGCTCGTGCCGACCGCCCCGGAGCATCCGACCCTCGCCGCTGTCGAAGCGGACCCGATCGGCGTGAACTCGAGGATGGGTACGTTCACGAACTTCATGAACCTGCTCGACATGGCCGGCGTGGCGGTGCCGGCCGGCGAGACGAGTGACGGCCTTTTCGGTGTGACGGTCGTCGTGCGCGGGTTCGACGACCAGGTCGCGATCGATCTCGCGAGCATTCTCACGACGCCGAACACGCCCGCGC
>DMKW01000100.1:0-15531 GCA_003454135.1 Microbacteriaceae bacterium
GCGCGGAGACGCCTCGGATGGTTTGCCAGGAGTGGCTGGAGTGGGAGAGAAGACAGCGGTCACGCTGCTGTCCACCTACGGCAACCTCGACGGGATCGTCGCAGCAGCGGCGGACCCGGAATCCGGGATGGCGCCGCCCGTGCGCGCCAAGATTCTCGCTGACGCCGACTACCTGGCGGTTGCTCCCGCGGTCGTGAAAGTTGTGCGCGNNGGCGCTCTGGCCTAGATCAGTCGCGGCCCGCCAGGTCGTCGGCGACCTAGCCATCCACGCCGATCGGGTCGATGATTGCTGGTATGGCGGGATGGGGAGTGCCGATCGGTCGCGGGTCATGAATCCGGCGGCGCGGCGCGTCCAGCGTGTCTACTTGATCCTCCTGCTCGGCAACACGCTGGCGGCGTCATTCATCTGGGGCATCAACACCCTCTTCCTGCTCGACGCGGGGCTGTCGAACTTCGAAGCGTTCGCCGCGAACGCGTTCTTCACCGCTGGCATGGTGATCTTCGAGATCCCGACCGGTGTCGTCGCCGACACGGCGGGGAGGAAGGTGTCCTATCTGCTCGGGACGATCACGCTGTCCGTCACCACCGGGCTCTACTGGATGCTGTGGCTCTGGCACGCGCCCTTCGTCTGGTGGGCGATCGTCTCCGTGTTGCTCGGGCTCGGCTTCACCTTCTTTTCCGGCGCGGTGGACGCCTGGCTGGTCGACGCGCTGACGTCGACCGGGTACACCGCCAGCCTGGAGGCCGTGTTCGGCCGAGGGCTCGTGGTAACCGGTATCGCGATGTTCACCGGCTCGGTGCTGGGCGGCGTGATCGCCCAGGCGACCAATCTCGGGGTTCCATTCCTCTTGCGCGCCGGGGTGCTCATACTCATGTTCCTGTTCGCGTTCTTCGTGATGAAGGACCTCGGGTTCACCCCGGATCGCTCGATGGGGCCGCTGAAAGCGACCCGGAACGTACTGACGCAGTCGATCGAGCACGGGCTCAAGAAGCGCCCGGTGCGCTACGTTATTCTCTCCGCGCCGTTCGCATCCGGGGTCGGGATCTACGCCTTCTATGCGCTGCAGCCTTACCTGCTGCAGCTCTACGGCGACAAATCTGCCTATTCCGTCGCCGGGCTGGCGGCGGCTGTCCTCTCGCTGTCGCAGGTGGCCGGGGGCGTGTTCGCGCCCCGGATCCGCGGGCTGTTCGCAAAGCGAACCACCACGATGATCGGGGCTTCTCTCGCCAGCATCGTCGCGCTCGTGTTGCTCGGTGTGAACAGCCTCTTCTGGCTCGCGATCGTCTTCTTGGTGGTCTGGGGCTTCGTGTTCGCCGTGGCCGGACCGGTGCGACAGGCCTACCTCAACGACATGATCCCGTCGAAGCAGCGCGCGACCGTGCTTTCGTTCGATTCGCTGTTCGGCAGCCTCGGCGGGGTGTTCATCCAGCCGGCCCTCGGCCGCGCCGCGGACCTCTGGGGCTACGGGACCTCGCTTGTGATCGGTGGCGTCGTGGAGCTCATCGGGATCCCACTTCTGTTCGCGAGCCGGCGGCAGCACGACCGCGCCGACACGAACACGGCGCGGAAGGAGGTTGCCCCGGCCGCGCCCGAGGCGCCGTGAGCGCAGTGGTCCCATCTTCCTAATGCGGACGGTCGCCGCGCCATGTGAAGGCAACCCATCGTGCGCAGCGGCGGCAAATGTAGACACCGGTGCTGCCGATGTCGTGGAGCTTTGTGCGTGGGAGCGTCCGGCCGCAGCACGAGCAATAGGTTTCGGGATCGCTAGTCATGACGTTCGAGTGCGTCCACGAGTTGCTCGATCGTGGGGAGACCGGCGAAACCGGTCGGTGTGCGGTAGATGCGGCAGGCCAAATCTGTTATTCGGCCGGCGGCAGGGAACAGGTCGCTGCCGTCGACGGTGATGGTGGGAGACCCGGCGAATGGAACCGTTGCTGCATCCTCGGGGGTTGAGAGCAGTTTGAACGTAACTGCGACGTCAGTGTGTTGTGTCAGGGCCAACGCGGCATTCATTCGGCTGCCGGCTTCCTGCCAGTTGGGACAGTCGTCGATGTGCAGGATCTCCACCTTCATGCATCAATCCTTGCGCGTTTCTGTCATCAGCGACGCGAATTGAACCACTCCACTGCCGGGCTGGCGGCGCCGGGAGTTAGATGACGCGAATGACCGCGGTCACGATGTTCTCCAGCGCCGAGCAACTCGAACAGATGCTTCAAATGGGTATGGAAGAGGGCATGCGCCTTGCCGTGGGCCAGATTGACGCGATCCTCTCAGAAGTCCCGGTCTGAGCTCGCTATTTCGCGTAGCGAGGCTGGTTCAGGTCGTCCCTGAGTAGGCTGAAGGCGCTTTCGCGGTCCTTGACCGCAAGCTTGTGAAGGACCGCCGAGAGATGAACCCGCACCGTCGTTGGTGAGACGAACAGCCTTCGCCCGACCTCCTCCGTGGAGGTTCCCTGGCTCAGCATCTCCATGACGTCCCACTCCCGCGGACTCAGCCTCGCAGCGGCGACCGATTTGCGCATGAGGCGCCGCCGGGGTCCCCGGAACTCTTCGAGAATCCGCGTCACGAGTTCGGCTGGCATGGCTGCTTCGCCAGCAAGCACGCCCCTCAACGCTGCAGCAAGCGTTCCAGGATCGGTGTCCTTGAGGAGATATCCCGCGGCACCCGCCCGCAGGGAGTCGAACAGGTCATCGTTCTCCTTCGACTGCGTGAGCATGACGACGGCGATCTGGGGCAGATCCCGACGGATCTGCTGGGCGGCTTGGATTCCGTTGCCAGGCATGTTTATGTCGAGCAGCACCACATCGGGTCGGTGTTCGAGAACGAGCCGTATTGCCTCGTGGGCGTTCGCCCCCTCCCCGCAAATCTCGCAATCGCCCGCTTCCAGTGCCTCGCGGATTCGCGACCGCATTGGTGCGTGATCGTCGGCCAGGACTACCCGGATCTTGCTTTCGATTACCACAGGACCGTCACCACGCTTCCAATGCCTGAGTGGGCTTCCACTGTGAACGAGCCAGGAAGCGCGAGCGCTCGCTCACGCATGCTGATGAGGCCGTACCCCGCGGTGGCGGCGACGCTCGCGGACACGTCGAATCCTTGCCCATCGTCCTCTATCGTCAGTCGGCAGCCGCCATCCTGGCTGAGTCTGATCCGCACTCGCCTGGCCTTGCCGTGGTGTACTGCGTTCGCGACCGCTTCCCTCGTTATGCGCAGCAGTGCATGCTGTTGGTCAGACGCGACACTGACCGAGTTGTCGAGGTCAACCTCAACGTTGACCTCGTATCTTTCGGCCAGCTCTGTTGTCGTGCGGCACAGGACGAAGCCAAGCGGCTCTTCGCTGGCACGACCGAGCGCGTGCACGGCGGCCCGCGCCTCGTCAAGAGCACGGTCGCAGGCCCTGATGATGTGGTTTCCGGAGGCCATGCCTGCGGGGATGGTGTGGCATTCCGAGCGGATGTACGCGAGTTCCTGAATGACGCCGTCGTGGAGTTCGCGTGCGAGCCGTCGTCGGTCGTCTGACACGGCCAACCCTGCTTGAGCGCTCCAGTACTGGTTGATCTCGCGGGTCGCGCCGACCAACAGCAGCACGTAGAAGCCAGTGCGGAGTAGGTCACTCGTGTTGACCCAGTCGGTGTACCGGGAAGGAACGAGCACGTCGTTGATGCGAGCGAATGAGCCGAGCGCACACGCCGGTCCGAGCCAGCGCAGCAGTTCGTCTTTGCGGCGCCCCGCCTGGAAAGTGAATGCGACCGAGGCGACGAAGAAGCCCAACGCGGTCAGGCCCTGGGCGACCGGCAGCAGCGAGTACCCGGTGAGCATCGTGTGCTGGGCGGGTCCGAAAGAGGCAGACGGCTGTGACATCGCGATCCACGGGAGGGCCAGGAACGTCACGGCAATCACTGCCATGGGGGAAAGCACGGCCAGCCGCCGCAGTGCGAGCTGATTCGCCAGGGACCTGTTCGAGACGGCCGCAGCGCCGATCAGAAGAGAGCCAAGGGCCTGCAGGCCCAATGGGAGCCACACGTCGAGTTTTCCGGAGCGAAACCCCTGAATACCCTGCAGGTAGGTAAGGCAAAGCCCAGCCACAGCCACGAAGACGAGGCAATGGCCGATCAGCAAGTCCTGCAACATGCCGCGACGGATGAATCGTCCATACACCAGGTAGGCCACCAATACGGCGATACAGGCGCCGACCGAGTCGAGCACTACGTGCAGGGACGCGTTGCGGATTCCGATGGCGACGTAAGGCCGCCAAGTTGTCGCCCCCGTAACGATCAGGCCGACCGCGCATGCAGCGACGGTGGGGCGCAATTCGGTGATGCGTTCCTTAGGCATCGGCGCTCGTGCGGCGGTCTGCTCGAGACGGATTCTGTCGCCTGAGCGAGCATGAAAAGAGATTGGCGGCGCGAGTGCGAGCGCGCGAGAACTCCAGTTTCGGGCGTTACCCATGACGGGTGCCTTCGTTCGGATAATGAGCCACTTTCGGGTAAGCGGCTCGGTCAGGGGAGTCTATCCAGCGCGCGATTGTTACTACCAGTCCCCTGTTTGGGCCACACCGATCACCCGATCGAGGGCGCCCCAGCGGGCAGTTCCATCGTGAGGCGCGTTCGGCTCCGCGACCAAGATCTTTGCGAGGATCGCCAGCGCTTAGGAGAAGGCTTTGATCATGCTGAGAACGGCGGGGGTGAGCAGAACGATAAACAGCACCGGCAAGATGCAGAAGACGAGCGGGAAGAGCACCTTGACCGGTATTTTCATGGCCTTCTCTTCGGCTCTCTGCCGACGGCGAAGGCGCATCTCGGCGGCCTGGACGCGAAGTACGGCCGCGATCGCGATCCCGTAGGTGTCCGCCTGCACAACTGAGCGAGTGAACCTCCGCAGGTCGGGAGACGAGGTGCGATCGCTGAAGGCCTGGTAGGCGTCCCTGCGGGCACGCCCAATGCTCATGTCCTGCAGAGTGCGGATGAATTCCTCCGCCAACGGTCCTCTGCCATTCGCGGCGGCCTTCGCCATGGCGGCCTCGAAGCCGAGGCCTGCCTCTACCGCGATGGTCATCTGGTCCAGGGTGTCTGCCAGCGCATTTTGCATCTTCTCCTGCCGTTCCTGCCCCCGGCTGATGAGAAGGAGGTCTGGCACGAAGAAGCAGAGCAGCGTGAGGCAGGCCCCGAGCACCACTCGAAGCATCACCGGATCCCCGCTGATCCACCAGACAGCAAGCAAGCCGCCCACCGCCGCGACGATCGGTTTCGCAATCAGGATCTTGTCGACCGACCAGGCGGGCGGGCGGCCGGCGAGCGCGAGCCGACGCTCAAGCATGCTGAGGT
Source organism: Microbacteriaceae bacterium (assembly GCA_003454135.1). Classification (GTDB taxonomy): domain Bacteria; phylum Actinomycetota; class Actinomycetes; order Actinomycetales; family Microbacteriaceae; genus Lacisediminihabitans. The sequence continues at coordinate 5,326 of DMKW01000100.1, forward strand.
ATCCCTTCGGGGCGCGGCCGTGACTTGCGCCCACGATCGTTGGGTGGGCGCGAGCGACGCCAGCACCGGCATCCGGCGGGTCCGCGACGGGCTCCCGTTTCCGAGCCGTGACAAGGATGCCGATGAGTGCGCTGAACCCTCCGGCAATGGCGATGGAGGCGAGGACGGCGATGAATGAGGGCATGTGAACCTCCTAGAACTTCACTTTGACGACGACCATCATCCACAGCGAGCCCACCGCGAGCAGGATGCCCGCGGCGACGAGCGCGAGGATGCCCCAGATGCTGCCGAAAAAGCCTGTGAAGTACGACGGCTGCGTCAGAATCAGGAAACTGAATACTCCGACCGGCAGAAGAATCAGCACCCACGCCGACATTTTTCCTTCGGCGGCCAGACTGTTCACCTGCCTTCGGATCTCGTTGCGCTCGCGGATGGTGTGCCCGACCTGGTCGAGCACCTGGGATAGGTTGCCACCCACCTCGCGATTGATGGCGATCGCTTGCGCCACCCACAGGAAATCATCGCTCCGCATGCGAATCGCGGTGTTCTCCAGCGCTTCGCCCATGTCGCGACCAATTCGCGTCTCGTTCACGACCCTGGCGAATTCACCGGCCGTGGGCGACTCGATCTCCTGGGAGGCGGCGTCGACGGCGCGGAGCAGGCTGTGCCCGGCGCGAAGACCTCCGGCGAGCAGGCCGAGGGATTCGTCGAGCTGGTCGGCGAATTTTGCTCGACGGCGACCGGCCCTGAGAGTGAGCAGGAGTTTGGCGCCGAACGGAGCGAACGCCGCACAGGCGACCATCAGCGGAATCGCAAACATGGTGCCCGTGCCGAGCAGCAACCCGACGACGGCCAGCGCCAGAGCGGCGGAGATGACCATGAGCACGAAGGCGGGCGGTTGCATCCGGATGTTCGCCAACTCGAGTTCTTCGGCGTTGAACGGGGCTCTTCCACGGCGTTGGATTGCCTTTTCGATGGTCTCGACCGTGCCGTCCGCCAGCCGGCTGATGGCTGACGGCGGCGTGTCGCCGGGTGCTCGCCGTCGTGCCAATGGCACGCGTGGCAAGGGGGGCGCGACTACCAGGAGGATCGCTACCAAAAGCGCGAGCAGGGCAACGGCGATGCCCAGGTAGAGCACGACGTCGTTCATCGCTGTGCCCGTGTGCTGAGGTCCGCCTGGAACACGCTGGGCGAGAGCTGGATACCCAGATCCCGAAAACGGTCGGCGAACCGCGGACGCACCCCTGTCGCTACCGCCCGTCCCAGGATATTCCCGTTCGTGTCGACCCCTGCCCCGTGGTCGAAGACGAAGGCATCCTGAAGGGTAACTATCTCGCCTTCCATTCCCTGCACTTCGGTGAGGTGAGTAACTCGACGGGTGCCGTCTTTGAGCCGACCAATCTGCACGATCACGTCGATAGCAGAGGCTATTTGCTCGCGGATGGCGCGCAGCGGCAGATCCATCCCGGCCATCAGCACGAGAGTTTCCATCCGGGCGATCGCGTCGCGCGGCGAGTTGGAATGCACGGTGGAGATGGACCCTTCGTGGCCGGTATTCATGGCCTGCAGCATGTCCAGAGTTTCACCTCCTCGGCATTCTCCGATCACGATACGGTCCGGTCGCATACGAAGCGCATTGCGCACGAGATCCCGGATGGTGACCTCGCCCTTGCCCTCGATGTTCGACGGCCGGGACTCGAGTCGGATGACGTGCTCTTGTTGCAGCTGCAATTCCACGGCATCCTCGATCGTGATGATTCGTTCGTCGGCCGGAATATAGCCGGAGAGCACGTTGAGCAGCGTCGTCTTGCCGGTACCGGTGCCGCCGGAGACGATGATGTTGAGCTTCGCTTTGACGCAGGCGTCGAGCACGGCCGCGATATCGGCGCTTAGCGTGCCGAATTGGATGAGGTCGTGCGCCGCGAAAGGCTCCCTCGCAAACTTGCGAATGGTGAGAGAGGATCCGTCGACCGCAAGTGGCGGAATGACGGCGTTCACACGAGAACCGTCGGCCAGTCGGGCATCGACAAACGGCGACGATTCGTCGATCCGGCGGCCTACCTTCGAGACGATTCGCTCGATCACGCGTCGGAGTTGCACCTCGCTGATGAACCGCGCGGTGTCGCGGGTGAGGTGTCCTCTCCGCTCGACGAAAATCTGATCGGGGCCGTTGACCATGATTTCGGTCACTTCATCGTCAGCAAGAAGCGTCTCCAGGGGACCGTAGCCGAGCACGTCGGCCCCGATCTCGGCGATGAGCCGGGTGCGTTCGTCCGCGCTCAGGGGCACCTGTTCGGCCGAAACAATCGTGCTGAGTTCCGCGCGGGCATAGGAATGCAATTGCTCTTCAGACAGGCTCGGGTCGTTTAGCCGGGAGCCGATGCGTTCGAACAGCACCTGGGCGGCCCGTTCCTTGATCTCCAAGAGCGGGTCGATCGCAAAAACCACGGCCGACACGTTCGACGGTGGGGGAGGGGAGATCGGTTCGGTCGCGAAGTCGAGGCTGCGCTGCCGATCGTTCTCCCGGGACGGCTCGGGCGGCGAAGCTCCCGCCGGCGCCTGGGCTCGGCCGTCCGCATCCTGGGTGAGAAGAGGCTGTGGGGTGTCGCGGCGAGCGGCGTCAGCCCGATCGGTGAGGTTCATGCGATGACCAACCTTCTATGAAGTTGACCGCGCTTCTGCACGGTGGAGGGGTCGAATCTGCGCACCAGCTCGGCTAGCGCCTTCGATGCGGAATTGCTGTCGCGATCCTGAAGAAGCGGGATCCCGCGGTTTGACGACAACATCACGAGCTTGGAGCGTGGAATCGCGATATCGACGGGCACTCCGGTCGTCGCTTCGACATCCCGAACCGATAGCCCGCTGACGCGATCGGCAAAGTTGAGCACAACGTGCCGGGTTGCGGGCATGATGCCGACGCTCGACAGTGCAGAAAGGTGATTCCGGAGGCCTCGCGCGCTCGTCACGGACATGCCGCAGAGCAGAACCACATCGGTCGCTTGCTCGATGGCCGCGAGGGTGTGGTCGCCGAGCCCGGGCGCCGTGTCTACCACGACATAACGGAACTCGCGCGAGAGCTGGGCGATGAGCGCGCTGACCTGTTCACCGGTCACGCGATCGCCGGCAACCGGTGAGGTGGCGCCGCAGACGACGTAAAAGCCTCCTGGGTGGGACGTCAGGTAGGTTTTCAGCACCATGGTGTCGCGAGCGGCTGCGTCCGAAACCGCGTCGGGCAGTGAGTACGACGGCTCGAGGGCCAGCGCCGTCGCCACATCTCCGAATTGCACATCGCCGTCGATGAGAACGACAGACATCGGCGCGATTTTCGCCAGTCCCACGGCAAGATTGGTCGCCACCGTGGTCTTGCCCATCCCTCCCTTCGGCGAGACGACGGCAATGATCTGGGGAGGGATTCCGGCCGCCGCCGTGAGGAGTCGTGCGTCGACGGCCATCGGCTCGGTTGCCGTCGCCATGTCTGCGACGACGTCCGTCTTGGCCTCTGGCGGGTCTGACATCGGTACCGGGTCGGGCGTGGCCGCTACTTCGGGCGCGGCCTTCGACGTCGTCGGGCGCCGTGCGCCGTGGAAACGAATGCTGAGCCGGTCGATCACCTCGATGAGGGCGGTGTCGTCAAGGCTCGGGCTTGCCACCGCGTCCACCTTCATGTCCGAAATCCATTTCTCGACGCCGGAACCGTTCTCATGTACGAGCATGATCCCGGTGCGGGGATAAAGAGCCGAGAGTCTGGCCGACAGCTCATACGTCTGGGCGTAGGAGAGCGAGGGGCCGAGCATCGCGATATGGGGTCCGTCCGCCGACCCGAGGGTCGCCAGTGCGGCGGAAGCCCCCCTCGCCAGGGACCTCCCCATGATCGTGTCGAGATCGTCATCGAGCAGCGAACGCAGTCTGGACTCAAACTTGCGGCTTCGGCTGATGAGCAACAGGCGGCTCATTGGAACACCACTCCTCCATCAACGGTGCGCGACCCGGATTCGTCCGCTCCCTTTGGCTCGAATGTCAGCCAGATCTTGCCGAACTCCTGACCCCATACGAGCTTTTCGACGTCCCCGCTGGATCGCGCGAGCGTGACCATCACCTCGCTGACCGGGTCGGTTGACGCGCCGTTCCCCTTGCCGGGTCGAGTCGTGGTTCCTTGTTGCACGGCGGTGACGAGCACCTTGTGGAATACCTGCTTACTCGTCGAGATCTCATCGGATCCGGCGGGCTTCAACGTCGCCGAGATGATGACTCCGACGGTGTCGCCGGCCTTCACAGTGCCTCCGACGACCTGCTCAACAGGCAACGCGATGGTGATCGCCTGCATGCCCTTCGGCACGGCCACCTCCCCCCGTGCCACGTGCTTCGAAGGATTCACCCAGCGCGCCGTGAGGAGCTGTTCTCCTGGAACAAGTGCGACATCGGCGACCATGCCTGCGAGCGCACTCAGCCTCGTCACCCGTCCTGCCGCCGCGGCAATCGAGGGGATTTGCTTCTCGACGATCAGCGAGCCGATATCCGCCGCGGTCGTGCCCGCCGGGATATCACGCGTGACGACGTACACCCGCACGAATGCGGCGCCGGCCGAGGCCCGAGCATCGGCGCCTCTCACGTACCCGGTGAGCACAATCGTGCCGGTTATGGCCAGTACGATCGCGAGGATCGCTCCAATGAGTCGGGTTTTCATGACATCTCCTATTTGGTGAGCCGGACGATTGATGCGCCGAGATCCGGACCGCCGAGCTCAGCGCCCGCAGCATCGACGGAGACCCAGTGATCGAAATATCCCTGGATGCCTCGGCAATTGCCGTTGCACGGCGGGGCGGCAGGGTCGATGTTGACCTCCGGAAGCTTGTTACCACCGGAGAGCCTCCAGCCCGTGAGCTTGAAGGCCGCAAAGGCGTAGATGTGGTACCAGGTCGCCGGGCCACTTTTCGTGCTCGCTCCGTCGAATATCGGAATCAACACCGTCTGGCCCTCTATTTGCGACATCGTCGCATCGCAGGTGCCGGGATATGAATTGCCTGGCTCACTCGCGACTGTGGCGTTGTCGAGGTTGACGTAAGAGCCGCACTCGCCGGGGAGCCTCGTGAGCCAGCCGAATCCGCCCGGTATCGGGTGGCCGTCGCGGCTTGCGCAGGTCAAATCCTGGTCGTACCGGATGAGCTGGAGCGTGCCATCCAACGCGGGCCGAAATTCGCAGTATGAGATAGCGATTGGCAACATGGTCGCGCTCGCTTTGGGGGAGCCCCACTCCGCCGTGGCCCGGGCGTGCACGGTCGTGGAGTCTATTCCGATGAACTTGGCGAACGGGTGGCTGATTGCCGGGGCATTCGTCCCGGCCACGCGGGTGCTCGACGTGACGGTCACGCTGTTACTGGTGGGGAACGTGGGAGTGAGGACGTTTGCAGCGCCGTCGTTGGCGTTCGCGTTGCTGAATGCCGCTGCCTGGGCAGCGGGGTCGTCGCACACTCCGTCGGAGCAGCCCTGCGCGATGGCCAGGGCCGCCGCGTCCGCGCCGTTCTGGAGCTGAGCGCGCTCGGCATATAGAGCGCCGACATCCAGTGCAATAGCTAGAAAGCCAAGGAGCGGAACCATGAGAATGGCCACGAGCACCGCGCTCGCTCCGCGCTCTTCGCGCAGTGGATTCGTTATCCGCCACATAGCATGACTCCTTTGCCTGTCAGAGGGAGGGTGACGCCGAAGAACCCGGTAAGGAGCTTGGCGGAGTAGTGAATGGTTACCGTGACCGTTGATCCGGCCGCGCAGTCCGATGGGCTGACGGTGACATCGCCCGCGGCGATGGCGGGGTCGTTGACCGAGGGTGCCGCCGCGATGGCGGCCGATGTCGCCGCCGCGGGGTCGTTGTGGATCGCCATGACTCGTGCACCCTCGCGAGCCGCGTTCGTCAGCGAAATTTGCGAGTTGAAGATCAGGCTGAATTCGATGAGGCCCATGATGAGGAGAAGGAGCACGGGCAGCACGAGTGCAAATTCGACCGCCGCCGCGCCGCGCTGGCCCGTGTCGGTGCGGTTATCCGTCATGTCATTTTTCCTTCGTTGGAGCGGCGGCGGCCTCCGGGGGTTGGGGAGCCGCCGCCGGTTCACGAGTGGGGCCGGTGTCGAGCCGGCCGGGGAAGTTAAAGCGCGACGCCCACGGTGTTGAAGATCGCCTTGAGGTTCGTCCCAATCAGCGTGACTGCGGCGATGATGACAACGGCGATGAGCGAGACCATGAGGCCGTACTCGACGGCGGTGGCGCCGTCTTCATTCCGCATGCTGTTGATACGAGCCTGAATTCGGGTCAGGAGCTTCATTGTTCTTCCGATCTGTGAGCTGCTGGTCCGGATTGACCTAGCAAGTGAGCGCAAACGTACGCGAACCGAAATTGAGCCATAACCCCTCCGGCGTTCAAACCCCTAAACACCCGCGACAACAGCGTTTGAATCACTAAACGCGCGTGCGCCCACGTCGCCACCGATGAAGACGGCTCACGTCCGTACACCGCAACCGAATGTTCTGCTGTATCGTCACGGCATAGCGAACGCCCGCGAATCAGACCGAACGCTTCGGCGCAAACCATCGGGAGAGGCTAGGCCCAGGATGGCATTGGTGCTTTCGCTGGTCGCCGGGCTGTGCGGGGCCGCCATCGGGATTCCGCTCTCCGCGCTGGCGGCGCGATCGTTGCGCGCGAGCCGGCGTTTTCACTGGCGGGAACGCGTGGCCGCGTCCGTCGCCACTGGGGCGCTCTTCCTCGTCGTGGCGTCGGTGTTCGGCGTGGCGTGGGAATTGCCCGCCTACCTTTACTTTGCCGGCATTGCGGTGGTTCTCGGCATGGTCGATATCGCCGAGAAGCGCCTCCCGAACGCGATCATCTACCCGTCGCTCATTGTGATGCCACTGCTCCTTGCCGGTGCCGCCGCGTTGGAGGGTGAGTGGCCCGCCCTGCTCGGAGCGGGCCTCGGTGCGGCTGCTCTGTTCGGCGTGTATTTCGTTCTCTCCCTGATTTCGCCCGCTGGCGTTGGGATGGGAGACGTCAAACTCGCTGCGGTGATCGGGCTCGCCCTCGGGTACTTGGGCTGGTCCCCGATTCTCATTGGGAGTGTGGCCGGCTTTGTCATCGGGGGACTGGTGTCTGTGATCGCGCTGTTGGCCGGCAAGGCGACGTTGCAGAGCTCCATTCCATTCGGACCAGCCATGCTGGCGGGGGCATTTCTCGGGCTGCTTGCTTCGTAGCGCCAGACCGCTGATCGATCGCGCAATCGCGGCCCGCGACTCCTGTCAAGAGCGGCCCGTAGGATTAGGCACACATCGCTCCGATGATCGCGTAGGAAATGTGACTCGAGACGGCGTGGCTGTCGCCCGTTCGATCACGCGACACGTGTCCCGGAGGGCCGGGGGAGAGCTTCAGGCAAACCCATGAGCGTGCGATTCGAAGAGTTGGACTGGCAACCCACCACCATGGGAGACCTGACCCTTCGTCGTCGAGTCGAACCTTCCCTTGGCGTCGACGTCTACGAAGTGAAGCTCGGCGAGGAGTTTCTCATGTCGAGCCTCTTCACCGTGGCAGAGGAAGCGTTGGCGACCCTCGGTCTTGCCGCGGTCGAGGGCGATCGGCTGAACGCGCTCGTCGGTGGGCTCGGGCTGGGCTACACCGCGGTCGCTGCCCTGGCCGACAGCCGGGTTCACGGGCTCACCGTGGTGGATGCCCTGCCGGCGGTGATCGATTGGCACGAGCGAGGCCTCCTGCCTGTCTCGAAGGAACTCACCGGTGACGTTCGGACGAGCCTCGTGCTGGATGACTTCTTCGGCCTCATGCGCGCCGCACCGGGCCCGGAGTCTCCGCGCTACGACGCGATCCTTGTCGACATCGACCACTCGACTCGCCATCAGCTCGACCCCAGCCATGCCGACCTCTACACGCACACCGGTCTGCTCGCCCTGTCGCGGCACCTCCGCTCGGGCGGCGTTTTCGCGCTATGGTCCGACGACCCGCCCGATGACGAGTTCATGGTGGAACTCGCGCGGGTGTTTGCCGCGTCGTTAGCGCACGTGGTCTCCTTCGACAACCCGATCACCGGCGGAACATCGGCGAACACCGTGTACGTCGCCACGGTCTGACCGGCCGCATCCGGCAGGGAGAACCCCACGCCCCAGCGGGCTCTCCTTGTGATACCGAGATCGATTTTCTCGGCGGGAATGTATTTCGATCCACAGTGTTAAGTTGAGTCAAAGGCACTCAAGTTTCACCGGGAGGTCCAAATGCCTAACGATCCAGAGCCCGAGGAAGTCGGCGGCAACTCGTTCGACGAATTCCTCGCTCGTTACCTCGAGGGTGAGCGCGCGGCCCAATCCGGGCGTTCCATCGACATCAGCCGACTGCTGAGCCGTCGGTCCCGCGAGGTGCTGGCGCAGGCCGGTCGCTTTGCGATCGAACACGGCCACAGCGAGCTCGACGCCCTGCACATCCTTCGTGTGCTCGCCGAGCGCGAACCCGCTTCAGACGTCATTAGGCGTGTCGGCTCTGACCCCTCGGCGATCGCCCACGCCGCCGAGCAACGGCTGCCGGAGGCAACCTCCTCCCGCATGGTTTCGACGCCCTCGTTGACTCAGTCCGGGCAGCGCGCGCTGTTCCACGCCTATCAGGTGGCTCGCGCCTCAGGCTCGACCTACATCGACCCGGAGCACCTGTTTTTCGCTCTAGTCATCAATCAGGATTCCCCCGCCGGCCAGGTGCTGGCGGCCGCCGGCATCACGCCGGAGGCGTTGCAGTCTGGCATGCGTGAGACGGTGAGCGCGGGGGAGACCGAGCAGCCGAGCACCGAATCGGAATCGGACACCCCGATGCTCGACAAGTTCGGCATGGACCTCACGGTGATGGCTCGCGCGGGCGAACTCGACCCCGTGATCGGCCGCGCCGATGAGATCGAGCAGACCATCGAAATCCTCTCCAGGCGCACCAAGAACAACCCGGTGTTGATCGGTGAAGCCGGAGTCGGCAAGACCGCGATTGTGGCGGGACTCGCCCAGGCGATAGTCGACGGCGGCGTTCCCCAACAGCTGCGCGACAAGCGCGTGGTCACCATCGACCTGCCGGCCATGCTCGCCGGCACGCGGTACCGCGGCGACTTCGAGGAGCGCCTCACCAAGCTGATGGATGAAATCAGCGCTCACAAGGCCGAACTCATCGTCTTCATCGACGAGCTTCACACCGTCGTCGGCGCCGGTGGCGCGGGGGACGGCGGCATGGACGCGGGCAATATCCTCAAGCCTCGGTTGGCTCGCGGCGAGCTGCACGTGATCGGCGCCACCACGCTCAGGGAGTACCGCTCGATCGAGAAGGATCCGGCGCTCGAGCGTCGCTTCCAGCCCGTGCAGGTCGGCGAGCCGAGCATCGATGACGCCGTGCTGATCCTTTCCGGACTCCGCAAGGCGTACGAGGACCACCACGGGGTGCGGTACACCGACGAGGCCATCCGTGCATCGGTCGAGCTCTCGGCCCGCTACGTGACAGACCGCTTCCTGCCAGACAAGGCCATCGACCTCATCGACCAGGCTGGCGCGCGACTGCGCCTCAAGCTCGGTTCCCAGGTGGACGTTTCCGCCCTGCTCGAAGAACTCGCCACCCTCGAGGCCTCCAAGAACTCCGCGGTCGCCGCGGAGCACTACGAAGAGGCGTCCAGACTGCGGGATGAGCTCGAAGTAGTGCACGGCAAACTCGCCGCGGCGAAGCCCGTGACCACGAGTGATGTCGCCGCTGTGGTGGACGAGACGGAGATCGCGGCGGTGATCTCACGAGCGACGGGCATTCCGGCCAATCGTCTCACCGAGGTCGATCGCGACCGTCTGGGTCGGCTCGAAGCCGACTTGCACGAACGAGTGATCGGGCAGAACGACGCCGTCTCCGTCGTCGCGAAGGCCGTGCGGCGCAACCGCACCGGCATGGGCGACCGGAATCGACCGGTGGGCAGCTTCCTGTTCCTCGGGCCGACCGGCGTCGGTAAGACCGAGCTGGCGAAGGCCCTGGCCGAGTCGCTCTTCGGCGACGACAAGGCGATGCTGCGTTTCGACATGAGCGAGTTCGGCGAGCGGCACACTGTGAGCCGTCTCGTCGGTGCTCCTCCCGGATATGTCGGCTACGAGGAGGCCGGACAACTCACCGAGCGTGTTCGGCGCAACCCCTACTCTGTCGTGCTGTTCGACGAGATCG
>DMKW01000100.1:15584-21075 GCA_003454135.1 Microbacteriaceae bacterium
TCGAGAAGGCGCACCCCGACGTCTTCAACCTGCTGTTGCAGGTGCTCGACGACGGACGGCTGACGGATGGGCAGGGACGCACCGTGGACTTCCGCAACGCCGTGATCATCATGACCTCGAACCTCGGTTCGGAGTTTCTCGCCAGCCGTGGCGGTGCGCTCGGGTTCGTTGCGAGCGATTCGGCGAACGGGTTCGGGTCGGACAAGGATCTGCGGGACCGCGTCATGGGCAAGCTTCGCGAGGCCATGCGGCCCGAGTTCCTCAACCGGATCGACGAGATTGTGCTGTTCCGCAAGCTCGAGACAGAGCAGCTTCACGAGATCGTGCGGCTTTTGATCGGGGCGACCGAAGCGCGTCTTCGGGCCCAGAACATCACGCTGACCGTCACCGATGAGGCCGTCGATTGGATTGCCGACCACGGTTACGAGCCCGAGTACGGCGCGCGACCGCTGCGTCGCGTCATCCAGCGCGAACTCGACGACAGGATCGCAGATCTTCTCGTCTCCTCCGAACTCGAAGGCGGCGGCAACGTCGTCGTCGGAGTGAGCGGCGACAGCCTCGTGGTCGCACGCGGTCAGGATGCTGGGTTGCGGCTCGCGGCATAGGAGTTGCCCACCACGCAAGAGGGCGGCCTTCGCAGGAGGGCCGCCCTCGTGCTGTTCCCTCTCCGCCGGTGGGCCGACTTCGACCGCGCGAACTGCTACTCGCGTGGGACCTTCGGCACTGTGGGCATGTGTCGGGCCATGCGACTCTGTGGCAATGAGCCCCATCGTGCACATGGGCCGCGCCTCCCTCCACGAGGATGCGACCGCCATAGCGCAGCCCGTGTCGCTGGATGCCCGTGCCCGCTTGCAATTTGTGCGGGAGTTGGCCCGCCGACTCCAAGCCTCTGCGCTCCCATCCCTGGGCAAGGTTGGGCGCCACATCGCGCTCCTCTCCAACGACCTGGCCGTTGGCGCCGACCAGAGCAACTTCGCGGCGCGGGATCGCGGCACGGAGTCGCGGCCCTTGGGCCGCGTCATGATCGTGACCGGACCAGACACGGGCGCATTCTCTCTCGCCCTCAACGTCACATCCTGCGTGGCGTGCGGGAACGACGTGTCTCTTGCGTTGACGTCACGTCCCGATTCGCAGGTGCGCGCGTTCCTGGACATGGTGCGACCGATGGGCGTGAAGATCGTGGACTGGGCGACCATCGCCGCGGAGGGTCGTTGGGCTTCGCTGCCGGACGACCTTCACATCGCCATCGTCACCAGAAGCCACGTTCTGATCGAGAACGCCGCGCCACGGCACTTTCCCACCGATTGTCGGTATGCGGAAACCCGACGAACGCTTCTGCGGCTCTACCGCACGCCGGAGCCCGCGGTACTGTGACACTAAGCCGGTGCGTTTGCCATCCGCAGACCCCGGGAGAGGGGTTCTGATGAGCACCAAGATTGAACAGCCATCCCCAACGACGGACCATCGCGGTCGCGAGGCGCGCGAGGCCGCTGAGGCGGCCCGGGAGAAGGAGTGGGATCGCCCGAGTTTCGCCAAGGGACTGTATCTCGGCGATTTTGATCTCTCGCTCATCCACCCGCATCCTCAGCCGGACTCGGACTCCGCTCTCCGCGGCGACGCTTTCCTCGCCAGCTTGACCGCCTATTGCGAAGAACTGGATGGTGGTCGCATCGAGCGCGAAGACCGGATACCCGACGAGTACATCGAGGGATTCACCAGTCTCGGAGTCTTCGGCATCAAGATACCCAGGGAGTATGGCGGGCTCGGGCTGCCCCTCGTCTATTACGGCAGGGCCCTCATGGTGCTCGGCTCCGTTCATCCGAGTATCGGCGCGCTCGTTTCCGCGCACCAGTCGATCGGCGTGCCCGAGCCGGTTCACATGTTTGGAACGGAGGAGCAGAAGCGGGAGTTTCTTCCGCGCTGCGCGGCCGGCGCCATCTCGGCATTCCTGCTCACCGAGCCGGACGTCGGCTCCGACCCGGCCCGAATGACGTCGACAGCAACTCTTTCCGCCGATGGGTCTTCCTACCTGATCGATGGCGTGAAGCTGTGGACGACCAACGGGCCGATCGCGGAACTTCTGGCGGTGATGGCCAAGGTACCCGCGCACGACGGTGGCCGAGGCGGCATCACCACCTTCATCGTCGAGGCGGCGAGCCCCGGTATCACCGTGGAGAACCGCAACCACTTTATGGGGCTGAGGGGCATGGAGAACGGCGTCACTCGCTTCGACCAGGTGCGCGTCCCGGTAGAGAATCGAATCGGCCTCGAAGGCCAGGGCCTGAAGATCGCCCTCACCACGCTCAATACGGGCCGCCTCTCGATTCCGGCGATGTGCACGGCCGGCGGCAAGTGGGCGCTCAAGATCGCCCGCGAGTGGTCGACGCAGCGCGTTCAGTGGGGAAAGCCGGTGGGCGAGCACGAGGCTGTCGGCAAGAAGCTTGCCTTCATGGCGGCGACCACCTTCGCCCTGGAATCGGTGTTCGAGTTGTCGGCCGCCCTTGCGGATGCCGGATCCAAGGATGTGCGAATCGAGGCCGCTCTCGCGAAGCTCTGGTGCAGCGAGCTGGGCTGCACCGTCGCGGATGAGTTGGTGCAGATCCGGGGCGGCCGCGGCTTCGAAACGGCCGCGTCCCTCGCCGCACGTGGTGAGCGCGCGGTTCCGGCCGAACAGCTGGTGCGCGACATGCGGATCAACCGCATCTTCGAGGGATCGTCCGAGATCATGCGCCTTCTGATCGCCCGGGAGGCGGTCGATGCCCACCTGGCTGCGGCCGGCGACCTTGCATCCGCGGATGCCAGCCGTCGCTCCAAGATCAAGGCGGCCGCGGCCGCGAGCGGCTTCTACGCGGGCTGGCTGCCGAAGCTCGCGATCGGCAAGGGCTCGCTGCCCACCTCCTACCGCGAGTTCGGGCGGCTCGCACGACAGCTGCGCTACGTCGAACGTGCGTCTCGCGCACTCGCGCGGCGCACCTTCTATGCGATGACGCGGTGGCAATCGGGCCTCGAACAGAAGCAGGCGATTCTCGGTCGCATCGTCGACATCGGCGCCGAACTGTTCGCGATGTCCGCGGCGTGCACTCGAGCCGAAGCGCTGCGGTCGCGAGACCGCAACCAGGGGGATGCCGCCTACCAATTGGCCGAAGCCTTCTGCGAGCAGGCCAGGCTGCGGGTGGACGAACTCTTCCGCGGCCTGTCGCACAATACCGACGGTGTCGATCGTGCCCTGGCCCGTTCCGTGATGGAGGGAAAAATCACCTGGCTGGAGCAGGGCGTGATCGACGCGTCGGAAGGCACCGGACCGTGGATCGCGGCCGCGGCGAGCGGCCCGTCAACGAAGGAGAATGTGCATCGAAGTTACCGCTGAGGTGGTGGTTCGTCTTCATTTCTGTCTATGCCGACACGGTCGGGCACCGCTCGTGCGACCCGGTGGAGCCAGGAGACGGGTTCTGGCCATGACCTGCCAGTGGGAAGCCGCCGAAGCGTTCGCGCGAGAGAGAACGTCGGCTCGCTCCCGAGAATGATCCGGGTGGGCGCCGCTTCGGCAAGCACGCCGAGCCACCAGTGCTTCCAGGTCGGCGCGAGGGTTTCTGTATCGAGGATGACGTAGTAGTCGGGCATGCTCATCGTGCCGCGATCGAGGGAGTCGAGGGCTCGATCCACCTCGAGGTCGAGCGTGCCGAGCGTCGCCAGGTCGTCGAAAAACTCCACCCAGGCGGATGCGACGTGGCCGAGCGGGTCATGATCGTGAACGACATAGGGGGCGTGCGTCTGGGAAATCCACTGCTGCACCTCGTCATCGGTGGCGTCGGCCAGGGTCGCAGCGCGGACATTGGCGAACCGGCCAAGCGCGCCGATGAGAGTCGGCGCTTCCTCGCCGACGAGAACCAGGGTCGTGCTGTTCGGGCTCGCCATATTCCGATCTTAAGCGAGGCATTCCTGTCTGTGGTCTCAGCTCGAGAACGCCCGCCCCGGCCAGCTGTGCAGAGCGAGCCCGGGGTGGTCTCGAACGCGGGCAACAACAACTACCGCGCCGCGGTTGTCCCCCGCGGCGGGGAGGCCCCTGCCCGTGCGAATTGGTCGAATGGCCTCTGGCCAATCGCTCGAAGCGGAGAGACAATTACTCATCGGCGTCGGCGTGTGCTCGATGCCATGGAGATGAATTCTCATGATCGTTTACATTGTGGTTGTGGTGATTGTCGTCATTCTGGCGATCATTATTCTTGCCAACGCGATTCGGGTCGTCAAACAGTACGAGCGAGGGGTGGTCCTGCGGTTCGGGCGCCTGACCGGGGTGAGGGAGCCGGGGCTGCGGTTCATCATTCCCGCGGTCGATGTGCTTCACCGTGTGTCGTTGCGAATCGTGACCCTGCCCATCCAGTCGCAGGGCATCATCACCCGTGACAACGTCAGCGTGGGGGTGTCGGCCGTCGCTTACTTTCGGGTCGTCGATCCGGTGAAGTCGGTTATTGCGATCGAGAACGTGCACGCCGCGATCGACCAGATCGCGCAGACGACGCTGCGCAAGGTCGTCGGCCAGCACAGTCTGGATGAAACGCTTGCCGATACGGACTCACTGAACCTCAATATCCGCGAGATCCTCGATGTGCTGACCCTGGACTGGGGTGTGGAGGTCACGCTGGTCGAGTTGAAGGACATCCTGTTGCCGGATTCGATGAAGCGGGCCATGGCCAAACAGGCCGAAGCAGAACGTGAGAAGCGGGCGAAGATCATTGCGGCGGAGGGGGAGTCGCTCGCCGCAGCCGCGCTGGGCGCGGCATCGGACACGATGATGGCGCATCCGCTGGCACTGCAGCTGCGGAATTTGCAGAGCCTGGTGGAGATCGGTGTCGACAAGAACACCGTGGTCGTCTTCCCCGCGCCGCTGATGAGCACGATCGGCGAGCTCGGCAGCTTCCTGGCCAGGGAAACCGCGGCCAGCGCGGCGCAGCTCGATGGCGATGCCCTCGTGGTACCGCACCCCTCGACGCCGCCGCGCTCCGTGCCGGACGTGGCCTGATCGGCCGGGCGCCGACCGCGCCTCGCCGACCGGTCAGCTTCCCCGGAGCGCGAGGCCCATGGGGATGCTCGCAAGCTCGGAACGCATCGTCACGAGTTCGCGCGCGTGCGCATCCAACCGGATGTCCTCGGCCGTCAGGAGCGGGAGGGGTCTCACCGGCCGGGAGCGGTCGTCGCTGCCGAGGTCGACGTGCACCGTCAGGCAGCGGGTCGTGAGCTGGAGCGCGTGCGGGGCGGTCGTCTCGCCCGAGCGCACATGAACGCTGATGTGCATGCCGTGGAGTGACGTGTGGATGAGGCGGGCGTCGACCTCCACGATGTGGCCGATGTGGATGGGGCGATAGAAGCGAATGCCGCCCGAGTAGACGGCGACGGCCGATTCCGAACTCCAGCTTGCCGCGCACGCGAACGCGGCCTCATCGATCCAGCGCATGACGGTGCCCCCATGCGCGTTGCCGCCCCAGTTGGCGTC
>DMKW01000100.1:21229-25038 GCA_003454135.1 Microbacteriaceae bacterium
ACCTCCCGCGGCTGCCCATTCTCATCCACGGCCACAAAGACGAGGATGCAGTGGGTGGCGGTACGAAAGACCCGGTGGCGCACGTCGGCCGTCTCGACCGACACGAGCACGTGGATGCTCGTGCGTCCGGTGTGGATCACACGAGCATGCGCCTCGATCAGATCACCGGGCCGGATGGGCCGGTCGAAGTGCACATCGCCAACGTAGGCCGTGACACAGTACGAGGCGCTCCAGCCGACGGCGCACGCGTAGCCGGCTTTGTCGATCCATTCGAGAACTCGTCCGGCGGCTACGGTTCGCCCCGACGCGGCCACGTCGGTGGGGGCGGCGAGAAAGCGCAGGGTGATGCGGTCTGCGCGTGCCGCCGCCGTTTGATCCATGACGGTCCCTTCGTGAGTGGGGGACCAGCATGTCCCTCTCTCATTCTTGGGGCGCCTGGGCGCATCCAACCCTCTCGAGTCGCGTTAAATCCGGGAGGATTTGCCGAGAGCGCAAGTTCACGCCGCTCTCCCGTCGCACGATGTGCGCTGAACCTGCGCACGACGGGTCAGTCGCCGCGCAATTTTCCCTTTGCCTCTTTGCGGCGATGGACCGATTCGCGCTTCGCCTTGGCTTCCTTCACTTTCGCTTCCGCCTTGATTTCGGCGGCCTTGTCTTTGGCACGGTCGACGGCATCCTCCACGGACCGTGCCGCACGCTTGGCGGCGGCTTCTGCGGTTTCCTTCGCGTCATCGATGAATCCCATGACGACATCCTTCCCTGCGTACCCCGGCTAAAGATTAGGACTCGTCGACACGGGCAGACGTGCCGAAGGTCCCATCTCCTTCGTGATGAAGCACCGGTGATCGCCGGTGAAGCCCGGGGATGCAGGGTTGTCGGTTAGTCCCGATTGCTGATCGCGAAACGAACGGAGCCGTCATCATCCGTCTGTGCGTCGAGGATCTTGCCGTCGAGGGCCGCGGCCGCGTTCTGCTCGAGGAAGACCTTGGCTCCCGCGCTCTCCACGACGGTGTCGGTGGGCTCCGGTGCCGGAGTGATCGCGACGGAGAAATCCGTGCCACCGATCGGTTCGGTGCTGATGCGCAGCCCAGCCTCGTGGGTGTCGTCATTGCGGCCGGCGATGGACTTGACTGCGGTGCTGGCTGAGTCGGTGAGTGTAAGCATTGTTGCTCCCTTTCGATTGCCGTGCGGTCGAAGGTGGCTACGCTTCCGCATCCGGCCGCGGCATGCAAGCTTCTGGAGAGACTGTGCGGGTATTCACATCTTGGCCGGGCCCATCCACCGGGTACCCTCGACGGGTACCCTCGAAAGGTACCTACCGATGGGAAAACGACCGAGTGACCGACTTCAGCCTGCGCCTGCCGAGCACGAGGTTTCGTGCCGTGCTCAACCTCGGCGAAAAGCGAGCGGCCGCAATCACGCTGCCCTCGCGGTTCTCCAAGCCCGAGCTTTTTGCCGACTGGGATGACGACGAAGAGACGAGCGCGGTCTACGTGGCCTTCGACGACGGTCAACTTCACCTCGAGTGCAACGGTCCGGACGTGGCCTACCATTTTCATCGCGGCGACGAGGAATCGACGGACACGAGCCCGTGGCCCGAACGGGACACGGCGGTGCTGCTCGAATGGGCAACCGCGCTCACCCTCGGGTTCAACGAGCTGATGCCGGATCTCATGGATGAGATCGAGGAGGCCGGGGCCTGGCACGACGCAGGCTATTCGATCTACGTCTGCGAGACCGAACCGGCGCAGCTCGACCTCCTCGAGGTCGAGGTTGAGGGGGAGCTGCTCACCCTGCCCTGGCTTGGAGCCGGCCGTGTGGACAACGAGCACATCGACGGCGACAATCATCCGATAGTGCTGCTCTGGACTCCCGAGCAAGCCGACCCGGACCAGCCGATCGCCGAGGCCTGGCTCGACCCGGAGACCGAGCACCCGGTCACCAGGGCGCTGCCCGGCGTCGACTGGAACGCGGTCGGCCTGCCGGCCGACGAGGTGCTCTCGTGGCTCGAAGGCATTTACCTCAACCACCACGTAATTCCCGACGCGCAGAGCGCGCTCCTCACCGCCGTGCTCGAGCGGATGTCGGGGGTCGACGGCGACGACAGCCGCTAGCCGACGGTCCGGTCGGTGCCGGTCTCGCCGGGGAGCGGATTCGTCGAGCCCGTCTCACCTGGTTCGCTCGCGCCATGTCGCGGGGCGGTTCGCACGTCCGGGTCGACCGTGTCTGCCATCTGCGCTTGTTCGGCTGCCCGCGCGCGAACCTCTTCCGCGTTCTCTCGATGATCCAGTGCCTCTCGACGCAAATGCTCGGCGTCGACCTCGGCCTGTTTGGCGTCCGCTTCGGCGCGAGCCGCCTTCGCTTCGCGTTCCTGCGCGATCAACTCGTCGTCCCTGGCCTTCTGGCGCATCCGGACCGCTCGCTGCCGATCGGCGTCTTGCTTGCGCTTGCGGCCGAGGAACACCACGATCGCGATGATCGCGATCACGACGACGATCACGACGATAAGGATGGTGACTTGCGTGCCACTCATGGGAATCTCCTTTTTCTGCCCGGTCATGCCGGGTTTCCCCCAGTAAACTCCCGAATTCGCTCTGTGGATATGGGCCGGGGTCGACGGCGACGACAACCCGTGAGTACCGTGGTGCCATGGCCAGCGAAGCAGTAGTCCTCACGGTCGATGGACCGCACGGCGCGAGAGACGTGCGCATCTCGAGCCCTGGGCGCATCCTGTGGCCCGAACCGGGGATCACCAAGCTCGATCTCGCCCGCTACCTCGTGGACGTCGGTGCCGCCTTCGTCGCGGCGAACGGCGACCGACCGCTGTCGCTCCAGCGGTTTCCGGACGGCATCGACGGCGAACAGTTCTTCTCGAAGAACCCGCCGAAGGGCGCACCGGACTTCGTGCGGTCGGTGATGGTCGTGTATCCGAGCGGGCGCACGCATCCTCAGCTCGTGATCGACGAACCGGCCGCGGCGGTGTGGGCGGTGCAGATGAACACCGTCGTGTTTCACCCGTGGCCCTCTCGCGCCGAGAACTCGGACAACCCGGACGAACTGCGCATCGACCTCGATCCGCAGCCCGGCACCGACTTCGACGATGCGATTCCCGCCGCACTCGAACTGAGGTCCCTGCTCGCCGAGGTCGGCCTCACCGCGTTCGTGAAAACCTCCGGAAGTCGCGGGCTTCACGTGTTCGCCCCGATCGAACCTACTCACGAGTTTCTCGAGGTTCGCCACGCGGTGATCGCCGCCGTCCGCGAACTGGAGCGGCGCATGCCCGAAAGGGTGACGACAGCGTGGTGGAAGGAGGAGCGGGGCGAGCGCATCTTCCTGGACTTCAACCAGGCCAATCGCGACCGCACGATGGCCGGTGCATACAGTCCGCGCGCCATCGCCCACGCGCCGGTGTCCTGTCCGCTCGAATGGCACGAGTTGGAGAACGCCGACCCGAAAAGCTTCACGATCGCGACGGTGCCCGAGCGATTGGCGACCGTGGGCGACCCCTGGGCGGGAATGCACGCGCAGTCGGGCACGATCGACGAGTTGCTCGGCTGGTGGGCGCGGGATGCCGCGGCGGGCCTCGGTGAACTGCCGTTCCCTCCCGACTTTCCGAAGATGCCCGGTGAACCTCCTCGTGTGCAGCCGAGCCGGGCGCGCAAGGGCGGCTAGACAAGCACCTCGCCCAGGTCGTACGCGATCGGCCGCTCGAGCTGGTCGAACGTGCACGAGCGCGGGTCGCGGTCGGGGCGCCATCGAAAGAACTGCGCGGTGTGCCGAAACCGCGCGCCCTCCATCTGGTCGTACCG
>DMKW01000100.1:25151-26717 GCA_003454135.1 Microbacteriaceae bacterium
CGTCTCGCCCTTCACAACCTCGCCGGAGTCGTCCCGCTCAACGAGGGGCGCGAGTTCGTCGACGAGCTCGAGCCGGCGTGCGTCGCTGAAGGCGGATGCCCCTCCCACGTTGCGCAGGGTGCCGTCGTCATCGTAGAGGCCGAGCAGGAGGGAACCGACCCCGCTGCCGCTCGCGTGGATTCGATAGCCGAGCACCACGACATCCGCGGTCCTGTGGTGTTTGGCTTTGAGCATGAGACGCTTGCCCGGCGCGTATGGCGCACTGAGAGGCTTGGCGACGACGCCGTCGAGCCCGGCGCCCTCGAATTCGTCGAGCCAGCGGCGGGCGGTGTCGATGCTCGAGGTGGTCTGGGTGAGATAGATCGGATCGTGCAGCTCGACCGCGAGCTCCTCGAGAGCCGCACGTCGCGCGGAGAACGGCTCGTCGACGTATTCGCGGTCGCCGCGGGCGAGCAGGTCGAACGCCACAAACGCCGCGGGCGTCTCGCGCGAGAGCCTCTCGATGCGGCTCTCCGCCGGATGGATGCGTGCAGACAGCGCCTCCCAGTCGAGCCGTTCGTGGCCGGGCTCACCGGTGCGAACCACGATCTCGCCGTCGAGCACGCACGGTTCGGCGAGCTGCTCGACGAAGGTGCTCACGAGTTCGGGAAAGTAGCGGGTGAGCATCTTGGAGCCGCGACTGCCGATCTGACAGGTCTCGCCGTCGAAGTAGACGATCGCGCGGAAACCGTCCCACTTGGGTTCGTAACTGAGACCGCCTTCCACACTCTGCGGCTCCGGCACGGCGTCGACAGCCTTCGCGAGCATGGGCGAGATGGGGGTTTCGGCCGAAAGTTGCATGGTCCGATCCTGCCTCAGCACCCGTCCCGGCGACAGGGGGTGCGCGTTAGCGCGCACACGTTCTGAACCAGTTCGCTCCGGGCTTGTGCTGATGGCGAACATTGCACCACAAGGCGCTCGCGTGACGGATAAATAGAGCGTGGCAAATGACGATGTGATGGATGCGTACTCCCGCACGATCGTGGAGGTGGCGGAGAAGGTGCTGCCGAGCGTCGCGAGCCTTCGGGTGAGCAGCGCGCGAGGGCAGGGCGCCGGCAGCGCGAGCGTTATCACGCCAGACGGATTCCTGCTCACGAGCGCGCACGTCGTGGTCGGTGCGCGAGCGGCGAGAGCCGCCTTCTCGGATGGCACGGAACTGGACGCAGAGGTCGTCGGCCGGGATCCGCTCTCCGACCTCGCCGTGCTACGGGCGAACGGCGCCGTGCCGCCGGCGCTCGTCCTCGGCGACGCGGCTGGGCTGAGGGTGGGCCAGCTTGTGGTGGCCCTCGGCAACCCGCTCGGTCTCGCCGGGAGCGTCACCGCGGGCATCGTGTCGGCGCTCGGGCGGTCGCTCCCCACGCAGGCCGGCCGGGTGATCGACGAGGTGATCCAGACCGACGCCGCCCTCAACCCCGGCAACAGCGGTGGCGTGCTCGCCGACGGCGCCGGGCGCATGGTCGGAGTCAACACCGCGGTCGCGGGAATCGGCCTCGGTCTCGCCGTGCCGATCAACGCGACCACCCGCGG
>DMKW01000273.1 GCA_003454135.1 Microbacteriaceae bacterium
GGCGCTGGTAGTCGCCGAAGTGGTCGCGCATGCCGGCGTACCGGTCGATGACCTCCTGCGGGCTGCCCACCGTGAGCGGGGTCTGCGCCGTGAAGTCCTCCAGGCTCGGCCCGTGGCCGTAGACCGGGGCGTTGTCGAAGTACGGGCGGAACTCATTGACGGCATCCTGCGAGTTCTTGCGCATGAAGGCCTGGCCGCCGAGGCCGACGATCGCCTGCTCGGCGGTGCCGTGGCCGTAGTGTTCGAAGCGCTGGCGGTAATAGCCGATGAGCTTCATGTAGTGCTCTTTCGGCCAGAAGATGTTGTTGGCGAAGAAGCCGTCGCCGTAGAAGGCGGCCTGTTCGGCGATTTCCGGGCTGCGGATGCTGCCGTGCCAGACGAAGGGCGGCACGCCGTCGAGCGGGCGCGGCGTCGACTGGAAGCCCTGCAACGGGGTGCGGAACTGGCCCTCCCAGTCCACGAAGTCTTCGCGCCAGAGCCGGCGGAGCAGGGCGTAGTTCTCGAGTGCGAGCGGGATGCCCTGGCGGATGTCCTGGCCGAACCAGGGGTAGACCGGGCCGGTGTTGCCGCGGCCGAGCGTGAGGTCGACGCGGCCCTCGGCGAGGTGCTGCAGCATGGCGAAGTCTTCGGCGATCTTGACCGGGTCGTTGGTCGTGATCAGCGTGGTGGCCGTGGAGAGGATGAGCTTCTCGGTCTTGGCCGCGATGTAGCCGAGCAGGGTCGTCGGCGACGACGGCACGAACGGCGGGTTGTGGTGCTCGCCGGTCGCGAAGACCTCCATGCCCACTTCTTCGACCTTCTGCGCGATGGTCACCATGGCCTTGATGCGCTCGTGCTCGGTGGGGGTGCGACCCGTCGTGGGGTCGGTCGTCGTGTCGCCGACCGTGAAGATTCCGAACTGCATTTCCAGCCTCTCAATCTCAATGCGTTTGCATGTACATCTTAGCCAACCGAGGGTGAGCCGCTCCTATTCCCGCACACGGAGGATGCCTCGCGCCACCGCCGATTGGGCGTCGATCGTGGAAGAATCGGTCGAATGAAGGATGCTGCTGCGCCCTGGTGGACCAAAGCCGTCGTGTACCAGGTGTACCCGCGGAGTTTTGCGGATTCGAACGGCGACGGAGTCGGCGATCTCGGCGGCATCCGTTCGAAGCTCGACTATCTCGCCGAGCTTGGTGTGGACGCCGTCTGGCTCTCCCCCGTCTACCCGTCGCCGCAGCATGACAACGGCTACGACATCCGTGATTACCAGGACATCGACCCGGTGTTCGGCAGCCTCGCGGAGTTCGACGCGCTGCTGGCGGAGGCGCACGAGCGTGGGATCAAGATCGTGATGGACCTCGTCGTCAACCACACGAGCGACGAGCACGCGTGGTTCGAGGAATCACGCTCCTCGCTGACGCACCCGAAGCGCGACTGGTACTGGTGGCGCAAGCCGCAGGCCGACGGCGGCCCGCCGAACGGCTGGCGGAGCGCATTCAGCGGCCCGGCCTGGACCCTCGACCCAGCCACCGGCGAGTACTACCTTCACCTGTTCGCCAGGCAGCAGCCCGACCTCAACTGGGAGAACCCCGAGGTGCGGCAGGCGGTCTACGCGATGATGAACTGGTGGCTCGACCGCGGGGTGGATGGCTTCCGGATGGACGTCATCAACTTCATCGCGAAGCAGGTCGACCTGATCGACGGTCCGTCGCCCAGCACCGGCGACGGCTCCCCGATGGGCCCGCAGATCCACGACTACCTGCAGGAAATGCATCGAGCGGTCTTCGCCGGGCGCGAGGGCGAACACCTCACCGTCGGCGAAATGCCGAACGTCAGCGTCGAGGATGCCGTGCTGTTCACCGACCCCGCGCGCGCCGAGGTCGACATGATATTCCAGTTCGAGCATGTCTCCCTGGACCAGGGCCAGCACAAGTTCGACGCGCTCCCCCGGAGCCTTCCCCGGCTCAAGGAGAGCCTCGCCCGCTGGCAGGACGGCCTCGCCGCGAGCGGCTGGAACAGCCTCTATCTCAACAACCACGACCAGCCACGGCTCGTCTCCCGCTTCGGCAACGACGGCGAGTACCGCTACGAGTCGGCCACGCTCTGGGCCCTGGTGCTGCACCTGCACCGCGGCACGCCCTACATCTACCAGGGCGAAGAGATCGGCATGACGAACGTGCGGTTCGACTCCATCGAGGACTACCGCGACATCGAGTCGCTCAACCACTACCGCGAGGCCGTGCAGGAGTTCGACGAGTCGCCGGCCGCGGTGCTCGCCGGCGTGCACACGATGGGCCGCGACAACGCCCGGACGCCCATGCAGTGGGATGGGTCGGCAAACGCCGGCTTCACGACCGGCACACCGTGGATCGCGGCCAACCCGAACTTTCCGGAGATCAACGCCGACGCCGACCGGGCGGCGGAGCGCAGCGTGTTCCGCTTCTACCAGCGCCTGATCGCCCTGCGGCACGAGAACCCCGTTGTCGCGCTGGGCGCGTTCCACCTGCTCGAGCCGGACCACGAGCAGCTGTACGCCTTCACCCGCACGCTCGGCGAGGAGACTCTCCTCGTCGTCGCGAATGCGGCGGATGCCCCGCTGGGCGGTCCGCTCCCGGTCGATGTGTCGACCGCGGAGCTGGTGCTCGGCAACTACCCCGCCGGTGGGGCCGACGGACTGCGCCCGTGGGAGGCGCGTCTGTACCGCCTGTAGGCGCACCGCCTGTAGGCCCCCGCTCAGGCCAGCGCGAGCACCGCCCGGGCCGCCGCGTGCAACGCGTCGCCGTAGGCAGGGCCGTGGCCGGCGGCGTGTACGGCGAGCGGATGCAACTGGTGCAGCGCAATCCGCTCGCGCCAGCCCGCACGAAGCGGGAACTCGGACTCGTACGCCTCCAGCACATCGCCGAGGAACGGGCAGCCGAAGAGGGCGAGCATCGCCAGGTCGGTTTCGCGGTGCCCGCCGTGCGCGGCTGGGTCGATCAGCACGACGCCGCCCCGCGACCACAGCACGTTGCCCGTCCAGAGGTCGCCGTGCAGCCGGGCGGGCGGCTCGTCGTCGTCGAAGTCCCCGGCTGCGACGGCATCGCAGGCCTCGCGCACAACCTGGGCGGCGGCATCCGTCACGTTGCCGACCCTCTGGGCGATCTCGAGGTAGGGCAGCACCCGGTCGCGGGCGTAGAAGCGTCCCCAGGCGCCCTCGTGCGCGGCAGGCAGCGGGCGGTTGCCGATGTAGAGCGGCCCGTCGTACCCGTCTGGCGGAGCGCCGAACGCGGCGGCGCCGGCCCGGTGGGTTACCGCGAGTCCGGCACCAAACCGCCGGGCGGCCTCGCTCGTCGGCGGCTCCTCCTCGACGTGCTCGACGACGAGGTGGCCCGGTTTGACGTCAATGACGGATACGACCGGCACGCCGTGCGCGTCGGCCAGCCAGGACAGTCCGGCGGCTTCGGCCTCGAAGAATCGGGGCGGCGCATCGGTGCGCCTTTTCACGAAATCGAGCGGCTTGTTCACGTCTCTACCCTTGTGCGGACAGGCTCGCGGCGCACGATCCTCCACGCGGTGAGGACGAGGGCGAACACCACCCCGAGGACCGTGCCGCTCGAATTCGCGATGAGATCACGCACATCGGGATACCGAGTCGGCAGGAACTGCTGGGTGAACTCGATCGAGCACGTGAGCACGACGCCGATGACGATGGCCAGCCACCAGAACCGGCGTCCGAAGAGCAGGAGCAGGAACACCCCGATCGGAATGAACATGGCGATATTCGCGGCGAATTCGACCCGCCCGTAGGTGATCCAGTCGGTCGCGTCGTGCCGGGCGAAGAATCCGAGCGCGCGCAGGAGCCAGCCGTTGTTTGCGCTGTCGAGCGGCTGCGGCCCGAGGGTCACCCAACCGACGAACGCCAGGTAAGCGAGCGTGACCAGGGAGAGGACCGGATGGCGGTGCAGCATGCACTCCATCGTGCCCGATCGGGGCTGAGTGTCTACCCCGCGATGGCACTAACCGGAATCGAGCCCGTCGAGATCAGGGTCTCGACGGGCTCGACTACCGGTGAGTGCTCCCAGGTGCGTGCTACTTGCGGAGGGC
The DNA here is from genome assembly GCA_003454135.1 of Microbacteriaceae bacterium. Taxonomy (GTDB): domain Bacteria; phylum Actinomycetota; class Actinomycetes; order Actinomycetales; family Microbacteriaceae; genus Lacisediminihabitans. The sequence continues at coordinate 4,066 of DMKW01000273.1, forward strand.
GTCTTCCTCGCGGATGGCTTCTTCCCGAATCGTCTCGTCGAAGACGCGCTTCGCCTCGATGCCGACCAGCGAGTGGCGGCGACCGTAGACGAAGTACACGATGAGGCCGACGGCCAGCCAGACCAGGAACCGCACCCAGGTGAGCGTGGTCAGGTTCAGCATCAGCCAGAGGCACAGCCCGGCGGAGAGGATCGGCAGGTACGGCGAGAACGGAACCTTGAACGCACGCTTCAGGTCCGGGCGCTTCTTGCGGAGCACGACGACGCCAATGCTCACGAGCACGAATGCCGAGAGCGTGCCGATGTTGATCATTTCCTCGAGGATGCCGACATCCGTCAGGCCGGCGATGAGCGCCACGGCCGCACCGGTGACGATCTGGATGCGCACCGGCGTGCCCCGCTTGGCCGAGGTCTTGCTCAGCGACCGCGGCAGCAGTCCGTCGCGGCTCATCGCGAAGAGCACGCGGGAGAGGCCGAGCAGCAGCACCATGATCACGGTGGTCAGCCCGATCAGGATGCCGACCGAGATGACCTGGGCGGCCCAGCCGGCACCGACGGCCATGAACGCCGTCGCGAGCGAGGCGTTGGGGTCCTTGGCGAGCACGGTGTACGGCACCATTCCGGTGAGCACAAGGCTGACGGCCACGTAGAGCACCGTGACGACGGCGAGGCCGGCGAAGATGCCGCGCGGCACGTTCTTCTGCGGGTTCTTGACCTCTTCGGCGGATGTCGCGACGACGTCGAACCCGATGAACGCGAAGAAGACCAGCGAAGCCCCGGCGAGCAGGCCGAACAAGCCGTAGTGGGCCGGCTGAGCTCCGCTCATGAAGGAGAACAGGGACTGCATCCACACGTCACCGGCGCCGCCGGTGGTCGGCACGGACTTGGGGATGAACGGCGAGTAGTTCGCCGGGTTGATGAAGAACGCGCCGACAATGATCACGAACAACACGATGGCGATCTTGATGATCGTGAAGAAGCTCGCGACCCGCGCGGACAGCTTGGTGCCCAGCACGAGCAGCGTGGTGAAGATGGCGACGATGACGAACGCGCCCCAGCTCACCTCGAGCCCCAACACGTTGATCGTGGCCGGGATGTTCCAGTGCCAGAGGGCGAAGACGTTGCTGAGGTAAATGCCCCAGTACTTCGCGATGACCGCCGCGGCGGTGAGCATCTCGAGGATGAGGTCCCAGCCGATGATCCACGCGAGCAGCTCACCGAGCGTCGCGTAGGTGAAGGTGTAGGCGGATCCGGCGACGGGCACCGCCGACGCGAACTCGGCGTAACACATGATGGCGAGCGCGCAGGTGACTGCCGCGAGGATGAATGCCAGGGTGACGGATGGCCCGGCGTAACTGCCCGCCGCCTTCGCGCCGACCGAGAAGATACCGGCGCCGACGGCGACCGCGACACCCATGATCATCAGATCCCACGTGCCCAGGGTGCGTTTGAGGCTGTGTCCCTTCTCACGGGAGTCGGCCATGGAAGCTTCAATGCTTTTCGTACGCCACAGGCTCATAGCGGGGTAATGTCCGTTCCGTTGGTGACCAGGCTCCGTTGCCGGCCAAACCTCAATCGTAAGGCCCGGACGGCCTCTGGTTGAATTGGGCACCGGAATTCCCACGGCAACAACCGATACGGAGACTCCCATGACGGCACCCCTCATCTCGCTCAACAACGGCCGCAGCATCCCCCAGGTCGGGCTCGGAACCTGGCCGCTGACCGACGCCGAGGTGGCGCCGAATATCGTGACCGCCGTCGGGGCCGGCTACCGGCACATCGACACGGCCGTCAAGTACGGCAACGAGATCGGGGTCGGCCAGGGCATCAGGGACAGCGGGATCGCCCGCGAGGAACTGTTCGTCACGACCAAGCTCAACGGCCAATACCAGGGCAACGACCTGGCCATCGCGGGCCTCGACGCCTCACTCAAGCGCCTCGGCCTCGACTACGTCGACCTGCTCCTGATTCATTGGCCGGTGCCGAAGCGCGACCTCTACGTGTCCACCTGGAAGACCTTCGAGAAGCTGCTCGAGTCCGGCAAGGCCCGGTCGATCGGAGTGTCGAACTTCAAGCCGGCCCATCTCGACCGGCTGCTCGCCGAGACGGATGTCGTGCCGGCCGTGAACCAGATCGAGCTGAACCCGTATGTGACCCGCGCCGAACAGCGCGAGTACGGCACCCGGCACGGCATTGTCACCGAATCGTGGAGTCCGCTCGGGCAGGGCAACGAACTCCTCGCCGAGCCCCTGCTGGCGCGCCTCGCCGACAAGTACGGCAAGACGCCCGGCCAGGTCGTGCTGCGCTGGCACATCGAACTCGGGCTGGTCGTCATCCCGAAGTCAGCGCGGCCGGAACGAATCCGCCAGAACATCGACCTGTTCGACTTCACCCTCGACCCGGTCGATGTCGCCGCGATCTCCGCGCTCGACCAGGGACCGGAGGCCGGCGTCGACTCGGATGTGATCGGGCACTGACCCGCGCGGGCCAGGCACGTCGCGGGTAGTGTGAACGGTGCCTCGGCACCGGGCCCGGGCTTTTCACCTCGAGGAGATGAACCATGCCCAACATCGATCTCTCCGGCACGCGCGTCGCATTCCTGCTGACGAATGGGTTCGAAGACAGCGAGCTGACGAGCCCGTGGCGGGCGGTGACGGATGCCGGCGCGACCGCCGTGCTGGTGTCCCCCGTCTCTGGGCCCATCGTGGGGAAGAAAGGCCACACGCAGGCGGTCGACCTCGACGTGGCGCACGCCGACGCCGGCGACTTCGACGGGCTCGTGTTGCCCGGCGGTGTGGTGAACGCAGACCACTTGCGGATGGACGCGCACGCGGTCGCCTTCACGAAGGCCTTCTTCGATCGGGGCAAGCCCGTCGCCGCGATCTGCCACGCACCCTGGATCCTGATCGAGGCAGGCATCGCCGGTGGGCGACGCCTCACGTCCTACCCGAGCCTGAAGACCGACCTGCGCAATGCGGGCGCTACCTGGGTCGACGAGGAGGTCGTCTCGGGCCAGGGGCTCGTGACGAGCCGCACGCCGGCCGACCTTCCCGCCTTCAACGCGACAATGCTCGAGGTCTTCGCGGGGGCGCACCGAGGCGCGCCGCGCTAGTCACGCAGCCTCCTGTCACCTCGCCGCTGAGCCGGATTTCCGAGTCGGCCCGGAACCGGTTCGCCGCCTGGTCGATGTCCGCCAGCACGGCATCCGCGATCGCGCGCGCCTCATCGATCCGGTCCGCGTCCGTCACGACCAGGCGTGCGGTGTTGCTCCACAGCGGCCAGTCCTGCGTCGCGGTGGCCATGTCAGGAGCCGCTCGTCGTTGCCTGTGACGGCCCGCCGTTGCTTGGGCTCACGAGGGGACTCTGCACGCTGTTGACCGACGAGGACGACGAACCGTCGTCGTCGGAGCCCTGCTCGTCCGAGACCTCGTTCCCCGAGTCGGTGTTGGAACTCCCGTCATCCGTGCTCGGGGACACGACGGTCGTTGCGGCCGAGTTCTGGCTCGCCGCCTTCGTGGCCTGCACGTCGGCCCAGGTGTGGAGCCCCAGCGCCGATGCGGTGACGATCGCGATCAGGCCGATCGCGCCGGTGACGGCCTTGCTGAGCTTCTTGCCTCGTTCGTGGAGATTCATGTCGCGTTCCGCCTTCCCTGGTCTCTATGCAGACGAGGTTGACAGCGCTCTCTCTGTGTTCCCTATGGAACGGATGCGAGCCAACCTCGTATGACAGGTCGCAGTTGGCCATCCGTTCAGAAGCCGACAATCACTTGCCGCAGCATGATCTCGATGCTTGAGTGAGACCAAAGGAGAGATGAGAGGACATGGCCGAGATACGGAGCGCTCAGCGGGCGGCGTTGACAGCGGCGATCAGTTCCGTCGCGCAGAATCTGGCGAGCAAGGACGGCGAGAACACGGAGCACGACCGTGCGCTGGTCGACCTGACGGCAGCCATCCTGGGGCTCCACAAGTCCGAAGTGGCGGGAAAGATCCTTTCGCCGAAGTCCCCGCTCGAGTTCGAGTGATCGAAGGGCAGCACCGCGTCCACCGACTCACGTCGGTCTAGAGCCCGAATCCGCCGTCCGACGTCAGGACCTGACCGACGATCCATCGGCCTTCGCACCTAGGCAGACAGCCGTTCGCGCAGGAGACTTGACGCATGTCGCCGACTCGAAAGTTCGGTTACGCACTTGCCGTCGTGATCAACGCGGCCATTCTCTATGCCATCAACGTGTGGCCGGGCTGGCAAGCCCTTCCCTTCCTCACCGATGACACGCGCCTGGTGCTGGACATCGTGGACATTTCCCTGGTCGCCGGGATGATCGTGAACGCTGTCTTCCTGGTGTCCGACCGAACGTGGGTGAAGGCGCTTGGCGATCTGGTCACCGTGGCGATCGGTCTGGCTGTCCTCGTGCGGATCTGGCAGGTGTTCCCGTTCGATTTTCCGGACGCCTCGTTCGACTGGGCATTGCTCGTTCGCGTCGTCCTGGTCATAGCAATGGTCGGCTCAGCCATTGGCATCGTCGTGCAGTTCGTGACGCTGATACGCAGTCTCCTCGGCTACGGCGGGCCACCTCCGAACCACCGCGCTGATCCAAGCCCAGCCCGACGGCGGTTCAACCAGCCTGGCCGCGGATGATCGCCTCGGCTGCCGCGATCGCGAGGCCTCTCGCGGGGATCCGATCAGCCACCGTGGCCTGTTGCGCTCGCACTTCGATGACGTTGCCGTGAAGGCTCAAGCCCAGGGTGCACAGCCGGTTCTCAATGCAGGAGAGGATGGCCACATCGGAGGCGCTGAGGCCGGCGAGGTTCACGGACTCGGCTGAATCTCCGGCTGGCAGGTTGTCCCTGGCGTCGGCGGGCATCCAGCCGCCGCCGTTGACCGCGGCGAGAGCCAGTGGGCTCTGGAATGCGCTGGTCGTCGTGTCGTCCCCGGCCGCGCATTGAGCGCACCGACCTGGGCCAGGGCCACCTCTTCTTGAGAATCCGTGGCCACCAGAAGTGACGAGAGTGCTCCAGCGCCCCACCGCATGATCCCCATTTCGACACCGGAGCAGCGAGACGCGGCGCGGCGCAGGGCTCCTGAACGACACGTGCTCTGCCAAAGCGCCCCCCGCCAGCTCGACTATTCTGGGGAGGTGAATGAGACCCTGCCGCCGTGTCCCGAATGCTCCAGCGAACTCACCTACGAGATGGGTGCTCTCCTCGTTTGCCCTCTCTGCGGGCACGAATGGGCAGGCGAGCCGGCTGAAGAGGCCGAGGAATCAGGTGCACCAGTCATCAAGGATGCGCACGGCACCGTCCTCGTCGACGGCGACAACGTGACCGTGATCAGGGACCTCAAGATCAAGGGAAGCTCCACCGTGATCAAGGTGGGCACGAAGGTGCGCGGCATCCGCCTGGTGAATGGCGTCGGCGACCACGACATTGACTGCCGGGTGGAAGGCGTCTCCATGCAGCTGAAGTCCAGTGTGGTGAAGAAGGTCTAACTCTCGCCGTTGAGTGACGTGGCGATCGCGGTCGTCCACGCCCAGCACAGCACAAGGAATCGCCCCACGATGACCCAGTCGTAGCGGCCGGCAACGACCATGCCGACGACGGCGAATGCTGCCGCGCCCACGAGCATGAACGAGCCCACCCAGTTGCCCGCAAACTCCCCGTGCACGACCGCTATGTGGATGCGCTGTGCCATGCTGTCAAAAACAATGATCGGGGGCCCTCATTGGTGCGTGACCACGGCGACGACGCCTATTCGCGGGCGCGACGGGATCCGGCCTTTCTCGAGGCGGTGCGGAAGGCCTATGCGGGGCGACGGGACGTGCTCAACGCCCTGTGGTGGATGTCCCATCCCGCGGAAGCCGCACCGGATGGCACGCCCTCCCCGATTGACCAGCTGCGTGATCTTCAGCATCGCGTCTTCTCCGCGGACGGCGACTCCGCCGGCGATCCGCACGCCATCCTCGCGATCCGTGACCTCGAGGCAGAATTATCCGCGGAACGTGAAGCGATCACGGCAGCCGTCCAAGCGGCGGACGCGGGGCGAGACGGACATTACTTCCCGTCTCGTACCCCCGTCGAAACCGCCGTCGGGTCGGCGATCCCGGATGAGCCTGGGTTCGCGTGGACGGCCGAAGAAACGGTCCTTCCTTCCGAGGGACGCACTCGGAACCTGCTCGTCATTCTCGGCATCGTTGCCGCACTGGCTGCCGGCTTCGTTGTCGGCACCCAGGTGAGTGTCGGGCGTCACCCCGGGAGACGCACAACACACCGGTCGAATCCGCTGGTGACTCTTGCGCTGCTCGAAACAGCCGCCAAACGATCGCGCCGCAGCAGCTGAAAAGCGCGCCGCTCGAGGCGTATCAGCAGAGCCGCGCGACTCAGGTTCGTGATTCACAGGATGGCCCGGCGGTCGACGCGATCGACGTACACGCCAACCGTAACCACCACGATCAGGCGCACGGCCGAATACATGGCGGCGAGGCCCGCAATGAGAAATGCGTCTTTCGTCAATGATGTTGCCAGCAGCGGTATTGCAACGAAGACGACTCCGTCGCTCAGATTCGCCGCGGCTGTTTGAAGGTCTCGAAGCACCGCTCGATCACGTTGCGACGTTTGTAAGCCTCTTTGTCCAGGCCGGGTGGTCGGCCTCCACTTTTGCCGCGGCGTTTACGATTGGCGATCTGGTCTGACTTCTCGGGAATGACGGCCTTGATACCCCGCACTCGGAGCATTTTGCGGTTCGCTTTCGAGGAATAGGCTTTGTCCCCCATGGCCCGGAAGGGCGTCGTCCGGGGCCGCCCGCCGCCGAGGCGTGGCACACGCAGGCTCCCGAGCACCTCGGGGAACATGGGCGAGTCGCCGCCCTGACCCGGACCCAAGAGAAGAACCAGCGGGCGCAGGTTCCCGTCGCACAAGGCGTGGATCTTCGTGGTTAATCCGCCCCGGGACCGGCCAATCGCGTGGTCAGCGGGTTCCTCGAGCAGATTCGTGTAATTCGATAAGGCCCCCCGTGGTGCGCTTCATGTTCGTGCCATGTTGATGGGCGCGATTGACCGTGGAGTCCACTGAGACTTCCCACTCGATCAGCCCAGCCGCATCAGCCTGCGACAACAGGCGAGTAAGAATCACATCCCAGGTGCCATCACCACTGAAACGCCGATGGCGCTTCCATACCGTCTTCCACGAACCGAAACACTCCGGCAAATCCCGCCACGGGATCCCCGCCCGAAACCGGTAAATGATGCCCTCAATCACGCGCCGGTGATCCTGAAACGGGCGCCCCGGACGCCCCATGGACGAAGGCATCAACGGCTCGATTCGAGCCCACTCAACGTCAGACAACACCGCAATACGAGACATTCCTCAAGTCTGCCAAACAGCATCTCAATGAGTTAGGAGACACGCCCTAGAACGGGGGCGGCCCGAGGATCTCGACCGCACCAGGCTCCATCGCCGCCGCCTCGCGGACTCGGTCCAAGTCAATGGGCGGGGGCGCCTCACCTGGGATGGCGGGGTTGCTGGCGTGGCGGTAGAAGGCCTCGCCACCTCCGGGGGTCTGCAGGCACAGCATCCGCATCTGCGTCGAGGTCACCATGAACGCGTGTGGGATGCCACGGGGGATGATCGCGATGCCACCGGCGTGCAGTGGTCGTTTCTCTCCGTCGACGTAAAGTATGATCTCACCTTCGAGGATGTAGAGCGTCTCGTCCGCACCCGGGTGCCGGTGCAGTACCGTCACCTTTCCAGCGTCCTCAAGATCCTCGAACATCAGGAACGCCCCTCCGGTCTCACTCTCGGTGGCTTTCCATGTCTGCAATCCGCCACCGCAGAACCAACGTTGTTCACCCTCATCACTCTCGCGCACCGTGACAGCCTGCGTTTTCATGACGTCCTTCTTCCAAATTTCATGGTCCTTCAGTCCTATAACGACACTAAGGTACCATGTGTAGCATGTCAATACCCTACGAACGGTCTGGACGCACTCGGCAGAAGCTGCGCACGCGTAACGAACTGATCGCCGCAGCGCGCACGCTTGTGGCTCAAGGCGGATCGGCGCCCACTGTCGAGGATGCAGCCGCTGCGGCATCCATCTCACGCACGACCGCCTACAGGTACTTTCCCAATCAGAAGGCACTACTTGTCGCTGCTCATCCAGAGACGGAGATGACAACACTCCTGCCGCCCGACATCGGCATCGACCCGGAGACTCGACTCCATGCTGCCGTCAAGGCCTTTACCCAGATGGTGATCGAGACAGAGCATCTGCAGCGCACCATGCTGCGATTTTCTCTCGAATCGGACACCGTTCCCCGTGACCTGCCGTTGCGGAAAGGTCGGGCGATCGGGTGGTTCGAAGACGCGCTCGCCCCGCTTCGGCCTCAACTGACCGAGCCGGGCGTGCACCAGCTCGCCGTGGCCATCCGCAGCGCCGTCGGCATCGAGTCGCTCGTCTGGCTCACCGATGTCGCTGGCCTTCCCCGCGACCAGGCGACTGAGCTCATGCTGTGGGCGGCGCAGGCCCTGCTACACCACGCCCTGGCCAACGGTTTGCCGAACAGCGACTAGACGGGCACTGGTCGCAGGCATAGCCTCGGCAGCAGCGAAGAGTTCGCTGCAACGATGCGCGGAGGCTAACGATGAGCGACGAAAAAGGCGGACCAGACAGCCCGGTGGGCGACTTGTCGGAAGAAGGGCAGACCGAGGTTGGTCCGTACCGCTCCCTCACCAATATCGAAAACAGGGAGCAGGCTGACCTTGAGGCGGTTGCGGACAAGGAAGCCGAGGGAAAATCCGGTCAGGACGAGTGAGGCTCGACCCGGCGGACGAAAAGCCTTCACGTGTGGGCGCTGTCGGACAGCAGCCGCTGATTGATGGAAAGCCGCGTGGGAGGCCGCGAGCATCCGCCCTGCCAGCCTCGTTGCCCGAGGGGGTAACGGTGGTCGCACGGCAGTCTCACACGCGGAGTTTTTCGCCGGCGACCGCGCGCTCCAGGAGCATGCTCTCGCCAACTTCACCCGGCGGGCGGAAGCGGGAACGCTTCGCCACACCGGATGAGGCGACGGGCCTAGCCGATCCTGACGCCGCGGGCGCTCATGAACGGCACCGGGTTGACGGGAGTCCCGCCGATACGGGTTTCGAAGTGCACGTGGCAGCCGGTGGCGGAGCCAGTGGCTCCGACGAGGGCGATGCGGGAGCCGGCGGAAACGTGCTGGCCGATACCGACGAAGAGGGCCGAGCTGTGGGCGTACCCGGTCTGGATCCCATTGCCGTGGTCGATGAGGATCCAGTTGCCGTAGCTGCCTTTGTATCCGGCCTCGACGACGGTGCCGGCTGCTGCTGCGTACACAGGTCGGCCACAGACCGCGGCAATGTCGGCTCCTTTGTGGAAGGAGCTGACGCCGGAAACCGGGGCGTTGGGGCGCGCGCCGAACGGAGAACTGATCCGGCCCAATTCGGGCCGCACCCAGCCCCGGCTGATGCCGGTGATCGTGCTGGCGGTTTGGCTGGGTACGACTGCCTTGGGCTTGGGTGCCGCGGCAGACGTGTAGCCGTCCCGCTGGACGGTGATGGTGGCGCCGGCAACGGCCTTGAGGCTCTGCGCGCGCTCGGCGCGCGCTGCGTTCTGCACTGCCGGGACAGCAGAGTCCAGATTCACGGCGTAGGCCGGGACCGTAGCGGTGACCGCGAGGAGCGCCACGAAAGCCATCGCAAGGGCTCCGGATGCGCGCCGTCGGATCGACATGGGCTTGCTGCGCTCGACCGGGGATGCCCGGGGCGGTTCGATTGGCGCGCGCTGTGCGCTGGCGTGCTGGCGAGCCTCGGCGGACTCAGCGGCGCGAAGCTCTCGACGTGAAGGAAGCGCGGCACCACGTGATTCGTCGGCTGACGAACCGATGATGCCGCTATCCACGGGCGCCCATCGACGCAGAGCAGGTATGGCGCAGGTAAATGGGCAGCATGAACTTCATTTCTTGTAGGCGCAGCGGAGCGCAGATGGAGGGGACTCCGGAGGAGAGGCATCCCCAGCCCGAACCAGGTCCGGGGGGAAACGGCACTCACGCGTGGGAGGAGTCCCACATTGCGGCAAGGAAGTCTTCATGACGCCAAACGCAAACTCCAAGAGGTTACCTGTGGAGTCTGAGTAAACGGTGTTTAACTCACTATTTGGCCTGGCGGACCCGAGCGCGGGGGTACTGGGGGGCACGGATTCGCCACCGAAGCCGCGCGAGCGGCCCTGGCATTCGCCTTCGAGCACCCACGGATCGCCTCCGGCTCACGCTTGCGGCCCCACCTTCGTGATGCAATCTCGCGTCCGGCCAACTAGTCCGAGCGCCGGTTCGCGCGCATCCCTATACTGGCGGCAACCAGGGGGTTAACGATGACGATGAACGGCAACGAGTACTCCGGTCCCTCCACGAGGCTTCCGGCAGGCCAGACTCATCCCGGAACAGTGGCGCCCGATCACCGCGACGCCGCGGGAGTAGCCTCGCCCGCCGCCAACACCAGGGTGACCGCCATCACCGGCATCGTCCTCGGGCTCATTCCGCTGCTGTCCCCCATCGGGCTGGTCCTGAGCCTCGTCGCGCTCCGCGGCTATCGCAAGGTCCAAGCGAGGCCGACGCTCGCCGTTGTCGGCATTATCGTCAACTCCATGGTCCTGGTCGGCTCCGTGGTCTTCTTCTTCCTCCTGCCGGGCAACCTCCCGGCAGGAGGCTAGAGCCGTTCATGGGAACGCTCGTCACCGAAGCGACGCTCGAGGACGCGGCGGCAATCGCGCACGTCAACGTCGCATCCTGGCGGCACGCCTATGCCCACCTGCTCTCGGCCGCCTTTCTCGCGAACCTTTCTGAGGAAAGTGTGGCCGACAATTACCGTCGCGGTCTCGAGCGTGGTCGCACCATCTGGGTCGCCAGGGCCGAGGGCCAGATCGTCGGCTTCGCGATTGCAGTCGCGTCCCGCGAAGAGGGTTCGCCGCGCGATCTGGAACTGGGCCTGATCTACGTCCTGCCGACGCACTTCGGAAGCGACGCAGGCCAGGCTCTTCTCGACGCTGCCATCGGTGCCGCCCCATGCATGCTCTGGGTCGCGTCCGACAACCCGCGGGCGCAATCCTTCTACCGCCGCAATGGTTTCAGTCTCGACGGCGCCACGAAGGTCGAAGAGCGCTGGGAGAACATGCACGTCTCCCGAATGGTCCGCTGAAACCTGACCACGCAGCTTGATCGGCTATCCCAGGTCGTTCGCGGCCTGTGCCACGGGATTCACACCTCGGGATCTCCGGTCGCTGTCCTTTCTGGGATCAGCGCGGCCAGGTCGGACACCAGGTCTCGGGTGCGTTCGGCACGCCGTTGCTCGTAGTCGGGTTCGCGGCGGTCGACCTGCGAAGTCAATCGTGCCGTGAGTGCGGCGCCAACCTCCTGGCCGGCTTATGCATCTTCCGCCGCCGACGGAGTTGGCGAAGGTCACCGCCGCAGCACTCTTCATCGGTCCCACCGCCGATCCCATGCCCTCGGCGAATCACATCCCATACGCCCATCATTCCCGAGTCCGCCGGTCTCCGCCTGAAACCACCGGCCCCGTACACTCGTACGATCCCCTAATCCGTCAAGGAGTCCGCCATGCCCGCAAGCCAGATCCCCTTCCCGGTCTGGGTTGCCGCGCTGTACCTGATCACCAGTGTCGTGTGTTTCATCGTCTACGCGGTCGACAAATCCGCGGCCGTCGCCGGGCGTTGGCGTGTTCCGGAACGAACGCTGATCCTGCTGGGCCTCGCCGGCGGCTGGCCGGGCGCAATCCTCGCCCAGCAGACGCTGCGCCACAAGACGAAGAAGGCGAGTTTTCGCCGGGCCTTCTGGGGAAGCGTGGTCCTCAACGTTGTCGTTGTGGCCACGCTGAGTTCGCCCCTGTTTCACCACTCTGCCGCTTGACGTACCTGACCGCGAAGTCGGCGGCTATCGCCACCGTGCCCCCGAGGATTCCCGCGGCGAGCACGAAGACGAGCGCTTCCGGGTCAAATCGGGAGCCCGCGATGGGTCCGACGAAGGCGCCGCGCTCGTGGTGGGGCAGAGCGTACCGCCGTCCCGCAGAACCGGCTCCAGTCTTCCGGGCAAGCAAAACGGGCCGCCACCCATGAGGTGACGGCCCGTTCCTAAGAAGTTCGCGTTATCGACGAAGTCCGAGGCGCTCGATCAGCGTGCGGTAGCGGCTGATGTCGACATCCGACAGGTAACCGAGCAGACGGCGGCGCTGACCAACCAGCAGGAGCAGGCCACGACGCGAGTGGTGGTCGTGCTTGTGCTCTTTGAGGTGCTCCGTGAGGTCCTTGATGCGCTGCGTGAGCATCGCGATCTGGACCTCAGGGGAACCGGTGTCACCTGGGTGGGTAGCGTACTCTTCGATGATCGCCTTCTTGATGTTGGCTTCAAGTGCCATAGATGGGATCCCCTTTCACTCACTGCGCGGTGCCCGGGGCAGAATGCCTGGGCTCTCTTTGTCCGCGGCCGTTAGACGGCAACCTCAAGAGTTTAGCAGAGTCTGAGTAGGTCGGCCCCGTCCGAACGCACCTCCCAGCCCGTACTGATTAACTGGACACTCACTAAGAAAAGGAGTCAGATGACTTTCCGACAAGCGATGCGCTCGGTTTTCTCGAAGTATGCGGTGTTCACCGGTCGGGCGTCGCGAAGCGAATTCTGGTGGTTCGCGCTTCTCCAGGCGATCGTCACACTCGGCGTTGCGATCATTGCGTCGGCCATCACGGGCGACGGCTCGAACCGGGTTGCCGGCGCAGTGCTGCAGCTCGTCGCCTGTCTCGCGCTGCTGCTCCCCGGCCTCGCCGTGCTGGTGCGCCGGTTGCACGACGCGAATTATTCGGGACGGTTCGCCCTCCTCCTGCTCATCCCCTTCGTCGGCGGAGTTTTCGTCCTCATCTTCGCTCTGCTCCCCAGCGCTCCCGTCGGCGGCACCTCCGATCTGCCGGTTGCCCTCCTGGAGACCGAGGCAGGTTCAGCGCCCTTCATTTCCACCCCGTAGGGATTTCCACCCGGTAGGCGCTACTTCTCCCCCGCGGCAGCCTTCCGCTGCCGGGAAGTGAACGCGCCGTCGACTCCTGAACGGGACTTCTTCAGGTACGTTCAAGCCGACGCTCAGCCCCGCGACGCCAGCGGGCGCGGCCTCGTACGTCATCGACTTGTCGGGGTGGAAGCCGAGCCGGCCGCCGGCGAGCACGGCGTCCTGGTTGGCGCCGAGGAAGACGAAGTCCCAGCCGAACGCGCTGGTCTGTTCCTGCACGACATGACGCACGGCATCCGCTGTCCACTCGTGGCTCGAGTTCTCTTCGCCGTCGGTCGCGACGACCACCTGCACCCGGCCGGCCGTGGCCCTACCGGGAGTGCTCCGCCGGGTCGACGAGCACGGCGACCGTGCGAGCCGGGATCGTGACCGTGCCCGTGCGGGCATCCCAGCTGACGTGCTTCACGACCGGGTCTGATCCCTTGGCCTGGATGCTCGACAGCATGTAGTTGCGCCCGGCCAGTGTGCCGATGGTCTGGGTCACCGGTGTGGTTCCGGCGTTGAAGACCGTGAGCACACCGTCGAGCCTCGGGTCGACGTCGCGACCGGCGCGGTCGTCGATGCTCATCACGATGACGCCGGGCGTTGCGTCCTTGCCGCCGGCCGGGAAGGACACCTTCTTCTCGATCAGGTCGGCGGAACCCAGCCGGAACAGCTTGCTCGACTGCTTGAGCCGCAGCAGCTGCAGGGCCGCGTCGTTCGAGTCGGCGATGTCGGCGGGTGAGGGCTTGAGCGCGGCGTTCTCGAGCAGCGGCTTCATGATCGGCCACTTGCCTTCGTTCGCCGCGGCGGGCGGCAGTCCAACGCCGAAGTTGTTGTCCTGGCCGCTCCAGTCGATCCGGTTGAACCAGTCGCCCGAGTTGTAGCTGTCGCGGTCGAGTGACTTCGAGCGCAGCAGTTCGGTGCCGGCGTGCCAGAACGACGGCGTCTGCGAGAGCGTGACGGTCGCGAGCGACAGCGTGTTCATCCGCACCCGGTCGGCCATCGATGTGGTGACCGGCAGCTTGAACGCGAGCAAGTCGAACAGGGTCTCGTTGTCGTGGGCGTCGACGTAGTTGACCACCTCGTCCGGCTGGTCGGCGTACCCGGCCGGCGCGCCGCGGTAGTCGATCGCGTCGCCCCGTGTGGCTGTGCCGTCGGCCGTCACGAAGGTGAAGTCGCGCAGGTTTCCGGCCAGGCCGAGCTTGACGAGGTCGGTCTGGCGGCCGAGGTCGGCGAGTGCCTCGCTCGTCGAGCCGTTGATCGGATCACCGTTGGGATCCGTTCCGAGGCCCGTCCCGAAGCCCTGCTGGAACGTCGATGCGCCATCGACCGGGCTTCCGCCGTGCACGGCGTCACGCAAGCGGTCGCTGAAGGTGCCGATGCCGGTCCCGCCGAGCTGACCCTGGATCGCCTGGCGGAACAGGGCGTTGTCGGCCACCTCGCCGAAGTTCCAGCCCTCTCCGTAGAGGTACATCGCCGAGCCGTCGACGCCGTCTTTCTCCGGGGTGAGGGCATCGAGGGAGGCCCGCACTGCGAGCATGGTCTGCGCCGAGTGGTGGCCCATGAGGTCGAACCGGAAACCGTCAACGTGGTACTGCCTGGCGAGGAGCGTGACCGAGTCCACCATCAGCTTCTCCGCGAGCTTGTGCTCGGTCGCCACGTTCTGGCAGCAGGTGGAGGTTTCCACCGCGCCGCGGGCATTCAGACGGTGGTAGTAGCCGGGCACGACCCTGTCGAGCACGGATGTCTCGGCCTGGCCGCTCGCGGAGGTGTGGTTGAAGACCTGGTCGAGTACGACCTGGAGGCCGTCAGCGTGCAGCGCTCCGACCATGCTGCGGAACTCCTTGACGCGAGCCCCGCCGTCGGGATTCACCGCGTACGATCCCTCCGGCACCAGGAAGTGGAAGGGGTCGTAGCCCCAGTTGAACCCGTCGGTGTCGGCGACCTGGCCGATGCAGGCCTGCTGCTCGGTGGATGCCGCGGCGAAGGAGGCCAGGTCGCAGTCGGGCTGCTTTTGGGCGGCGCGGTTCTCCTCGATTGTCGCGATGTCGAAGGTCGGCAGCAGGTGCACCGTGTTGAGGCCGGCCTTGGCGAGGGCCCGGAGGTGCCGGGTGCCGTCGCTGTCGACCGTGAAGGCGTCGTAGGTGCCGCGCAGCTTCGCCGGAACGGTCTTGTCTGAGATCGAGAAGTCGCGCACGTGAAGTTCGTAGACGGCGCGGTCGACGGCAGACTTGATCACCGGAGTCGGGGTCTTTTCCCACTGCTGGGGGCGGAAGCGCCGGTCGGCGAGGTCAACGACGACCGAACGCGTGGAGTTGACCGTGAGAGCAACCGAATACGGGTCGGTGACGCGGTTGTGCTCGACCTTGCCGGTCGAGGGAACGTAGACGCCGACGTCGTAGAGGTAGCTCTTGTCTTTCCACGACGCGGCGCCCCGAACGGTCCAGGAACCGTCGGCCTGGCGCACGGCGGGGATGCGGGTGGGCTCGGTGCCGGTCCACACGAGGAGGTCGACCTCCTTCGCGGTGGGCGCCCAGAGGGCGAAATCGGGGCGGCCATGGTTCCAGCTCAGCCCGAGGGAGCGGTCGGCGGCATCCTTCGCGTACAGGTCGTCGAGAACCCCCGGAATCTGCACCCCGGTGAACGCAGTGAGGGCGCCGGTCGACGTCGTGAACTGAGCGAGCTGCAGCTGGCCGGTCAGTGCCTGTTCGACCGCGTGGCGGTCCTGGCCGACGGGGTGCAGGGCCAGGTAGCCCGACAGCGCAGGGAAGGTGGCGCGCTGTCCGGCGGTGAGTCCGGCAGGGTCGAGGGCAAGGTCGACGTGGTCGCCGCCCGTGACGGCGCCGTCGCTGACGGCGAGGCCGCCCGTCGGCGCCGTGTAGAGCGCCCACGAGGCATCCGTCACCGCTTGCCCTGCCGGCAGGAGGTCGGTGGGCCAGGCCAGCGTGTTTTCGCTCACCCAGTGCGCCCGCTGCTGCCCGGTGCCGGGAAGCGGCGGGTCGGTGGCCTCAATCGTGAGGATGTGCGTGGCCAGGACATAACTGAACGTGACCTGTTTGCCGGTGCTCGCGCTGAAGGCGAGGTTCTGGCCGTTCAGCACGCCGTCCTTGCCGTAGTTCTCGTCCCAGCCGAGGTTGTGGGCGACCTTGAGTTCGTAGGAACCGCTCGCGATCGCGCTGGTCGAGAAGGTGAAGGTGCCGTCGCCGTCGAGGTCTTCCAGCCAGGCGGCCATGCAATCGGGCGCCCAGGCGCCGGAGCAGCCCAGCTGGTCCTGGAACGAGCCGGGCAGGGTGAGCACGGGGCCGTTGGCCGAGCTTGTGAGGTAGTGCGTGCTCGGGTCGAAGTAGAAACTGACCGGGCCGCCCGTTGTGGTGAAGGCCAGGTTGGCGCCGCCGGCCGCGCCGCCGGCGCCGTAGTTCACGTCCCAGGTGCCGTCGAGGGCGACTTTGTAGGAGTAGCTGCCGGCCGGCACGTCGAAGGTTGCGGAGTACACGCCGTCGGCGCGTTTGTGCAGCTGCGCGGCGACGCAACCGGGATCCCAGTCCCCTGGGCAGCCGATCTCGCTCTGGAGATCGCCGACGACCGCGACAACCGGATCGGCCGCGACGGCGGCTCCCACCGACCCCAGGACGAGACCGGAAGCCAACAGGGCCGCGACGGCGAGCGTCGAAAACAGGCGGGACGAACGGGGGCTGATTGTCATCATTGACTCCTGGCTGATCCGTCGTGCGAAGAGACACAACGAGGGCGACGCTACCGTGGCTGAGCCGATACTGCAAGCGCTTACATGTTCGGGAGCTGAGTTTCACCTCCGCGTCGGAGGGTCATTTGCCGCACTCCCCCTTTTCCTGCTAGGCCTAGGACATGAACAGAATTACGGCGCGACGACGGGTCATCCGTCTGACGGTGGGCGATCGCCCCAGCACCCGCGAGGACCTGCTGGCGGTCGAAGAGCCGCTCGAGATTCGCGTGGGCGGCCGCCCCCTCGCGGTCACCATGCGCACGCCCGGCCACGATGTCGACCTCGCCGCCGGTTTCCTCGTCTCCGAGGGCGTCATCACGCGCGGTGAGGAGTTCCGCACCGCTCGATATTGCGCCGGCGCCACGGAGGAGGGCCTGAACACCTACAACGTGCTGGATGTCACCCTCGCGCCCGGCGTTGCCCCGCCCGACCCCAGTTTGGAACGGTCGTTCTACACGACCAGCTCTTGCGGACTCTGCGGCAAGGCGAGCATCGACGCGGTACGCACCCAGTCGGCCTACTCCGTCGCCGACGATCCGCTGCAGGTCGACGCCGAACTCCTCACGACCTTTCCGGACACATTGCGCGCCGGCCAGGCGGTGTTCGAGAAGACCGGCGGACTTCACGCGGCCGCACTGTTCGACGGCGCGACCGGACGGATGCTCGTGCTCCGCGAGGACGTCGGCCGCCACAACGCGGTGGACAAGGTCATCGGCTGGGCACTCACCGAGGACCGCCTGCCGCTCACGGGCACGGTCCTGATGGTGTCGGGGCGGGCCAGTTTCGAGCTGACCCAGAAGGCGATGATGGCCGGCATCCCGGTGCTCGCCGCCGTCTCAGCTCCGTCGTCGCTGGCCGCTGAGCTCGCGACCGAGGCAGGGATGACCCTCGTGGGATTCCTTCGCGGTGGTTCCATGGTGATCTATTCGGGCGGCGAACGCGTCGTCGAAACTCAACTCGCACTGAGCGACGGGAATGCAGCGTGAGCGACAAGCGACCGGTACCAGGCCAAAAAAGAGAACACCGTAACGACGACAACATCGAGGTGAGCGGGCCCAAGACCTGGGCCGCCGGCATCCCGGGCGTCACCCACTCGATGGGGCCGGCGCTGGCGGAGATGGGCGTCGTGCGCACGCTGAAGACGATGACCGCGATCAACCAAAAGGACGGCTTCGACTGCATGAGTTGCGCCTGGCCGGATCCCGACCACCGCAAGCCCGCGGAATTTTGCGAGAACGGCGCCAAGGCCGTGACCTGGGAGGCCACGCCGGTCACGGTTCCGTCGAGCTTCTGGGCCGAGCACTCCATCGACGATCTGCTCACCAGGTCGGAGTACTGGCTGGGCATGCAGGGCCGGCTCGTCGAGCCCGTCTACAGGGCCGCCGGCACCGACCACTACGTGCCGATCAGCTGGGACGACGCCTTTGCGGTCATCGCCCGGAAACTCAACGGGCTGGACTCGCCAGACCAGGCCTCGTTCTACACGAGCGGCCGCGCATCCAATGAGGCCGCCTTCAGCTACCAGCTGTTCGTGCGCGCCTTCGGCACCAACAACCTGCCCGACTGCTCGAACATGTGCCACGAATCCACCGGCCTCGCCATGGGCCGCACGATCGGCGTCGGCAAGAGCACGGTCAGCTACGACGACTACGCCAAGGCCGACCTGATCATCATCATGGGCCAGAATCCGGGCACCAACCATCCGAGGATGCTCACCGCGCTCGAAGACGCCAAGGATGCCGGCGCCAGGATTGTCGCCATCAACCCGCTCCCGGAGGCGGGACTCCTGCGCTACAAGAACCCGCAACGCGTGAAGGGCGTCATCGGAGCCGGCACGGAGATGGCCGACCAGTACCTGCAGATTCGCCTGGGCGGCGATATGGCTCTGCTGCAGGCGATCTCCAAACGGGTGCTCGACGCCGAGGACGCCAACCCGGGGACCGTGCTCGACCACGCGTTCCTCAGCGAGCACTGCCAGGGCCTGGGCGAGCTGCGGGCGCACCTCGCCGACCTCGACGACGCAGCCGTGCTCGAGGCGACGGGCCTCAGCACCGCGGAAATCGACGAACTGGCCGCCCGCTACCTCGCCGCGGAGCGCGTCATCATCACCTGGGCGATGGGTATCACGCAGCACAAAAAGGCCGTTGCCACCATCCAGGAGATCATCAACCTGCTCCTCCTGCGCGGCAACATCGGCAAACCCGGTGCCGGCGCTTCCCCCATCCGCGGGCACAGCAATGTGCAGGGCGACCGCACCATGGGGATCTGGGAGCAGATGCCGCCGGCGTTCCTCGACGCCATCGAGCGGGAGTTCGGGTTCGACCCGCCTCGGGAGCACGGCATCGACGCCGTCGCCACCATTCGTGGCATGCGCGCCGGCACCGTCAAGGCCTGGATCGCCCTCGGCGGCAACCTCGTGGGGGCAGTCTCGGACACCGCCGTCACCGAGGCCGCGATGCAGAGCACCGAGATGACCGTGCAGATTTCCACCAAGCTGAACCGGTCGCACGTCGTTGTCGGCAAGGAAGCCCTGATCCTGCCGACGATGGGCCGAACCGAAATCGACCGGCAGGCGACCGGGGTGCAGTTCGTGTCGGTCGAAGACACGGCCTGCGCCGTGCATCCGTCCCGGGGCCGGATCGAGCCGGTTTCACCGAACCTCCTCTCCGAGGTGGCCATCATCAGCCGCCTTGCCCTGGCGGTGCTCGGCGACCGCGTTGGCGTGGACTGGGCTGGGTTCGAACGCGACTACGACCTCATCCGCGACCACATTTCGCATGTCGTGGACGGCTGCGGCGGCTACAACGAGCTGATCCGCCAGGACGGCGGCTTCGTGCTCCCGCATGGGCCGCGCGATTCGCGCACGTTCCCCACCGAAACCGGCAAGGCGATCCTCACCGTGAACGAACTGGAGCACATCGACCGGCCGCCCGGCCGCCTGCTTCTGCAGACCATGCGCTCGCACGACCAGTTCAACACGACGATCTACAGCAACAACGACCGCTATCGCGGCATCAAGAACGGCCGCCACGTCGTCTTCGTCAACCCGAAGGACCTCGCCGAGCTGGGCCTGTCCGACGGTGAAATCGTCGACGTGCGCAGCGAGTACACCGACAACGTGGACCGCGTGCTGCGCGGGTACCGCATCGTCTCCTACCCGAGCGCGAGGGGATGCGCCGCGGCGTATTTCCCTGAGGCCAACGCGCTCGTTCCGCTCGACCTCACCGCGGAGGGCAGCAACACCCCGGTGTCGAAGTCGATCGTCGTGCGGCTGGAACGCAGCGCGACAACTGGCTAGCCTTGGTTCCACAGCACCAACCCACCCTCGGAGCCCGTCAAGGAGCGCCATGCCCGCCGAAGACACCGCAGCACTGCCGTCCCTCGACGCGTGGGTCGCGCTGCTGACCGAAGAACTGGGCCTTCGGGCCGGCGTCTGCGACCTGGGCCTGGTGCTTGACCTCGCCCGTGACGCCGCCCACACCATCGCGCGGCCGGCGGCCCCGCTCACGACCTTCCTCGTGGGATACGCCGCGGCCTTGGCCGGCGGCTCGGCCGAAGACATCCGTCGGATCGCGGCGATCGCGACCCGGCTCGCCGTCGAGCAGGGTGGCGCCGGTGGCGCGTAAGGCTCCTCGGCGCACGCTGCGCCTCGCGGTCGACCGGATCTCATGATCGACCGGCTTCGATGACCAACCGGCTCCAATGATCGACTGGCACGCATGATCGACTGGTTCGACGCCCGCACGCTCGCCCACGACACCGGGTTGGCCGTTGCCCGCACCGCGGAGTCCGTGCCGCTGGCGGATGCCGCCGGCCGCACGCTCGCCGGCGCGCTGCACTCGCTCGTGCCCCTGCCCGGCTGCTCGTCGTCGGCGATGGACGGCTGGGCGGTCGCCGGCGACGCACCCTGGCGGCTCGGCGCCCCCATCTTCGCGGGCGACGCCCCCGGCTTGGACCCTCTGCTGCCCGGCACGGCCCGCGCCATTGCGACCGGAGGGCCGGTCCCTCACGGCACCCGAGGCGTGCTGCGCTCCGAACACGGCACGACCCGGCCCGGCCCGGAGACACTTCTGCTCGAGACGAACGGCCGTGCGAAGCCGGGCGAACCGCGGGATGGCGAGAACATCCGCCTGCGCGGGGAGGAGACCGGCGTCGAGGAGCGCGTGCTCGCAGCCGGCAGCATCCTGACCCCGCCGCGGATCGCCCTCGCCGCCGTCACCGGGCACGACCTCGTCGACGTGACGGTGCCCCCGGCGGTCGATGTGCTGCTGCTCGGCACCGAGGTCGTCGGCTCCGGCCTGCCCCGGCCGGGCGAGGTGCGGGACGCCTACTCCCCGCAGTTCCCGGCGCTGCTCGGCTCAATGGGTCTGCGGTTTGAGGACCTCCGCCGCGCGCCCGATGACCTCGACGCGACCGTCGACGCCATCCAGGCCGGTGACTCTCCCCTGCTGATCAGCACCGGCGGCACCGCGCGCGGACCGGCCGACCACGTGCGGGCGGCCCTGGACAGGCTCGGTGCGACCCTGGTCATCGACGGGGTGAACATGCGGCCCGGTCATCCGATCATGCTGGCCCGGCTGGCGGACGGACGCCTGATGCTGTGCCTTCCGGGCAACCCGCTCGCCGCGATGGTCGGACTGCTGAGCGTCGGGGCGTCACTCGTCGACGGCCTGCTCGGGCGGCCGCTCGGGCGGCTCGGCCACGTGCCGCTGGCCGCGGATGTGGCCAACCTCGGTACTCACACGAGGCTCGTCGCGTACCGGCATGGCGACGAGGGGGCCGTGCCGACGCCGCACCAGGCATCGGGCATGCTGCGGGGTCTCGCCGAGGCCGACGGCGTGGCGGTCATTCCGCCCGGCGGGGCCATCGCGCCGAACGTGGTGCGCACCCTCCCGCTGCCCTGGTAGCGCCTTCCGCTCTCCGCCCCCTCCCGCTTCCGCCCCCTCCCGCGAGACTGCAGTCGTGGCTGTTATGAGCGCGTTTTAGCGACCACAACTGCGTTTTCGCGGGGGCTGGGGCGGGGGCGGGGGACCAT
>DMKW01000054.1:0-2325 GCA_003454135.1 Microbacteriaceae bacterium
GCGACCTACGACCGCGCGTGCGGTCTGCGTACCGAGAACGCGTGCGGCCTACGCCCACCGCAACCCGCGCGGCCTACAGGTCGGAGGAAACCCAGTCGCCGGTGGCGAGGTATTGCACCTTCTTGGCGATCGACACGGCGTGGTCGGCGAAGCGCTCGTGGTACCGAGAGGCGAGCGTCGCGTCCACGGTGTCGACGGCGGCACCCTTCCAGGTCTCGCCGAGCACCTTGTCGAACACGCTGAGGTGCAGCGCGTCGATCTGGTCGTCGTCGTTGCGGATCTCCTCGGCGAGACGCACGTCTTCGGTGCGAAGAAGTTCGGTGAGCTTCTTGGCGATCTGCACGTCGTACTTGCCGAGATCCGCGAATGTGGCGCGCAGCGAGCGGGGGACGACCTTGTCCGGAAAGCGGTAACGCGCGAGCTGCGCGATGTGCTCGGCCATATCGCCCATGCGCTCGAGGGAGGCGCTGATGCGCAGCGCGCTCACCACGATGCGCAGGTCTCGTGCGACGGGCTGCTGGCGGGCCAGGATGTTGATGGCCAGCTCATCGAGGGCGACGGCCGCTCCGTCGATCTTGTCGTCATCCGCGATCACTGCTTCGGCGAGCGACACGTTCGACTCATTGAATGCGCGCGTGGCGTTTTCGATCGAGATTTCGACGAGAGTCGCGATCTCGACGAGGCGCTCCTGCACCTCTTGCAGTTCCTGCTGGAAAACCTCGCGCATTGTCGAATCCCTTTCGCTGCGAGCATGACGGTCCCCGCACAGTTGAAGCCACACTGTCCCATGTCGGTAAACATTTGGTGATGAGCACCTGAACAAATGCCAAAGTATCGCCATCCCATGACAAGGGCTGCGAGGCGGGCCGTGAGACCTAACTAATCTAGTCCGTATGACCTCCGCGTGGCTTGTGCCGCTCACTCTCGTGTTCGGGGTGATCGTTGGAGCCGGCATCGTGCTGATCCTCGTCGCGTCGGCGCGCAGGGGACAGCGAGCGGTGGATGTCGTGAGCAACGCCGTGCCGGACGGCGTCGACCAGGTGATCGAGGCCCTCGAGTCGGCCGGGGTGGTTCTCGACCCGTCGAACAACGTCGTCAAGGCGTCGCCGGGAGCGCTCGCGTTCGGCCTCGTCTGGAACGACGCGCTCGTGCACTCCGAACTCGTGGCGCTCGTCGACCAGGTGCGCCGCACGGGCGACCCGATCACGCAGGAGCTCGAGCTCGCCCGCGGTCCGTTCGGCGACGCCAACATCTACCTCTTCGTGCGGGTGGCGCGGCTGGGAGCCCGGTACATCCTTCTGCTCGCCGAGGACCGCACCGAGAGCTATCGCCTCGATGAGGTGCGCCGCGACTTCGTCGCCAATATCAGTCACGAGCTGAAGACCCCGATCGGCGCGGTGAGCCTGCTCGCGGAGGCCCTCCAAGCTGCATCCGACGAGCCGGCCCAGGTGCGCCGGTTCGCGAAGCGGCTCACCAAAGAGTCGGAACGCCTCGCCAAGATCACCCAGGAGATTATCCAGCTCTCCCGGCTGCAGGCCGCCGATGCCCTCACCAAGCCCGAGGTCGTGGACATCGACCACGTCGTGGCGCTCGCGATCGACCAGAACCGGGTCGCCGCCGACTCCAACCGCGTGACGATCGTGAGCGGGGGTGACGCGGGGGCCGAGGTGTACGGCGATGAGCCGCTGCTCGCCGTGGCCCTGCACAATCTCGTCGCGAACGCGATCCAGTATTCGCCCAAGGGGTCGCGCGTCGGCGTGGGCGTCACCAACGCCGACGGCATAGTCGAGATCGCGGTGACCGACCAGGGAGTCGGAATCCCCGAGGAAGACCTCGACCGGGTCTTCGAGCGGTTCTTTCGCATCGACCAGGCGAGATCCCGGCACACCGGGGGCTCCGGGCTCGGCCTCAGCATCGTCAAACACGTGGTGCAAAACCATGGCGGCGACGTTCGCGTGTGGTCCCAGATCGGCAACGGCTCGACCTTCACCATCCGCTTGCCCGAGGCGTCCCATGCCTCGCAGGCATCACTGAAAGAGGCATGATGACCCGAATACTGATCGTGGAAGACGAATCGTCACTGAGCGAGCCGTTGGCTTTCCTGCTCGGTCGGGAGGGGTACGAGACCACGATCGCGGCCGACGGTCCGTCGGCGCTCGCCGAGTTCGACCGCAACGGCACCGACCTGGTTCTGCTGGACCTCATGCTTCCGGGCATCCCCGGCACCGAGGTGTGCCGGGAGATCCGCACGCGCTCGCAGGTGCCGATCATCATGCTCACGGCGAAGGACAGCGAAGTGGATGTCGTGGTCGGGCTCGAGCTCGG
>DMKW01000054.1:2509-2967 GCA_003454135.1 Microbacteriaceae bacterium
GCGGACGACTACGTGACCAAGCCGTATTCGACCCGCGAACTGCTCGCCCGCATCCGCGCCGTCATGCGCCGCCGCGTCGAGGGCGACGATGACGACCTCGCGGTGCTCGAGGCGGGGGACGTGCGCATGGACGTTGAACGCCACACCGTCGCGGTGCGTGGCCAGGAGACGGCCATGCCGCTCAAGGAATTCGAGCTGCTCGAGGTTCTTCTGCGCAATTCGGGTCGCGTGCTGACCCGCGGCCAGTTGATCGACCGCGTGTGGGGCGCCGACTACTTCGGCGACACGAAGACCCTCGACGTGCACATCAAGCGCATCCGCACGAAGATCGAGAAGCACCCGTCCGACCCGACGATGCTTCTCACGGTGAGAGGCCTCGGCTACCGCTTCGAGGCCTGACCGGCCTGACCGGCCTTGCCCGCACGGTGCCGTGGCGCCCTACTTGCTCGGTGAGGCGC
>DMKW01000120.1:0-2210 GCA_003454135.1 Microbacteriaceae bacterium
AGCCGACGGAACGCGGTGTTGGTGATGCCGGCCATGGGCGCGAGCACGACAGGGACGGCGAGCGGGATTCGCCCGATCTGTAGGCTGGAAGGCGCGGTGGCGAGGATGGTCACCGGTCAATTCTCCCAGAAAGCCTGCGATGCCATGACAGAGCCGGACGGTCGCGACAGGGTGGAGGCGGATGCCGCCGCTCGAAGACTCGACGTGGAGTTCGTCGAACGCCCGGCAGCCGGGTCCCTTGAGGAAGCAGCGGCGCTGCTCGGAATCGCCCCGAGGCGCATCGTCAAGACCCTCGTCGTGCGTCGGCACACCCCGGCCGACGCCCCCAACGAGTACCTTTTCGCGCTCATCCCCGGCGACAAGCAGATCTCGTGGTCGAAGCTGCGCGCGGTCGTCGGCGTCAACAAGCTGTCACTTCCCACCGCCGAACTGGCGCTCGAGGCGACTGGATACGAACGCGGCACGATCACTCCACTCGGCAGCACGCGCGAATGGCCCGTGTACATCGACGCCGCCGTCGCGGGCACGCGCGTGGCGATGGGTGCCGGCGCGCCGGGCTTCAGCGCGTTCGTCGACGTCGACGCATTCGTCGCGGCGTTCGACGCGACCGTCGCCGACATCAGCGGCTGACTGGACGGCGCGTGGCCCGAATGGGGGATCGAGAGATTCGCTCATTTTCCCTAGGCTGGGTGGACGATCCACAGGGGAGGCGGCCGGGTGTCCGAGACAGTGCCATCGAAAGGGCTGCCCGCCGCGGGTTGGTATGAGGATCCGGGAGCAACCGGACAACTCCGTTGGTGGAGCGGGGCTTCATGGACGGAGCATCTCGCTCCCCCAGTCATGGAGACGCCGATCGCGACATCGAGCATCGGTCGGGAGCCTCGGGTGGAGCCGACGTTCGTTCCGCCGGGGGCGACTCGGTCGGATCCGGCGAGCCAACCCCCGAATGCATTCGAAGCCCGGCCCTCCGCGAACACGCTGCCGGTGTGGCTCATCGCGAGCGTCATCGCCGCGGCGCTCGGGGTGCACAGCGCCGCCGTCGCCCAGCACGTCGAGCCTCCAACGATCGTGGCGGCAGGAATTTCGATCGGAATCCTCGCGGCGCTGCTTGGCCTGGTCGTCTGGGATCATGCCGTCCTCGAGTCGCGCGGGCTGAAGGCGGCATCCGTCTGGTGGGTGCTGCTCTTGCCGCCGCTGGTGTACCTCGTGATGCGTCGCGCGGCAATGAAGAAGCTTGGAATCCGCGCGAACGCGCCGAGCAACGTCTACGTGCTCACGGCTGTTGCGGCGGCGCTCCTCACCGGGCTCACGCTAGGCCCGGTCGAGGACGCCAAGCTCGATTCGGCCTCCATCCAAAACCTTGAGAAACAGGCCTCTGCGGAACTCCAGAAGGCCAGCGCGACGTCATGGACGGTCAGCTGCCCCGCCGATGCAGCAGTCTCAACCGTCGGGACGAGCTTCGTCTGCACGGGAACCGATGTGACCGGTCAAGTCATGCAGTTCACCGCACGGGTGGTGTCTCCACGCCGATTCGAAGTCGGCAACGTTCACCAGTGACGAGCCAAGCCGACAGTCGGCCTCCCGTCCGAGCCACGCGAAAGTTCAGACCAGGTCCTGGTCGAGGCGGCGATTGACGACGGCCTGCTCGTGGTGGTCGGGAATCTCGCAGAAGTCCCCGTCGCACACCGCAGCCCCCGGATCTCCGACGATCTGAAGAGGAAGGGTCTTCGAATTCGTCATTGGCTGGCTTCTCTCTCGGTGCGAACCTGTGCAAGCACGTTAGCGAACGTTTCGGCATCCTGGGCGCCCGACACTCCGTACTTGCCGTCGATCACGAAGAAAGGAACGCCCTGGATGCCGTACTCGGTGGCGAGGGCGACGTCGGCTTTCACCTCGGCAAGGTACTCATTCGTCTCGAGGGCGCGCACGACATCCTCACGGTCGAGCCCGATTTCGGCGGCAAGATCGGCGAGTTCCTGCACCCGGCCCACATGCCGCCCGTCGACGAAGTAGGCCTTGAGCAGGCGCTCCTTCATGTCGAGCTGGCGCCCCTTCGCCTTGGCGTAGTGGATGAGCTCGTGCGCCTTGACCGTGTTCGTCTGGTGCACGTGGTCGAAATGGTAGTCGAGTCCGACACTCGCGGCGATGCCGGTCACGCGCTCGAGCATCTGCTCGACCTGCGCGATGGGCATGCCCTTGCGCTGGCTCAG
>DMKW01000120.1:2381-2702 GCA_003454135.1 Microbacteriaceae bacterium
CACCCCGGGGGCCCCACATCACGGCTGACTAGGCGGACAGGAGTACCTCGTCCCGATCGTCGGACACGAGCGCCACGGTGCGCGGCTGTGCCGGGCGCCCAAGTGCCCGGTATTCCCATCCCTTGGCGCGGTAGTCATCCGCGTCGAGGGCGTGACGTCCGTCGACGACCCGGCGATGGGCCACGAGCGCGCCGAGGTCGTCAGGGTCCGCGTCGCGGAACTCCTGCCATTCGGTGAGCAACGCGACGACATCTGCGCCGTCGACTGCTTCGGCGAGCGAATCCGCATAGCCGAGATCGGGGAACGACCGGCGGGCGTTTG
>DMKW01000120.1:2854-4868 GCA_003454135.1 Microbacteriaceae bacterium
GCGTCACGGATGTCGTCGGAGTTGGGCTTGAACGCCGCGCCGAGGGCCGCGACCCGAACGCCGTCGAGGTCGCCGCCGGCGAGCTCGCGGATGAGGTCGACCGTGCGCGTGCGACGGCGCTGGTTGATGCCGTCCACCTCTCGGAGGAACGCGACGGCCTGGCCGACGCCGAGCTCCTCCGCCCGGTGTGCGAAGGCCCTGATGTCCTTCGGCAGGCAGCCCCCGCCGAACCCGAGGCCCGGCTTGAGGAAACGCGCACCGATACGGGTGTCGTATGAGAGGGCCGTGGCGAGCAGGTTGACGTCCGCTCCCGTCGCCTCACAGACCTCGGCCATCGCGTTGATGTAGGAAATCTTGGTGGCCAGGAACGAGTTGGCAGCGACCTTGACGAGTTCCGCCGTGGGGAGGTCGCAGACGACGAGCGGGGTGTCGGCCTCCAGGATGGGGCGGAACGCCGCACGCAGCTGGAGCTCGGCCCACTCCGACATGACGCCGAACACGAGCCGGTCCGGCTGGAGGGTGTCCTGCACCGCGTAGCCTTCGCGCAGGAACTCGGGGTTCCACGCCACCTCAACCTCGGCACCGGCCGGCGACGCCGTGCGCACGAGCTCGGTGAGTCGGGCCGCAGTGCCGATCGGCACCGTCGACTTGCCCACGATGAGCGAGCGGCGCGTGATGCGGCTGCTGAGTTCGGCAAACGCGAGGTCGACGTAGGTCATGTCGGCCGCGTTCGAGTCCTTGGCCTGCGGGGTTCCGACGCAGATGAAATGCACGTCGCCCCACTCCGCCGCCTCGGCGAAGTCGGTACCGAAGCGCAACCGGCCGGAGTCGAGCGCCTCCCGCAGCTTCTGGGCGAGGCCGGGTTCGAAGAACGGCACCCGCCCGTCGGCGAGTGCGCGCACCTTGCTCGCGTCGACATCCACTCCCAGCACGTCGAAGCCGAGAATGGCCATGCAGATGGCGTGGGTGGCGCCGAGGTAGCCGGTGCCGATGACGGTGAGCCGGGGGTTTTCGACGATGACGGGCAGTGCGGATGTGGTGCTCGGGTGTTCACTCATGGTTTTCTCTCCTCGTTCGGGTCGAAGTGTGGATGGCGCTCGCGAGGCGGTCGCTACCCACCGGTGCAGGAAACATTGCTGGTGCCGCTCGCGGCGCCTGCAACCGTGTTATTGCACTCGACGACGTTGTTGAGGGCTGGCCTGAGAGCGAATCCGAAACCGGGCCCGTTCACGTGTGCGATGTTGTTGCGGAAGACGTTCCTCGTGCCCCAGCCGTCCACGATCTGGTGGGTTTGGAATCCGTCCTTCGGCGAGGTGGTGCCCGTGTTGCCTTCGATGATCCAGTCGTTGCCCTTCACGTCCACCCAGGAGTCGGTGCCACCGCTGAGTCCCGAGCCGTCGAACGAATTGCCACTCAGGGTTCCGCCCGTCGTGCCCTCCTTGATGTCGACGTTCTCTGCCGTGGTGTGCGAGATCGTGTTCTTCGAGATCACATTGCGGTCGCTCTTGTCTGGCTGGCAGCCGCTGTAGTCGCACCAGTTGCTCTTGGCGGTGCCGATGTAGATTCCCTCGCCGAACTTGGCCTTGAGCAGCCCGGTGTTGCTGACCGTGTTGCCGGTGACGAGGTTGTCGGTGCTCGTCGCCCTCAAGTGGATTCCCTCGTCGCCGATGCCGGAGACGGTGAGACCCTGGATGACGGAGCCGACCGTGCCGTCGGCGACGACGCCCTTCTGTCCGTTGCGCACCGAGAATCCGACGAGGTGCCAGTACGACGCCCGGTCGAGGTGGAACACGTAGCCCTTGCCCGTCGAGTCGCCGTCAAGGATCGACGCGCTCTCGCCGCACAGGGTGATGGGGTTGGCCGCGGTGCCGGATGTCGTGGCCTGGAAGTTGCCGACGTACGTTCCGGGAGCCAGCACGATCGTCGCGCCCGGCTTCGCCGCCGAAAGCGCCGCCTGGAGTTGGTCTGCGTTCGACACGGTCTTTCCGCCGGCCGGGCACGTCGCGGTGGCCGG
>DMKW01000151.1:0-477 GCA_003454135.1 Microbacteriaceae bacterium
CCACTAGGCGAATTCTCCTGGCGGGCCGACCCCATGAGGGCGGGAACGGCCATGAAGAATCTTACGGGATGTTCCGGCGCGCGATGACGAATCGATCGTGGGGGAGCGGCGGGCGACCGTTTCGTAGAGAGAAACGACTGCCCCTGGCCGACACGATGCGCGCGACGCTCGCCATCAGCAACCGGATGGTGATCGAGAGCGGCGAACTCGCCGCCGACCCGTCGAATGTCGAGTTCCTGACTCGATTCGCCTGAGAACTCGCTAGTTCGTAGCAAACAGCTCCGGATGCTTCGAGAGCTCGAGTCGCGTGCGTCGGATGTGGCCGGACAACACGCGCTCGGCATCCTCGCCGTCGCCGCGACGCAGCGCGCCGACGAGCAGCTGGTGCTCATAGTGCACCGCCCGGTTGCCTTCCGGGCCGATCAGCATCGTGAAGGCGCGGCGGTAGTGCTGGGTCGAGTTCCAGAGCCGGTGCAC
>DMKW01000151.1:587-5468 GCA_003454135.1 Microbacteriaceae bacterium
CCGGATTGCATCTCGTCGGCGAGCTCCTCGAGGCGATCCAAGGTCTCGGGCGACAGGTTGGGCATGCTGTAGCGCAGCAGCAACGGTTCGATACGTTCGCGGATCTGGTACATCTCCTCGCATTCGGCGAGGCTGAGGTGAGCCACCCAGGCGCCCGTGTTCGCGACGAGGGTGATGAGACCGTCCGATTCGAGAATGCGGAGTGCCTCGCGCACCGGAAGGCGGCTCGCACCGAACTCTTCGGCGAGGTCCTCTTGGCGGATGCGCGCCCCGGGAGCGTAGGCGCCGGTGAGAATCGCCTCGCGCAATCGGGTGGCGATGCGGTGGCCGGCGCTTCCATCGCGGCTGGGGGAGGTGGCCATGGGGTCCGTCCGGTCAGGTGCTGGCCGTCATTCGGCGGGGTGGGCTGGATGCCACAGCTTAACGGTCGCATCCTTCTCGTAGGCCTTGCCATTCGGAAAGCTCACGAGCTCGAATTGCATTCCCCACTGACTGCGAAAGTACACCCAGCGCTGTCCGGCGCTCCAGCTCGAACTCGGAGTCGGTTCCCCCATGATCTCCACGCCGTTCGCCCGCAGGTGGTCGAGGGCCGCATCGAAGTCGTCCACGTAGAAGGCCAGGTGGTGCCCTCCGATGTCGCTGTTGCGCGGCTCCGGGGCGGCACCGTCCGCCGATTCGAATTGGAAAACCTCGAAGTTGGGGCCGTGACCGCACCGGAAGAAGCGGAGTTCGCGCATGACCGTGCGCGGGTGCACGCCGAGGTGTTCGAGCATCCAATCGTCGTCGGGATGAGCGAACGGCCCGAGGGAGTAGACGAGTTCGCACCCGATCACGTCGACGAAAAACCGCTCGGCCACGTCGAGGTCGGGCACCGTGAAGCCAATGTGCTCCGTGCCGCGCAGGCCGGGGATGCCGTGTGCCATCGTGAACTCCTTCGTTCGTGTCCGCTAGCCTTGATTGTATCCAAAAGGTCGATTCGGTGTGGAAAATCTGGCAATTGAGCCAAAAATACATTGGTATTGGATTCAATCGGCGATACGATATGGGTCACATGTAGTCGGTCCGCGCGATCGGCGAGACCAATGGAGACCGTGTACATGCCTAAACGACGACGTTTGGATCCGAAGGCCCCCTGGCTGGAGCTCACGACCACCGCACAGGACTGGAAAGGCGCGGACCCCGCGCTCCTGGCCACCATGCTCGGTCAGCTTCACCTCATCCGCGCGTTCGAAGAAACCGTGCTCGAACTCGCCGGCGACGGCCTCGTGCACGGCCCGGCGCACTCCAGCATCGGCCAGGAGGGTGGCGCGGTCGGCTCCATCGTCGGTCTCGGGTCGACGGACGCGATCAACGGATCGCACCGAGGGCACCACCAGTTTCTCGCCAAGGCGATCAACCACGTTTCCGGCGGCGTGCTCGACCCGGCCTCGCTCGTCACGGACGGCATCCAAACCGTGCTCCAGCGAACTCTCGCCGAGATTCTCGGTCTCGCGCAGGGCTACTGCCGCGGGCGTGGTGGATCGATGCACCTGCAGTGGTTCGAGGCCGGCGCGCTCGGCACGAACGCGATCGTCGGCGGGGGCGTGCCGCTCGCGGCCGGCAACGCCTGGGCGCAAAAGCACGCCGGCACGGCGGATGTCACGGTGAGCTACTTCGGGGACGGCGCCATCAACATCGGCTCGGTGCTCGAGACAATGAACCTCGCCTCGGCGTGGAAGCTGCCGCTGGCCTTCTTCATCGAAAACAACCTCTACGCGGTATCGACCACCGTCGCGGAAGCAACCGGCGAGCCGCGCCTCTCCGCCCGCGCGCTCGGCTTCGGCATCCCGTCCTGGCGGGTCGACGGCATGGACCCGCTCGCCGTGCATCTCGCGATGAAGGACGCCGAGAAGCTCATGCGTTCCGGTCAGGGCCCCGCAGTCATCGAGGTTGAGGTCTACCGTTTCTTCCACCAGAACGGTCCGTACCCCGGCAGTGCCTTCGGCTACCGCACCAAGGAAGAGGAGGCGGAGTGGCGTGCACGCGACCCGCTCGACCGGGTCGCCCGTGAGATGATCGCGCTCGGCCAGATCGACGAGGCCGGTGTCGCCTCGGTGCGCGAGCAGGCGCAGTCGGCCATGCGGGATGCCGTCGCCCAGCTTCTGGAAGCCGACCCGGAGTCGGCGGGCAAGCGCCGCATCCGTCCGGAGCTGTGGCCGGACACCGACTTCGTCAATGTGGGCGTGCGCGGTGATGCGAGCGAGCTGAACGGCGTGCGCACGCTCGAACCGACCGCGTACGCAGGCGAAACCGAGACGAAGAAATTCGTCGACGCGGTTGCCGGGGTTATGGACCGCCGAATGGGGCAGGACGAGCGCATCGTCGTGCTCGGTGAAGACGTGCACCGCCTCAACGGCGGAACGAACGGCGCCACGAAGGGCCTCGCGAAGAAATACGAGGGCCGCGTGCTCGGCACGCCGATCAGCGAGAACGCCTTCGCGGGCCTCGGTGGCGGCATGGCACTCGACGGGCGTTACCGTCCGGTCGTCGAATTCATGTACCCGGACTTCATGTGGGTCGCGGCCGACCAGGTCTTCAACCAGATCGGCAAGGCGCGCCACATGTTCGGCGGAGAGAACCCCGTGCCGCTCGTCCTGCGCACGAAGGTGGCCATGGGGTCTGGGTACGGGTCCCAGCACCTCATGGATCCGGCCGGAATATTCGCCACGAGCCCCGGCTGGCGCATCGTGGCTCCGTCATCGCCGGCCGACTACATCGGTCTCATCAACACGGCGCTCGCCCTGCAGGATCCGGTGCTCGTCATCGAACACGTCGACCTGTACGGCGACACCGGCGAGGTGCCGGCGGGAGACCTCGACTACTGCATTCCCCTCGGCACGGCCGCGCTGCGCCGGGAAGGCAACGACGTCACGGTCATCAGCTACCTCAACATGGTCAAGCACTCCCTCGAGGCGGTGGAGCAGACCGGCATCGACGCCGATGTGATCGACCTGCGGTGGCTCGACCGGGCCTCGATCGACTGGGACACCATCGGGGCGAGCATTCGCAAGACCAACAGCGTTCTGCTCGTGGAGCAGGGCGCGCGCGGCACGTCCTATGGCGGGTGGCTCTCCGACGAGATCCAGCGCCGGTTCTTCGACTACCTCGACCAGCCGGTGGAGCGCGTGACCGGCGGCGAGGCGAGCCCGAGCATTTCCCGCGTTCTCGAGCGCGCGGCGATCGCCCGCACCGAGGAAGTCGTGGCGGCTCTCGAGCTGATCAAGCGCGGCATGGGCGGTCGCTGATGGCCACGATCGTGCGGATGCCCGAGGTTCTCGCCAACTCCACGGAAGCGGCCCTGCAGACCTGGCTCGTGAAGGTGGGGGACACGGTGGCGATCGGCCAACCTCTCGCCGAAATCGAGACAGAGAAGGCAATGGTCGAATACGCCGCCGAGGTTGAGGGAGTGCTCGTGCGCCTCCTCGTCGAAGAGGGCGCGTCGGTCGAGGTCGGCGCGCCGATCGGTGTCATCGCCGCTGCCGGCGAGGCGGAGCCGGATGTCGCGGCTCTCCTCGCCGGGGAGGCCCCGTCGGTTGCTGCTGCTGCTGCTGTGGCGGTTCCGGCCGCTGTCGCTGCTCTCGCGGCTCCCGCCGCTGTTGCCGCTGCTCCCGTTGCTGTCGCGGCTCCCGCTCCCGCCGCTGCGCCTGCCTCTGGCGAACGGCGGTTCGCGAGCCCGCTCGTGCGTCGCATCGCGAAGGAACGCTCACTCGACCTGTCGGGTGTCGTCGGCAGCGGACCGAACGGGCGAATCGTACGGCGCGACCTGGACAGGCTCGCGCCCCGCGCGCCGCCCGTGCAGGCCGCCCCGGGGGCGCCCGCGCCCCCCCCCGCCCGCCCCGCCNNAGCGCGGACATCGGCTCCTGGAAGATCATTGCGATCCGGTTGCCGCGAATGTCGCGCATTGCCGCGTCATCGAGCGACACGAGATCCTTTCCCTCGAACATGATCCGGCTGCCGCTCTCGATTCTTCCGGGCTGCTGCACGAGCTTGAGAATCGAGAGCGCCGTGACGGACTTGCCGCATCCGGATTCACCGACGTTCCGCACACCGGCATGCGTCGCGCGATCGCGCGCAGGCTCACCGAGAGCAAGTCGACGGTGCCGCACTTCTATGTCACCGCGGACTGCCGCGTCGACCGGCTCCTCGCCCTCAGAACCGAGATCAACGCCGCCTCGCCGCGCAAGATCTCGGTCAACGACTTCGTGGTGAAGGCCGTCGCAGGGGCGCTCGTGGACGTTCCGGCGGCCAATGCCATCTGGACCGATGACGCGACGAGGCGTTTCAAGCGAGTGGATCTCTCCGTCGCGGTCTCCACGGACGGCGGACTCCTCACGCCCGTGCTCCGCGGCGTGGACGGACTGACCCTCACGGCGATCAGCGAACAGATCGCCGACCTCGCCGAACGCGCGAGGAGTGGTCGGCTCAAGCAACAGGAACTTGAGGGCGGCAGCTTCGCGGTGTCCAACCTCGGCATGTTCGGTGTCGACGAGTTCGCGGCGATCCTGAATCCGCCGCAGTCCGGCATCCTCGCTGTC
Organism: Microbacteriaceae bacterium; assembly: GCA_003454135.1. Classification (GTDB taxonomy): domain Bacteria; phylum Actinomycetota; class Actinomycetes; order Actinomycetales; family Microbacteriaceae; genus Lacisediminihabitans. Next base: position 5,162 of record DMKW01000151.1, read on the forward strand.
GGCGCGACGAAACAGCGCGCGGTCGTCGAAGACGGCCGGCTGGTGGTCGGCACGGTGATGACGGTGACGCTCTCCGCGGATCACCGGGTCGTCGACGGGGCGGTGGCGGCCGAGTGGATGGCCGCCTTCGTCAGGCGAATCGAGAATCCGCTCGCCATTCTGATCTGATCCGATGTCGCGCTAAACTGTGTGAGGCTCCTCGCGTGGCGCCATCCAGGCCAACTCCCCCAGGACGGAAACGTAGCAAGGGTAACCGGGCTCTGGCGGGTGCGCGAGGGGTCTTTTCTTTGCGCCGATGCCCCGCCGA
>DMKW01000151.1:5624-9674 GCA_003454135.1 Microbacteriaceae bacterium
CGCCGATGCCCCGCCGAACACGCGTTTCTCCGGAGGATTGACCCGCCGGACGGAATCGCGCGGCGGATTTGCGGGCGGAGTGGCCCGCGCAGCACCGATACCTCCGGAGAAGCGCGCGTCGAGAACCACCGGGCCAATGGTCCCGAGTGGAGCCCAGCCGGGCGGCCTAGGCTGTGGAGGGTGGCCCGTAGCATCTACATCACCTCCGTCGAAGGACACGCGGGAAAGTCGACCGTCGCGCTCGGCGTTCTCGACACCCTGAGCCACGAGACGGAGCGCGTGGGCGTCTTTCGGCCCGTGGCCAGGTCGAGCAGCGAGCGCGACTACGTGCTTGAGATGCTGCTTGCTCACGACGGCGTCGGCCTCGACTACGACGAGTGCGTCGGCGTGAGCTACGAAGACGTGCACAACGATCCGGAGGCGGCGCTCAGCGAAATCCTCTCCCGCTACAAGGCGGTAGAACGCCAGTGCAACTCGGTCGTGATTCTCGGCTCCGACTACACCGACGTCGGCAGCCCGACCGAGCTCGGGTTCAACGCGAGGATCGCGGCCAACCTGGGCGCGCCTGTGCTGCTCGTGCTCGGCGGGCAGCAGACGGATGACCTCGGCGGCCGCACGCCCGACGACATGCGCCAGATCTTCACGCTCGCTCGCCAGGAACTTGACAGCGCTCACGCGCACGTGCTCGGCATCGTGGTCAACCGTGCCGACCCTGCCCGGCTCGACGAGATCATGAAGGCCCTGACTGAGAACGAGCCGGCCCTCGTGGTGTGGGCGATCCCCGAAAACAAGTTCATGATCGCTCCGACCCTCGCCTCGCTCATGGGGGCGACGGAAGGCAGCCTGCTCAAGGGCGACCCCGAGCTCCTCGGCCGCGAGGTGCTGGGCGTCGTCGTCGCCGGGATGTCGATGGAAAACGTGCTCACGCGACTGATCGAGGGCGGCGTTGTCGTGGTCGCGGGCGACCGGTCGGACGTGATCCTCGCGATGCTCATGGCACACTCGGCCGGCACGTTCCCGTCGCTCGCGGGCATCATCCTCAACGGTGGTTTCGACCTGCTGCCGCAGATCGAGCTGCTCATCGACGGCTTCGACAACTCCCTGCCGATCATCCGCAATGGGCTCGGCACATACGACACCGCGTTGCGCATCACCCAGACGCGCGGCCGATTCGCCGTGGATTCGCAGCGCAAGTACGACACCGCTCTCGCCCTCTTCGAGGAGCACGTCGACTCCGACCTGCTGCTGCGGCTGCTCGACGTGAGCCGATCCGAGGTTGTGACGCCGCTCATGTTCGAGTACGACCTGCTCGACCGGGCGCGATCCAACCCCCAGCACATCGTGCTCCCCGAGGGCGGCGACGATCGGATCCTGCGCGCGGCGAGCACCCTCCTGCGCCGGGGCGTGGCAAAGCTCACGATCCTCGGCCACGAGAGCGAGGTTCGGGCGCGCGCGACCGAACTCGGACTCGACATCAGCGAGGCGGACATCCTGAGTCCATTCGACCCGGCACTGCGGGAGAGGTTCGCCGAGGAGTACACCCGACTGCGGGCCCACAAGGGGATGACCCTCGAGATCGCGCTGGACACGGTGACCGACGTCTCCTATTTCGGCACGATGATGGTGCACCTCGGCCTCGCCGACGGCATGGTCTCCGGAGCTGCCCACACAACCGCGCACACCATCCGGCCGGCCTTCGAAATCATCAAGACCAATCCCGGCGTCTCCGTCGTCTCGAGCGTCTTCCTCATGTGCCTCGAGGATCGCGTGCTCGTCTACGGCGACTGCGCGATCAACCCCGACCCCAACGCGGCACAGCTCGCCGACATCGCGATCTCCTCGGCGGCGACGGCCGCCCAGTTCGACATCGAACAGCGCATCGCCATGCTCTCGTACTCCACGGGGGAATCCGGTGCGGGGGCGGATGTGGAGAAGGTGCGCGAGGCCACCGAACTCGTGCGGGCCCGGCGCCCCGATCTCATGGTCGACGGCCCGATCCAGTATGACGCCGCGGTCGACGCGTCCGTCGGCACCAGCAAGATGCCGGGATCCGAGGTCGCCGGCCGTGCGACCGTGTTCATCTTTCCCGACCTCAACACGGGCAACAACACATACAAGGCCGTGCAGCGCAGCGCCGGCGCCGTGGCCATCGGGCCCGTGCTTCAGGGCCTGCGCAAGCCGGTGAACGACCTGTCCCGCGGCGCGCTCGTGCAGGACATCGTCAACACGGTCGCGATCACCGCCATCCAGGCCCAAACGATCTCGGCCCAGTCGATTTCGGCCTCCGCCGAGGCAGCGAACGCAGTAACAGGGAGCGCAGTCGCACAGTGACCCAGATCTTCGTAGTCAACTCGGGTTCGTCGTCCATCAAGTACCAGCTCGTCGACCTCGACAGCGAGGAGGCGGTGCTCAGCGGTATCGTAGAACGGGTGGGGGAACCGGGCTCGGACATCCCCGACCACGAGGCCGGGATGCGGCGGGTGCTCCAAGTCCTCGGCACCGGCCACGAGATCACCGCGGTCGGGCACCGCGTGGTGCACGGCGGCTCGCTGTTCAGCGCGGCTGTCGTCGTCACGGACGCGGTCGAGGCGCAGATCGACGAACTGTCGGCGCTCGCGCCCCTGCACAATCCGGCGAACCTTCTCGGCATCCGGGCGGCGCGCAAGGCACTGCCGGATGTGCCGCACATCGCGGTCTTCGACACGGCCTTCCACCAGACCCTGCCGCCCGCGGCGTACACCTACGCGATCGATGCGGCCCTCGCCGAGAAGCACGGCGTGCGCCGGTACGGATTCCACGGCACCTCCCACAAGTACGTGTCGCAGGAGACCGCGCGCTTCCTCGGCCGCCCGCTCGGCGAACTCAGGACGATCGTGCTGCACCTCGGCAATGGCGCATCCGTGTCGGCTATCGACGGGGGAGTGTCGATCGAGACGAGCATGGGCATGACGCCGCTCGAGGGCCTCGTCATGGGCACCCGCTCCGGCGACATCGACGCCGCGGTGCTCATCCACCTGCACCGGCAGGCCGGCCTCGACTTCGACGACCTCGACGTCATGCTCAATCGCCAGAGCGGCCTGCTCGGCCTCACCGGCAACGGCGACATGCGCGACGTGCAGGAGGCGGCGTCGCGCGGGGACGAGGTCGCGGAGCGCGCGCTCGCCGTCTACCGCCACCGCATCCGTCGGTACATCGGTGCGTACATCGCGCACCTCGGCGGCCTCGACGCGCTCGTGTTCACGGCGGGGGTCGGCGAGAACAACGCCCTGCTGCGGCGGCGCACGCTCTCGGGCCTCGAGTTTCTCGGCATCGCCGTCGACGTCGACCGAAACGAGCTCGCCTCGAAGAAGGCGCGATTCATCTCCCCGGAGGGCTCCCCGGTCGCCGTGCTCGTGATCCCCACGAACGAGGAGCTTGAGATCGCGCGGCAGTGCGTCGCGGCCATCGCCACGGCCTAGCTTCGCTGAATCGCCGCCTTCGGCTCCCACCGTCCGAACAGCCACCACAGCACGAAGCACGCCACCCCGAGGAACATGGTGCCGAGCCAGCCGGCCGCGATGATCAGGCCGAGCGAGTCGATGCGCGCCTCCGTCGGCGCGAGCGATTCGCCGGCGAGCACCACCCGATCGCCCACGGCGATCTCAACGGTCGCGAAGCGCAGACCAGGCTCGGGCTGCCAGGTCACGTGGTGGGCGAAGCCGCCGTGCCGGGTGCCGTCGAGCACCCCGCGGGGCACGGACGCGAGCCCCCCGTGCAATTCGCCGTTGCCCGAGACCGGGTCGTCCTTCGCGTCGTACACGATCACGAACGCGGAAAGGCTGGACGAGAGGTCCACGGTGCGCGGGGAGAGGTCGGGCGCGGAACCGCCACGCAGCTCGCTCGCGACCTGGCTCGCGAGGCGCTGCGGCACGTCATCCGCACCCAGGCGCTCCATCTGCTGGAGGGCGACGTAGAGCGAACCGAAGATGGCGGTCAGGGCGACCGCGCCGGCGAGCCACGGCAGTATTCGTCTCATCCCTGAACGATAGGCGCGCTCTCGGCCGACTGCAT
>DMKW01000152.1:0-666 GCA_003454135.1 Microbacteriaceae bacterium
TCCCAACCACTCGCCCACTGACCATCAACCCCGCAAGGAAGTTTCACACCACATGAACGCCACACTCCAGCCGCTCCTGCACGACGAGATCGTGATCCTGCGCGCTCCCACCCAGGCGTGGTCGTCGCGCTCCGGCGCGATGGGTTCGGGTGCCATCCACGGCATCTATCACTCCGACGTGCGCATCGTCTCGACCATCGACGTGCGGTACGACGGTCTCGAGGCCGAACATATCGCCACTGTTCCCGGCGGGGCGGAGAGTGTGGCATTCATCGGTTTGCTTCGTCACCTCGACGACTCGACGGCCGACCCGCGGGTGCGCGTTGTGCACCGGCGAACCGTCACGACGACTGGCGCGGTCGAGTCGCTCATCTTCGAGTCGGCCCTCGGGCACGAGGTGAGCAGCACCGTCGTCGTGCGGCTCGCGAGCGATCTCGCCGAGATGGACATGGTGAAGGCCGGGCTCGGCGAGGCCCTCGCCGAGATCACGGTCGACGGCGAGTCTGCGGCGTGGGGCAGGAACGCGATCACGGCATCGCTGCGTGCTAGGGGCGCGGCGGTCGCGGTCTCGGCGGACGGCGCGCTCGAGCTCACCTGGGTGGTCACCATCCCGGCGAAGGGATCGAGCCGGCTGGGTTGGTCGATCGAGGCAGCGGATGCGGATGC
>DMKW01000152.1:765-3844 GCA_003454135.1 Microbacteriaceae bacterium
TCGCGGCCGGCGCCCCCTGGTTCTTCACGCTCTTCGGCCGGGACTCCATCTGGGCCGCTCGCTTCATGCTCCCCCTCGGCACCCGGCTCGCCGGCGACACCCTGCGCGTTCTCGCCGGGCTCCAGGGCACCAGATCCGTCGCCGAGTCCGCCGAACAGCCCGGCAAGATCATGCACGAGCTCCGCCGCGGCGCGCTCGAGATTCCGGGCGAGAACATCTCCCTGCCGCCGCTCTACTACGGCACCGTCGACGCGACCGCCCTCTGGGTGTGCCTGCTGCACGACGCCTGGCGCTGGGGATTGCCCGGCGACGAAGTGCGCTCGATGATTCCGCAGCTCGTCGCCGCCCTCGAATGGATGCGGGACTTCGGCGACGCGGACGGCGACGGCCTGCTCGAATACATCGATTCAACGGGCAGGGGTCTTGCCAACCAGGGCTGGAAGGACTCGGGCGACTCCGTGCAGTGGCGCGACGGAACGCTCGCCGACGGGCCGATCGCCCTGTGCGAAGTGCAGGCCTACGCGTTCGAGGCTGCGAGCCACGGCGCCGAGCTGCTCGACCATTTCGGCGTCGAGGGGGGAGCCGAATGGCGCGCCTGGGCCGCGCGCCTGAAGTCCCGGTTCAACGAGACCTTCTGGATCCAGGATGCCGACGGGGCGTATCCGGCGATCGCGCTCGACTCGCAGAAGCGCGCCGTCGACACCGTCACGAGCAACCTCGGGCACCTGCTCGGCACCGGCCTGCTCGACGGCCGCCAGGCCGCGCTCGTGGCGCGCCGCCTCGTCTCCCCCGAGCTCAACTCCGGATTCGGGCTCCGCACGATGTCCACGGATTCCGCCGGATACTGGCCGCTGAGTTATCACGGCGGCAGCGTGTGGACTCACGACACCGCAATCGCCATCCACGGTCTCAGCCGGGACGGCTTCACCGCCGAGGCTGGCGCGCTCGTTTCCGGGCTCCTCGCCGCCGCATCCGGTTTCGACTACCGCATGCCGGAACTGCACTCGGGCGATGCCTCCTCGACCTTCGCATCGCCCGTTCCGTATCCGGCCGCCTGCCGCCCGCAGGCGTGGTCGGCCGCCGCGGCGGTCTCGGTGCTCGGCAGCCTGTTGGGCCTTCGCCCGGATGCGCAATCTGCCACGATCGGCGTCTCGCCGAGCCCGTTGGCCGGCTCGCTCTCGGTGAGCGGACTGCGCCTCGGCGACGCGAATGTCTCGATCGAGCTGAACACCGACGGTGAGGTCATCGCAGCGGCCGGCGCCGCCATACTCGTCGGCTGACCGCACCAGCGGCCCGCCGCTGACTACGCGTTTCTCCGGAGGTTGTCGCTCGAAATGGTCATTTCTGCCGGTTTCCCGATTTGGCTCGTTATTGCGAAAGACCTCCGGAGAAACGCGATTGCGGGTGGGGGCCGGGTGGCTGCGGAGGCGGGTCAGCCGAGGTTGGAGAGGGTCGCGATCACCTGGCGGGCGATCTGGCGACCGGCGCGATTCGCTCCGATCGTGCTCGCCTGCGGCCCATAGCCGGCGAAGAATATACGCGGATCCTTCCATGCAGAGCCGTTGCCGACCGAGACCCCGCCCTCCTTCTCACGCAACTTGAGCGGCGCGAGGTGGCGCAGTTCCGGACGGAATCCCGTCGACCAGACGATCACATCCGCTTCCTGGAATGTACCGTCATCCCAACGAACGCCATGCGGTTCGATCGCCGAGAACATCGGCTTCGCGACGAGAAGCCCGCGGTCGATGCCGGATTGGATGCGACGAGTACGCGGGATGCCGGTGCCGCTGACGATGCTCGGCAAGGCTCGGCCGGCGCGCGCCGCCTCGTCTTGCTTCGCGACCGCGGCGGCGCCGGCCTCCAAATTGAGTTCGCCGCCGTCGAGGTACTCGATCGGGCGGCGCGTCACCCACGTGAGATCGGACGCCACGTTCTCGAGTTCGAGCAGAAAGCCGATCGCCGAGGTCCCGCCCCCGACCACGACCACGCTCTGGCCCTCGAACTCCGCGGCCGAGCGGTAGTCGGTCGTGTGAACGTGGCGTCCCTCGAAGTCGTTGAGTCCCGGGTACCACGGCACGAACGGCGAGCCCCACGTGCCCGTCGCGTTGACGACGATCTCGGTCGTGACCTCCTCGTTGTCGAGACCGACCACGAGCTCGGCGCCGCGATTGAAGACCCGCTTCACGTCGACGGGTCGGCGCACCTGCAGGTTGTAGTGCCCCTCGTACTGCCGGTAGTAGTCCGCGACGACATCCCTGGCCGGGAGGGCGCGATCCGCGGTCTCGAAACTGACGCCGAGGGCATCCATCCCCGGAAGGTCGTTGATGCGGTGCGCCGAACCGATGCGCAGAGCCTCCCAGCGCGACTGCCAGGCACCGCCGGTGGACGGCCCGCGGTCGAGCACTACGAAGTCCTGGCCGGGTTCGAGACCCAGCCGCTGAAGGTAGAACGAGACCGACAGTCCGGCCTGGCCAGCACCAATTACCACTACGGAGGGGTGCCCGGGAGAGGATGTCACCCGTTAACGTTAGCCGCCGTTCCCGTGAGTACTCGCGGAGCCAAAGAGGGGTGGTCCCGCATGCTAAAGTTGCCCTTTAGATTTCGTAGTTCCTTGTTGGTCAACCCCAGGCAATTGTGAGCTTGCTCGGGCAGGAATCGTGAGGGGGTCAAGCCATGGGGCGCGGCCGTCAAAAAGCAAAGCACACCAAGGTTGCCCGCGAGCTGAAATACTTCAGCCCGGACACCAACTACAACGCGCTCGAACGCGAACTCACACACCCCGTCACGGGGGCTCCGGTCGACGCCCGCCTCGAGGAAGACCTCGAGAAGTGGCCAGAATTCAACACGGCCATCGACTACACGGATGACTACTCGGAAGACGAGTTCGAGTCCGACCAGAACAAGACGGCCTAGCCGCCCTCGGAGCGCCGCGCCCACTCACGGCGAGTTCACGCGTGAGGTGCGGCGATGTGCCTTCCAATCGCCCAGGATAGGGCCAAAGGCCAGACGTCACGAGCGGTCGGTTCTACCCGGCGTAGTTGCCGACGAGCCGGACCGCTCCGCCGTCCACGCCCTTGGC
>DMKW01000152.1:3965-6015 GCA_003454135.1 Microbacteriaceae bacterium
CCGGTGACGAGGCGAGTGATGACGGCCTCCGCGGCATCCGGGGCGACCACGGCGATCATGCCGATGCCCAAATTCCAGGTGCCCTCGGTCTCGATGAGCTGCATGCCGCCCCACTCGGCGAGCACACGAAACACCGGCTGGGGCGACCACGCGCCGCGGTCCACCTCGACCCAGCTGCCCACCGGGAGCACCCTCGCGAGGTTCGCGGCGATGCCACCACCCGTGACGTGGCTGAGGGCATGCACGGACGATCCGAGGCGCTCGTCGGCGATGAGCTTCAGGAGCGGGCTCGTGTAGAGCCTCGTCGGCTCGAGCAGGATCTCGCCCACGAGACCGCCGAGCTCGTTCGAGTGCTCGGCGTAGCCGATTCCCTTGCCAGCGAGCACGTGCCGTACGAGGGAAAAGCCGTTGGAGTGCAGGCCGGATGACCCGAGCGCGATAACGACGTCACCGTGCGCAACGAGGTGCGCACCGAGCAGCGCGTCGGCCTCGACCGCGCCGACCGCCGCGCCGGCGACGTCGTAGTCGTCGACCGCGAGGAGCCCGGGGTGCTCGGCCGTCTCGCCGCCGACGAGGGCAGTGCCCGTCTCGGCGCAGCCGCGCGCGATGCCGGCCACGATGTCCGCGATGCGCGTGGGCACGACCTTGCCGCACGCGATGTAGTCGGTCATGAAGAGCGGCGTTGCACCCACAACGACGATGTCATCGACGACCATTCCCACGAGGTCGATGCCGATGCTGTCGTGCTTGTCGATCGCCTGGGCGATCGCGACCTTCGTGCCCACGCCATCCGTGGACGTCGCAAGCAGCGGGCGATCGAACGACTTCAGAAACGAGACGTCGAAAAGTCCGGCGAACCCGCCGACCCCGCCGAGAACCTGCGGCCCGTGGGTCTTGGAGACCGCGGCCTTCATGAGCTCCACGGCCAGGTCCCCGGCCGCCGTGTCAACGCCCGCTTCGGCGTACTTGCTGGCCATTCGTGTTCCGTTCCTGAACCGTGAAAGACTTGGGTTAAATCACCCCCAACTCTACGGTCTGGAGACTGCGCGCGAATGTGCGGCATTGTCGGCATCGTTTCTTCGGAACCCGCCAACCAACAGGTCTACGACAGCCTCCTGCTTCTGCAGCACCGCGGTCAGGACTCCACCGGAATCGCGACAGCCGAGGGCCGCAGGTTCCACATGGTCAAGGCCAAGGGCCAGGTGCGTGAAGCCTTCCGCACCCGTGACATGCGAGCCCTGCCGGGCAATATGGGACTCGGCCACTGCCGGTACGCGACCAAGGGCAGCGCGGCCAACGAAGAGGAGGCCCAGCCGTTCTACGTGAACGCGCCGTACGGCATCGTGCTCGTGCACAACGGCAACCTCACCAACACACGCGAGCTCACCCAAGAGCTGTTCCACATCGACCGTCGGCACCTCAACACGAGCTCGGACACCGAACTTCTGGTCAACGTGCTCGCGCACGAGCTGCAGGAGCAGGTCACCGGTCTCGACCTCGACCCCGACCAGATCTTCGCGGCGGTGGAACGCGTGCACGAACGCGTTGAGGGTTCATACGCGACCATCGCGATGATTCCGGGATACGGGCTGCTCGCGTTCCGCGACCCGTTCGGCATCCGTCCGCTCGTGCTGGGCAAGCGCCCACGCGGCTTTGTAGGCACCGACTGGATCGTCGCATCCGAGTCCCTCGTGCTCGAGAGCGCCGGCTACGAGTTCGTTCGGGATGTCGCCCCGGGCGAGGCGATCTTCATCGCCCTCGACGGCGAGATGATCTCCAAGCAGTGCGCGAAGAACCCCCGCCTCGTGCCGTGCTCGTTCGAGTACGTCTACCTCGCCAGGCCGGACTCGATCATGAACGGCATCTCGGTGTACGAGGCGCGCCTTCGGCTCGGCAACCGGCTCGCCGACACGATCGCGAAGTACACGCCCATGGGCGACATCGACGTCGTGATGCCGATCCCCGACTCGGCCCGCCCCGCAGCGATGCAGGTCGCGCAGAAGCTGGGTGTGGAATACCGCGAGGGGTTCTACAAGAACCGCTACGTCGG
>DMKW01000152.1:6221-6641 GCA_003454135.1 Microbacteriaceae bacterium
TCGTCGACGACTCGATCGTGCGCGGCACGACCTCCAAAGAGATCGTGCAGATGGCGCGAGAGGCCGGAGCCAACAAGGTCACCTTCACCTCCGCCGCACCCCCCGTGCGTTTCCCGCACGTGTACGGCATCAACATGCCGTCGCGGCAAGAACTCGTGGCCCACGGTCGCAAGATCCCGGAGATCGCGACGGAGCTCGGCGCCGACTACCTCATCTATCAGGAGGTGGCCGACATGCAGGCCGCGATCCTCGAGGGGTCGAACGTGACGTCGCTCGAGATGAGCTGCTTCACCGGCGAGTACGTCACGGGCACGGTCACCCCCGAGTACCTCGACTGGGTGGAGCGCACTCAGCTCAGCTGAGCTACTCGGCGTGGTTGCCCTCGTTTGCGGAAAACGCAGGGGATCTGTTCCGAATCGT
>DMKW01000225.1:0-3389 GCA_003454135.1 Microbacteriaceae bacterium
ATCCGATTCTCACCTTCGTCGGCCCGTACAACGACAAGCAGGTCGGCGCCGCGATTCGCCGGGAGCTGTTGCGCGAAGGGCAGATCTTCTTCGTGCACAATCGCGTGTCGTCGATCAACCGGGTCGCCGCACAGCTCGCCGAGCTCGTGCCGGAGGCGCGCATCGCCGTGGCACACGGCCAGCTTCCGGAGCATGTGCTCGAGCAGGTGATGGTTGACTTCTGGGAGCGCAAGTTCGACGTTCTTGTCTCCACGACCATCATCGAGACCGGCCTCGACATCGCCAACGCGAACACCCTCATCATCGACCGCGCGGACAAGTACGGCCTCTCGCAACTGCACCAGTTGCGCGGTCGGGTCGGTCGCGGTCGTGAGCGCGCGTACGCGTACTTCCTCTATGACGCCGACAAGCCGCTCGGTGAGGTCGCGCACGACCGGCTGGCGACGATCGCGGCCAACAACGAGCTCGGCGCCGGCATGCAGGTGGCGCTCAAGGACCTCGAGATCCGCGGTGCGGGCAACCTGCTCGGCGGCGAGCAGTCCGGGCACATCGCGGGGGTCGGGTTCGACCTTTACCTCCGGATGATCGGGGAGGCCGTATCGACCTTCCGCGGTGAGGTTGCCGAGGGCCAGACCGAGCTGCGCCTCGAGTTGCCCGTGGATGCGCACATTCCCGAGGAATATGTGGAGAGCGAGCGGTTGCGGCTCGAGGCGTACCAGAAGCTCTCGACGGCATCCTCGCCCATGGCATCCGTCGACGCGATCGACCACGTGCTCGAGGAGCTCACCGACCGCTACGGCGAACCGCCGGTGCAGGTGCAGAACCTCATCGCCGTCTCGCGTCTGCGACGGATGGCGCAGAAGGCCGGACTCAGCGAGGTCGTGACGGCGGGCGGCAACCTCCGCGTCGCATCGATGGAGCTCGCCGACTCGATCCAGATCCGGTTGCAGCGCATGTTCCCCGGGGCGCGGTATTTCGCCCAGACGCATTCGGTGTCGGTGCCGCTGCCGGTGCGGCAGGGCATCCCGCTCGCCGACGCGGACCTCATCGAGTGGACCGGCCAGCTGCTCGTCGCGATCTTCGGCGCCGAGCTCAAAGTGGAGGAAGTCAGCGCGTAGGGGCGCTGCTCGTTGTCGTGCTGCGCGTCCGCGCGCCGCTTCGTCGGCGGGCCAACATCAGCGCGCCCCTTCGTCGACCGCGCGCCCGCTCGAACAGCCGCGCGGTCAACGAACTCGTGCACCGTCGGCCGCTCCGGCCGCCACTCCCGAACCGGAACAGCGGCGATGCGCGATACTCGGTTCGGTGCTCAGCACGTCCGCCCGGCGGCCCAGCAACGTTCCGGCAAGCGGACGAAGTGAGCGGGTTATCCACAGTCTGCCGAACGAGCCGCCCGGCGGCCCGGAACCTCCCGACACTGGGTGCATGACATTCGTGCTCAAAGTCTCCGGCCCCGCCGACATCCTCGCGATGGTTCCCGAATTGGTGGGGTTCACGCCCCGCAACAGCGTCGTGCTCATCGCCTTCCGAGGCAAGCGCACCTGCGGCGCCCTTCGCTTCGACCTGCCGTCGCTGGAATCGAGAACGACCCACAAGCGTCTCGCCTCCTTCGTCGTCGGTATGGTGTGCAAACTCCCGGATGTCGACGCCATCATCCCGGTGATCTGCACCGACGACGAGTTCGCGGGCGGCACTGCCATCCCGCGCCGGGAGTTTGCCGAGCTGTTGGGCCGCCGCATCGAGTTATCCGGTTTCGAGCTCCGCGATTCGCTGTGTTATGCGGCCGACGGCTGGGCGTCCTATCTCGACTCGGCCGTTGCGGAAGGCGGCCATCCGCTTTCCGAGATCGCGGAATCGTCAGCGGCGGCGGCCATCCCCGAGCGCCTGAAGAGGTCTTCTGTTGGAGAGATCGAGCAGGGTCGTGTTCCGGATGCCGCCCCCGCCACCGCGAAGCGGGTCCAGAAGCAGTTGGCCAATTTTCGACGCATCTACGAGCGGATGATGCGGGAAGACCCGAACCACGACCGCCCCGACCCCGCGGAGTTCGAGCCGCTCTCGGACATTCCCCTGTTCGTCGAGGAGGCGCTGACCTGGGATGACGGCGCCATCGCCGCCAACGGCGCACTGCTTCTGTTCGCGCTGCAGGGGCCGCCCTTGCGCGACCACGTCATGCTGCAATGGGCAACGAGCCTCGCCGTGGGCGACCGGATGTGGCGCGACTTCGAGCAGGAGGGGTCGAGCGACCCGGCGGCCGATGCCGAACTCGGCGACCTCATGCTCGGCATCGGCTCTCGTCCCGATCCGGCACGGATCGAACGCGGCATCGAGCTGCTTCTGACGCTCGTGTCGCGGGTCAGTGGGGTCGATCGGCTCGCTCCGCTGTGCATGCTCGGGTGGCTGAACTGGGCCCTCGGGCGAGGCACCCTGGCCGGGCGACACATCGAGGAGGCCCGCGCGATCCAGCCGGACTACGGGATGGCGGTTGTGCTCGACACCATGTTCAGCAATGGGCTGATGCCCGAGTGGGCCTTCCGGCCATGAGCGGCCGAATCCCCGCGACCGGCCCAGGTGACCCTGGCAGCCGAACCCGTCACGCCCGCAGCGCGAGCGCGAACGGCAGCACCCCGGGCGCACCGGCCCGGCGAAGCAACCGGGACGCAACCGTGATGGTCCAGCGGCTGTCGGCGAGGTCGTCCACGAGCAGCACCGGGCCCGACAGGGTTCCGAGCGCGGCCGCGACCGCCGGGCTCACCGCGAAACCGTTCCACACTCCGCCCAGTCGGTACGCGCTGTTGCCGCCCGGGCCGCCGGTCGGGCCGCCACCCGCGAGCTCGAGCGAGCCGAGGTAGGGGAGCCTGCCGGCGTCCGCGAGCCCGTTGGCGACGGATGCGATGAGCTGCGGTCGGGATCGGGACGGCACGGAGACGACCGCGCTCGGGCGCTCCTCCCAGGGCCATTCGCCGAGCACGCGCACGCACGCGGCGAGAAGCGCGGGGCTGGCCGGGCCGTCGACGGCGCCGGGAGCGAAGATGGCCCGCAGCGTGCCACCCCAACCGAGGTCGGTGAGGCGCGCGAGGGCCCGACCCTCGAGCATCCGGTCGCCCACCGCGATCTTGCCCTTCGCCGCAACCCCGACCCGATCGGCGCCGGTCGGCCACTGCGCGCGCGGCTCGACGGGCACGCCGACGCGGTCGAGCGATGAGCTTGCGGTTGCCGCCGCGTCATCCAACACGTCCGCCGAATACCACGCGCCCGCACAGTTGTCGCAGCGCCCGCACGGGGCCGCCGTGTCGTCGTCGAGGGACCGCTGCAGGTATTCCATGCGGCATCCGTCGGTGCGTTCGTATTCGATCATGTGCCGCTGTTCGGCCACGCGTTCGGCGGCGATGCGC
>DMKW01000225.1:3525-5446 GCA_003454135.1 Microbacteriaceae bacterium
AGTTCGAGTGGCGTGCGCCGGATGTCCACCCGCGATTCGAGGGCGGGCGTCGACAGTGGTCCGCTGTGGGCCGCGAGCGCGTCGAGCACGGCCGTGGCACGCGCTTCGCCCGGCATGGATGCGGTGGCGAAGTACGTCCAGATCGCCTCGTCCTCCACGCCGGGCAGCAGCAGAACGTCGGCGTTGTCGGTCGCGCGGCCGGCGCGGCCCACCTGCTGGTAGTAGGCGACGGGGGAGGAGGGGGCACCGAGGTGCAGCACGAAGCCGAGGTCTGGCTTGTCGAATCCCATGCCGAGGGCGCTTGTGGCCACGAGCGCCTTCACTCCGTTGGCCTTGAGCATGCGTTCGGATTCCTCCCGTTCGGCCGTGTCTGTCTGGCCCGTGTACGCCCGCACGTTGTGGCCCGCATCCCGCAAGAGTCGTGCGGTATCTTCGGCACCGGCCACTGTGAGGGAGTAGATGATGCCGCTGCCGGGCAACTCGGAGAGGTGGCTCAGCAGCCAGCCGAGGCGTGTGCGGGCATCCGGCAGTCGCAGCACGCCCAAGCGCAGGGATGCCCGGGCAAGCGGGCCGCGGATCGTGAGAACGTCGCCTGCCGCGCCCAGCTGCTCCGCCACATCCTGAACCACGCGCGAATTGGCCGTCGCCGTCGTGGCAAGCACGGGAACACCGACCGGCATCTGCGCGATGAGGTCGCGCAGGCGGCGGTAGTCGGGCCGAAAGTCGTGGCCCCAGTCGGAGATGCAGTGCGCTTCGTCCACGACGAGCATGCCGACGCGGCGCATGAGCTCGGGCAGCTGCGTCTCGCGGAACGACGGGTTGTTGAGCCGCTCCGGCGACACGAGCAGCACGTCTACGTCGTCGTTCGCGAGCTGTTGCCGCACGTCATCCCACTCGTGCGCATTCGTGGAGTTGATGGCCACGGCCCGCACCCCGGCGCGTTCGGCGGCGGCGATCTGGTCGCGCATCAGTGCGAGCAGGGGCGACACGAGAATCGTCGGTCCGGCCCCCTGCCGGCGCAGCAGCAGCGTCGCGACAAAGTACACCGCGGACTTGCCCCACCCGGTGCGCTGCACGACGAGCGCCCGCCGTCGGTCATCCACGAGCGCGCTGATCGCCTCGAACTGCCCCTCATGAAAGTCGGCGTCGTCGCGCCCCACGAGGGTGCGCAGAATCCGGATGGCGGATGCGCGGGTGTCGGTGTCTGTCACGCAGGCAAGCTTGTCAGGTGCGGATGACGATGGGGTGTGGGGGTGTGGCAAACCCCGGCCCGCAGTTGCCTGTGGAGGACACGAATCGATACGCACCTTACTCTGGGATGTCACCGAGGAGATGCGTGCCCTCGTCTCTCCGATGGGGTCCCGTAGCCAGGACCGATCGCAACTTCGTAATATTGCTGCATGTCTTGGGCAACGAATGAAGGCGTTCGCCGATCGATGCAGGGGAACCGCTCTCGGGATACTTCGCCGGAACTCGCGGTAAGACGCTTGTTGCACGCGGCTGGATATCGCTATCGAGTCGCCGCCCGACCGATGCCACAGGTACGGCGCACGGCCGACATCCTCTTCACGGCTGTCAAGGTCGCCGTCTTCATCGATGGATGTTTTTGGCACCAATGCCCTCAGCATTACAAGGAGCCCAAGTCGAACGTCGACTATTGGCGACCCAAGATCGATCGAAATGCCGCTCGTGACATCGAGACAACGGCTGTGCTCGAACAATCGGGCTGGGTCGTTCTCCGCTTTTGGGCGCACGAGGATTTCACCGAAGTCGCAGACGCGATCGCGCAGCGCGTTAATGAGTCCAGACTCGCTTCGCCACGTCATCCCTGAGCGAGAGATCCCAACCCCTATTGCGCCACATACCCGCCATCCACAAGGTGGTAGCTGCCCGAGATGAATGACGCGGCATCCGAGGCCAG
>DMKW01000225.1:5709-8008 GCA_003454135.1 Microbacteriaceae bacterium
CTCGCGTCCACGAGGGGGGTGTGGATGAAGCCCGGACCCACCGCGTTGGTGCGCACCTTCTTCGCACCGTACTCGAGGGCCGCGTTCTGCGTGAGACCGAGCAGGCCGTGCTTGGCGGTGACGTATGCGGAGGAGGAGGGGAACCCCACGCTCCCGAGAATGGACGCCATGTTGATGATGGATCCGCCACCGTTCTCCGCCATGGAGGGCAGCTGCTCCTTGAGTCCGTAGAAGACGGCGTTGAGGTTGACCTCGATCACCCGGCGCCAACTCTCGAGCGAATAGTCGCCGATGAGGGCCTGCTCGCCGCCGATGCCCGCGTTGTTGACCGCGATGCGCAGGGGTGCGAGCGCGTTCGCGTCGGCCACACAGGCCACGGCGAAGTCGGGGTCGGCCACATCGCCGACGATCTTCTCGGCCGTGCCACCGGCCGCGCGGATCTCGTCCACCACAGCCTGGGCCGGATCGGCGTTCAACTCCGCGACAATCACGGATGCGCCATTCGCCGCGAGCTCGAGGGCTATGGCGCGTCCGATGCCCGAACCTGCCCCGGTCACGATCGCCGAGCGGTGTGCCACGTCGTAGGTTGCCATCTGATGCTCCCGTTCTGTTGTTGGTTTCCATCGTTGCTTTGGCGGGTTTCGGGCGATTGGGGCTTTCGTCCCTTTTGTGGGCGCTTTTCGTGGGCTGCTCGTCTTGTCTCCCGGATGCCCGGCGCCTGGTGATCGTGGCGGCGTGCCGCGGCGTCGCCGCCCGCCCGAGAACTGCCCATCGGCTCCTCTCCTCCACAGGCGCACGCTGGCAGGGTTATCCACAGGAAGTGCTGGTCAGGTGCCGTTTGTCGGTGCCGAATGTCGGTGGTCGGTGGGACGATTCGAGCATGAACAGCCCGATGGCGTCACCGGCGGTGAGTGTGGACACGCTCACCGGTGTGATCGGTGCGCCCGACGACTCCCTTGATGCCTTTACCGACTCGGAGCTGTTGCACTCCCTCGAGGCAGCGTTCGCGCGGCGGCATGAGATCGATGCCGAACTGGCGCGACTTGCAGGTCAGGTGGTCACGAGATCCCGACCGTCGCTCGGTCCGGCGGGTCTGGCCTCTCGAATGGGCCAGACAAGCCCGGCCGCGCTGCTCTCGAGCATTGGTCTGATCTCATCGGACGACGCGTTTCGCTTCTGCCGCGTCGGCGAGGCGACCTCGCCGCGACTGAGTCTGGTCGGGGAGCGGATGCCGCCGCTATTTCCGGCACTCGTCGACGCGCTTTCCCACGGCAGAATCCCACTCGACTCGGCCAATTGGATCGTGTCCGCACTCTCGCAGGTCACACCCCAGGCGGACGTCGAAGAACTCGCCGATGCGGAACGCCAGCTCGCCGCACTGGCCGCGGAGTATCCGGCGGATGCGGTGCGCAAGCTCGCGACTCGCTTTCGTGACGTTCTGGATGTCGACGGCGTCGAACCGCGCGAAGACGCGCTCAGCCAACAGTGTTCGTTGCGCAGATTCATCCGCCGCAACGGCATGAAACGGTACGTCGTAGACCTCGATCCGGTGGGTTCGGCGCACCTCGATGCAAGCATCGACGCCGCGGTATCGCGAGCGATCAGGCGGGTGCGAATCGAGGGCGGGGAGACACCGGATGCGTGCGGTGACAACCATGAGCAGCTGCCCGACCCGCGCAACATCACCCAGATTGCCGCCGCGGCGATCGTCGAGATCGCGCGTCACGCCAACTCGTGCACGAGCATGCAGGTGCCGGTGCCGTCGGCCACAATCGTCGTGCGCATGACGCTCGAATCGCTGATGAGCGGCCTCGGTGAAGCGCACATCGACGGCATCGAACAACCCATTTCGGCCGGCACCGCCCGGCGCCTGGCCGCCGATGCGCACATCATTCCCATGGTGCTCGGCGGCAAGAGCGAAGTTCTCGACCTGGGCGCATCCCGGCGGCTCTTCACCCGGGCGCAGCGCCTCGCATTGGCGGAACGGGACGACGGATGCGCGGTGCGCGGTTGCCACCGACCGCCCAGCTACACCGAGGCCCATCACATCGAATGGTGGTCGACGATCGAGCGCACGGATCTCGCCAACGGGATACTGCTCTGCTCGAAACATCACCACGGCGTTCATCGCGACGGCTGGGGGATCGAGGTGATCGACAACGTTCCGTGGTTCATCCCGCCGTCGAGCGTGGACGTCCAGCGAATTCCGCGCCGAGGCGGCCGTCTGCCCGAACCGGCGGTGCGGGGGAGGACTCTGCCCGAACCCATACTGCCCGGCGAGACTCTGCCCAGCGGGACT
>DMKW01000239.1:0-3230 GCA_003454135.1 Microbacteriaceae bacterium
GACGACCGAGATCTACACAGAGTAGATCGTCGTCAGCGTCAGATGTGTATAAGAGACAGGCTTTGGCCCTTTCACCGCGCGGGAGAGAATGGGCTCATGGCTGACGACAGGGCTGAGGCTCCCCGCGCAACGACAAACCGATCGACCGTGCCGGTTTCGAGCACATTCAAGGATTACATCTCGAGCAGGTGGGCCGAGCGAGCCGAGACCACGCCGGCCGCGAGAGAACAGGCGGCATACGCCGCCGCCCGCCGCGCGAGAATTTCCGCGATGTATGCGGGCAAGCGGCTCATCATCCCGGCCGGAGCGGCCAAGGTGCGGTCGAACGACACCGACTATGCCTACCGCGCCCACTCCGCCTTCGCGCATCTCACCGGCTGGGGCAGCGACTCGGTGCCAGGCAGCGTGCTCGTGCTCGAGCCGACTGACGCCGGGCACGACGCCACCCTGTACTTCCGCAAGGCCGCCGGGCGCGACTCCGACGAGTTCTACGCCAATCCAGACATCGGGGAGTTCTGGACGGGCCCGCGCCCGCCGCTTGCCAGCGTCGCAAGCGATCTCGCGCTCGCCACGGCATCGCTCGACGACCTCGCCGACGTGCTCGACGCCGTCGACGCGAACACCATCGTCGTTCGGGACGGCGACCGGGATCTCACCGACCAGGTGGACGGCCGTCGGCTGCTCGTGGCGGAATCCGAGGCGCTCGAGACCGACGGCGACCTCGACCTCGCCCGCGACCTCTCCGAGCTGAGGCTGGTCAAGGACGCGTACGAGATCGACCAGATGCGCCGAGCCGTCGACGCGACCAGGGCCGGCTTCGACGACGTGATCGCCGATCGGCCGGCGATCATCGCCCACCCGCGCGGCGAACGCCTCGTCGAGGGCACGTTCAACCGGCGCGCTCGTGCTGAAGGCAACGCCGTCGGCTACGACACGATCGCCGCAAGCGGACCGCACGCGTGCATCCTGCACTGGACGCGCAACGACGGAGCCGTCGTTCCCGGCGACCTCATCCTTATGGACGCCGGCATCGAACTCGACAGCTACTACACCGCCGACATCACGCGGACCCTGCCGATCAACGGGGTGTTCGGCACGACCCAGCGGCGCGTCTACGACGCGGTGCTCGAGGCGGCGGACGCGGCATTCGCGATCGTCAAGCCCGGCATCCGATTTCGCGACATCCACGCGACCGCGATGGAGGTCATCGCGAGGCGCACGGCAGAATGGGGTCTGCTGCCGGTGAGCGCCGAGGAATCGGTGAAGCCCGAGAACCAGTTCCACCGCCGGTACATGGTTCACGGCACGAGTCACCACCTGGGCATCGACGTGCACGATTGCGCGCAGGCGAGGCGCGACCTCTACCTCGACGGCATCCTCGAGGCCGGAATGGTGTTCACCATCGAGCCCGGTCTGTACTTCCAGCCCGACGACCTCACCGTTCCGGAGGAATTCCGTGGCATCGGCGTACGCATCGAAGACAACATTCTCGTGACGCCGTCCGGCGCCGAGAACCTGTCGATCGGCATCCCCCGCACCGCGGACGACGTGGAGGCGTGGCTGCGCTAGCCGCCGGGGCGGCCCGTCGGGGTCATTGCGCGCAGAATGGGCCGACGCGTCGGCCCCACTCGCCCGTATTGGCCCGTGCGCGGCGAAGGACGCCGGCCGGGGACGCGCGAACGACCAGTGCGGAACTAGTGAGTGTCGGGCCTCGAGAGCACGTCCTGCGCCTTCGCCGTCAGGCTCGGGTCGATGATGATCTCGTACTTGCTCGCGAGCACCTGGTGGGTGGAGGTGAAGTCTCGCGTGCGGCGATTGATCGCGTACGTGACGATGCCGAAGAGGGCGCCGAAACCCGCGCCGATGATGACCGCAGCGAAGACGTACTGAAAGACCGCGGTCGTGGCCGTGAAGGTGAGGAGTACACCGAAGAAGAGGCCGAACCAGGCACCGCTCGCCGCACCGGCGCCCGCGGCCTTGCCCCACGTGAGTTTGCCCGTCACCCGTTCGACCGTCTTGAGGTCGCTTCCCACGATCGAGACCTTCTTCACCTCGAGGTCGGCCCTCGCAAGACGGTCGACGGCAGCTTGCGCCTCGAAGTAGGTGTCGTAGGTGCCGAGCACGTCGCCCTTGGGGAGCGTCGGTACGAGGCGGCCGCGGGCGGTGAGTGGGCTTTGGTTGGTCATGGCCTCATTATCCTCTCCCACAGTTGCGAAGGTCTAAGTTAGACCTGTGAGCGCCGCGAGAGTCTTCGTCGCCCGTTTGGCCGGGTGCTCCGTTTTCGACCCCGCCGGAGACAAGGTGGGACGGGTGAGGGACGTGCTCATCGTCTACCGCCAGAAGGAGCCGCCGCGCGTCGTCGGCCTCATCGTCGAGGTGCCTGGCAAGCGTCGTGTGTTCCTCTCGATCGGCCGGGTCACGAGCATCGGGTCCGGCCAGATCATCACGACCGGGCTCATCAACCTTCGCCGCTTCGAGCAGCGCGGTGGCGAAGTGCGCGTGATCGCCGAGGTGCTCGGCCGGCAGATGGAACTCGTGGACAAGTCGGGCACCGCGACGATCGAAGACGTCGCGATCGAGGAGAGCGGGCCGGGCGAGTGGGCCGTGAGCGAACTCTTCCTCCGTCGCCCCAAGACGAGCGCGTCGCCCTTCGCCAAGGGCGTCACGATCTTCGCCAAGTGGTCGGATGTGCGGGAGCGCTCGACGGGCGAGGCCCAGTCCGCGACGCAGCTGCTCGCCACCTACGAGGACCTGCTGCCCGCCGACCTCGCGAACGCCCTGCTCGACCTGCCGGAGCAGCGCATGCTCGAGGTCGCCGAAGAGATGAGCGACGAGCGCCTCGCCGACGTGCTCGAAGAAATGCCCGAGAGCGAGCAGGTCGACATCCTCGGCCACCTCGACGACGATCGGGCCGCCGACGTGCTCGACCAGATGCAACCGGATGACGCGGCCGACCTCATCGCACAGCTCTCCGACGAGCGCGGAGAGGCACTCCTCGACCTCATGCAGCCCGAAGAGGCCGACGACGTGCGGATGCTGCTGCTCTACGCCCCAGACACCGCTGGCGGCCTCATGACGACGGAGCCCATCATCGTGTCGGCCGACACGACCGTCGCGGAGGGCCTCGCGCTCATCCGTCGCCACGAGCTGGCGCCGGCGCTCGGCGCCGCGGTATGCGTCACCCTGCCCCCGTACGAGCCGCCGACCGGCCGCTTCCTCGGCATGGTGCA
>DMKW01000239.1:3414-7446 GCA_003454135.1 Microbacteriaceae bacterium
AACCTCGTGTCCCTTCCGGTTGTCGACGGCAACCACCGACTGGTCGGGGTGGTGACCATTGACGATGTTCTCGACTACCTGTTGCCCGACGACTGGCGAAGTCACGACGACGACCCTTCCCCCGCCGTGTCCTCAGACACCAGCACCATCCCCGTAGTCGCTTCATCCGGAAGGAGGCACCTCAATGGCCCGTCGCACTGACTCAGGACTCGACTCGCCCAAGGGGCTCCGCACGTCGTTCGTTCCCCGTCTCGGCGGCCGCGACCGGGTAGGACGGTTCAGCGAGGGCTTCGCGCGCGCGATGGGCACGACCGGGTTCCTCGTCGGCATGACGGTCTTCGTGGTCGTCTGGATCGCCTACAACACCTACGCGCCCGCGGGAGCCCAGTTCGACCCGCGCACCCTCAACTACACGCTGCTCACGCTCATCCTGTCGCTGCAGGCGTCGTATGCCGCTCCGCTCATCCTTCTCGCACAGAACCGGCAGGATGACCGCGACCGCGTGCAGTTCGAGCAGGACCGGCAGAGGGCCGAGCGCAACCTCGCCGACACCGAGTATCTCGCGCGGGAGATCGTCGCGCTGCGGCTCGCCGTGCGCGACCTCGCGAGCAAGGACTTCATCCGGGCCGAGCTTCGCGCCCTCCTCGCCGAGCTCGAAGACCAGCGCAGCCTCGAAAGCGACAAGAGCCCCGAGGGCGCCGGATGACGAGCGAGCAGCTGCAGGCCGATGTGCGGTCGGCCCTCGCACGCGTGATCGACCCCGAAATCCGCAAACCCATCACAGATCTCGACATGATCGACGCCGTCGTGGTCTCGCCGGACGGCGAAGCGACGGTCGGTCTCAAACTGACGATCGTGGGATGCCCGGCCGCCGATACGATCGAGCGCGATGTGCGTGAGGCCGCGGCATCCGTTCCCGGCATCGGCTCGGTGGCCGTGCATGTCACGATCATGTCGCGCGAGGAGCGCACGGCCCTCACCGAGAAGCTGCGGGGCGGTCGAACGCGAGTCGCGCAGTTCGGGCCGGACTCGCTCACCCGCATCTACGCCATCACGAGCGGCAAGGGCGGGGTGGGCAAGTCGTCCATCACCGCGAACCTCGCAGTCGCCCTCGTCGACAGGGGGCTCACGGTCGGAATCGTCGACGCCGACGTCTTCGGGTTCTCGATCCCGGGAATCCTCGGCCTCGAGGGAGCCCGGCCGACGAGGGTCGGGGAGATGATCCTGCCGCCGATCGGTTGCGGGGTGAAGGTCATCTCGATCGGCATGTTTCTCGACCAGTCGGAGTCGGCGCGGGCGGTGTCGTGGCGGGGACCGATGCTGCACCGAACCATGCAGCAGTTTCTCACCGACGTCTACTTCGGCGATCTCGACGTTCTGCTGCTCGACCTCCCGCCCGGCACTGGCGACGTCGCGATCTCGCTCGGGCAGCTCCTGCCCCAGGCCGAGGTCATCGTCGTGACGACCCCGCAGCCCGCGGCGGCGGAGGTCGCCGAGCGCAGCGCGATCGTCGCACGCCAGACCGGCCAGCGCGTGATCGGCGTGATAGAGAACATGGCGGGGCTCGCCCAACCGGACGGTTCGGTGCTCGAGCTGTTCGGCACCGGTGGCGGCGCGGAGGTCGCGGCGAGGCTCTCCCGCGGCCAGGACGACGCCGTGCCGGTGCTCGCCTCCATCCCGATCAGCGTCGCGCTGCGGGAGGGCGGGGATGCCGGGGTGCCGATCGTGCGGTCGAGTCCGGCCGATGCAGCTTCCGTCGCTATCGCGACCGTCGCGGACCTGCTGGCCACGCGCGGTCGCGGGCTCGCCGGCCGCAAGCTGGGACTCAGCGTCCGCTAAATATGCCGCCTAGCGGCGGGTGGGGACCTTGCGGTAGCCGTCGCGAGCCGTCACCACGATGCTGGCCGCGAGGCCCCACACTGCGACGATGGCGATGACTACTGGAACGATGACGCTGGACATGATGACCTCGGATTGATGAAACGTGCCCGGTTGGGCTATTGGTGATTGATCTCATTCCATACCCACTGACGCTGTAGCACAATCAAATAGTTCTTGTGCTTTTGTGTAGTCTGTCTTAATGGATGTTCGACGGCTGGAGTTGCTCCGCGAGCTCGCAGAACGCGGAAGCATCACGGCCGTCGCGCGGGCGACGAACCGCACGGTTTCCGCCGTCTCCCAGCAGCTCAAGGTGCTCGAACGGGAGGCCGGAATTCCCCTCACGCAGCGCAGCGGGCGGGGCATCGTGCTCACCGGCGCCGGGCGGATGCTCGCCCAGACCGCGACGGATGTCGCGATCGCCCTCGAGCGGGCAGAGGCCGTCTGGGAGGACTTCAAGCAGGCTCCCCGGGGAGAGGTGACCCTCACGACCTTCCCCACCGGCGGGCAGATGCTCCTGCCCGGGCTCCTGACCGCCGTCGCCGGGATGCCCGGTCTCGTGCTCATAGCCACCGACCAGGATCCGCTGCACCCCGATTTCGCCGACCTCACCCCCGACTTCGACATCGTGCTCGCCGATTCGCCCGGAGTGCTCCCGGCCTGGCGCGAGCGGGGCCTCGCGGTCGTGAAGCTCATGGAGGAGCCGCTCGACATCGCGTTGCCCGAGGGCCACCCGCTCGCCGACAAGGCGAGCCTCTCCGCGCGGGACCTCATGAACGAGACCTGGATCGGCGTGCCGCTCGGCTTCCCATACGACCGCATCCTGCGCCAGCTCGAGGCCGTCACCGGGGTCCCGGCCACGGTCGGCCAACGGTTTCTCGACAACGGCATCGTCGAGGCGCTCGTAGCGGCCGGTCACGGCATCGCGATCCTGCCCCGGTTCACCACTCGCGGCCACGAAAACGGCCTCGTGACGCGACCGCTCTCCGGCGTTCGCGCCATTCGCCAGATCTCGGCGCTCTTGCGCCCGGACCGGGCGGAGCGTCCGTCGGTGCGGCTCGTCATCGAGGCGCTGCGCACCGAGGCGCGCGGCGTACTCGCCCGGCACTCGGCCTGACGGACAGCTCCGGCGGATGGGGCTAGGACGCGCCTCCGGCCGGGAGCGTCACGTTGCTTCGTTGTCGAACGGCGCCGCCGCGCCCTCCGCCGCAAGCCGCTGCCGCTTGACGAAAGCCGACTCTCCGACCGGCCGAACGACCGACACCGGCTTCGGATCGTCGATGAGAGCCTCGCGGATGATGCGGCGCGGGTCATACTGCCGCGGATCGAGCTTCTTCCAGTCGACGTCGTCGAACTCGGGGCCCATCTCGTCGCGCAACCTGTCCTTGGCGCCGTCGGCCATCTGGCGCAGGTTGCGCACGAGCCGCGCGAGCTGGGCGGCGTAGTGCGGCAATCGCTCCGGGCCCAGCACAAAGACCGCGATCACGCCGATCACGAGCAGCTTGTCGAAGGTGAGCCCGAACACCCGTTCAGCCTAACGCGCGGTGCTGACTAACGCCTCAGCACGAGATGCCTCCCCTACGCTGGGTGGGAACAAGGAGTGCACGTGGCAGACAAAGAGTCGAGCTGGAAGTTCGCCGAAGAGATCGTGGTCGAAGGACCGGTGATCGCGCAGGCCCGCCTGAACTCGATCGAGCTCGGCGTCGAGCCGGTCAGCCCGGCGATGGGTGCCCAGATCGCGGTGGTCGCTGCGGCCACGGCCGCGACGCGCATCATCGAGATCGGCACCGGGGTCGGCGTGAGCGGACTCTGGCTCTTCGCCGGAGCGCCCGCCGCCACCCTCACGTCGATCGACTTCGAACTCGACCACCAGCAGTCGGCGAGGAAGTCGTTCATCGACGCCGGCATCTCGCCCAACCGGATCCGCATGATCGCCGGTCGCGCGCTCGACGTGTTGCCGAGAATGAACGAACAGTCGTACGACATCGTGCTCGTCGACGCCGACCCGCAGCACGTCATCCAGTACGTCGAGCACGGACTCCGGCTCGTCCGGCCCGGCGGCACCGTGCTCGTCGCCCACGCGCTCTGGCGCGGCCGAGTGGCCGACCCGGCCCAGCGGGACGATACGGTCACCGGTTACCGCTCGCTGCTCGC
>DMKW01000239.1:7476-9101 GCA_003454135.1 Microbacteriaceae bacterium
ATTGGCCGCCTGACACAGCGGTCGTCGCCGCAGCCCAGCGCGCTGCG
Organism: Microbacteriaceae bacterium; assembly: GCA_003454135.1. Lineage (GTDB taxonomy): Bacteria > Actinomycetota > Actinomycetes > Actinomycetales > Microbacteriaceae > Lacisediminihabitans. The sequence goes on from DMKW01000239.1 coordinate 7,524, forward strand.
GCGACGACATCCCCTGTGGAAACCGGACTAACTGGCCGCGGCGACGACTCCCGCGAGAGCGTCGTGGAGTTCCCTGGCCTCGGCGTCGTTGACTGAAACGACTAGGCGCCCCCCACCTTCGAGCGGCACGCGCACGATGATGAGGCGACCCTCCTTAACAGCCTCCATTGGCCCGTCTCCGGTCCTCGGCTTCATGGCTGCCATGAGTGATCCCCTTTCGTGGAATGACTTCCATTATCCCGTACGTGAGCGCCAACCACGAAAACGAGCGAATTTCACCGCACCTGACCGGGCATCACGGCGGGGTCCAGTCGTAGCCGTTAACCCACCAGCACACGTACAACCAGCCGAACTGGCCGGCGATGCAGAGCACGACGACGGCCACCCGGTAGACCCGGGACTTCGGCTGGGCGACGGCGCCCAGCATGGGGAAGAGCGGCACGAGCAACCGAAAGGTGCTCGACTGGGGAAAGAACACGGCGAGCAGGTAGAGGGCGTAGCTCGCCAACCAGAACCGCAGGTCGGCGCCGAGCCGCCGCACGGGCCTTGTGAAGAGCGCGACCCCGAACAGGCCGACGAGGAGGAAGAGCAGCGGGAGGGCGACCGCGCCGAGATTCCATTGCGCACCCCAAAACCTGGCTCCCTGGATCCAGGGGGCGAAGGGCATGAGTTCCGTGTAGCCGATATATGGCACGCGCCACGCGAGCTCCGTGTCGGTGTAGGCGGATGCCGAGCCGGTGACGACCCACGCGACGATCGGCCAGGCGAATCCCATGGCCAGGCTGAATAGCGCCAAGCCGGCGGCGAGGATGCCATCGGCGAGCGGGAAGGGATCGCGCGCCCGTGTGAACCAGCGATGCACGATATGCAGTCCGACCGCGAGGGCGAATGCGAGCCCGCTCGGACGGGTGAGGGCCATGACGGCGACGACGGGAAACAGCAGCCCGTAGCGGCGTCGCAGGAGCAGGTAGAGGGCGAGCGCGAGGAGGAACGCGTGCATGGATTCCGCGTACGACACCTGGAAGATCGGCGAGAGGGGGGCGAAACAGAAGAGCACGACGGCGAAGAGCGTCGTCTCCGCCGGCAGCACGAGCCGGAAAAGCCTGTACGTCATGAGGGCCGCCGCGAGCGAGAACGCAACGGAGACGAACACCGACACCGGCTCCCACGGGAGCCCGGTGGCGACCATGACCGCCCGCACGAACACGGGATAGCCGGGCAGGAAGGCCCACGCGTTCTCGGTGACGTGCCCGCCTGCGCCGTGCGGCAGCACGCTCGGATAGCCGCTCACCGCAACGATGTGGTACCACACGCTGTCCCAAAGCTGCGAGAACGCGAGGTAGCCCGGGTGGGCATCCGTCCACGGGTTCTTCTCCTGCCAGCCCGCGAAGAGCTGCATCAGAATGGTCGTGACGGCGCGCGAGGCGAGCCACACCGCGACGACGCGCACCCACCATGGCGTGAGGCGGTACCTCACGACGACGGGCGTCAGGCGGTGAGCCACGCCCGCAGACCCCGTTCGCACTCGATGATCTGCTCGAGCGCCACGCGCTCGTCGTCGGCGTGCGCCTTAATGGG
>DMKW01000239.1:9262-11792 GCA_003454135.1 Microbacteriaceae bacterium
TCCGTCCAGCCGTACTTCGGTTTCGCGTCGCCACCGACCGCGGCGAGGAACTCCTGGGCGAGCGGCGCGTCGAGTCCCGGCCTCGCGCCCTCGGCGAGATCCACGACCGTGAGATCGAACCCCGCGAAGAGCTCGCGAAGGTGCGCGACGGCCTCGTCACCCGAACGGTTCGGCGCAAACCGGTAGTTCACGTGCACCATGCATTCGTCGGGGATGACGTTCCCAGCCACTCCTCCTGATATCCCAACCGCGTTGAGCCCCTCCCGATAGACGAGACCCTCCACCGCCACCTGCCGGGGCTCGTAAGCGACGAGGATGTTGAGGATCGGCGCCGCGTCGTGGATGGCGTTGTGCCCCACCCACGCTCGCGCCGAGTGTGCTCGGGTGCCGAAGGTGCGCAGCTCGACGCGGAGGTTGCCGTTGCAGCCGCCCTCGACCGTGGAGTTGGTCGGCTCGCCGAGGATCGCGAAGTTTCCGGCGAGAAGCTCTGGGCGGTTCGCGGCGAGCCGCCCGAGGCCGTTGAGCTCGGCCGAGACCTCTTCGTGGTCGTACCAGATCCACGTGATGTCCACGGCGGGGGCGACGAGTTCGGCGGCGAGCTTGAGCTGCACGGCGACGCCGGCCTTCATGTCGACGGTGCCCCGCCCCCACAGGTAGTCGACCCCGTCGATCGTCTCGAACCGCGTCGGGAGATTGTGGTTCACCGGCACGGTGTCGATGTGGCCGGCGATGACGACGCGTTTGGCCCGGCCAAGCGTCGTTCTGGCGACGATCGCGTCACCGTCGCGGGTGATCTCGAGATGGGCGAGGCCGGCGAGGGCACCCTCGATGGCGTCGGCGACGGCTTCCTCATTTCCGGAGACGGACTCGATGTCACACAGTTGCCGAGTGATCTCGATCGAGGTGGCTGAGAGGTCGAGCGCGTGGATCGGATCGGCGACAGGCATGCGCGTCAGTTTATCCTTCCGTCGGATCGCTAACCTTGGACCATGACGCAACGTGCAGCCTGGGGCTACGGACTCGCGACCATTGCCGGCGACGGCACTGTGCTCGACACCTGGTTCCCCTCCCCCTCGCTCGGAGAACTCCCGGCCGGCCGCGACCCCTATATCGCCCCGGCCGCCCTCGAGGCCCTCGCGGGGTCCGACGAGCGGCGCAATGTGCGCCTCGACTTCGTCACCGTGCAGATCGACCTCGACGCCGCCCCGGCATCCACCTCGGACGCCTACCTCCGCCTGCACCTCCTCAGCCACCTGCTCGTGCAGCCGAACAGCATCAACCTCGACGGCATCTTCGCGCAACTGCCCATCGTCGTGTGGACGAACGCCGGGCCGGTGCACCCCGACGACTTCGCCCGATTGCGCCCACTGCTTCAGCGCCAGGGGATCGCCGCCACCGGCATCGACAAGTTCCCCCGGCTGCTCGACTACGTCTCGCCCGCTCGCGTTCGCATCGCCGACGCGTCGCGCGTTCGCCTCGGGGCGCACCTCTCCCCCGGCACGACCGTGATGCACGAGGGATTCGTCAACTTCAACGCCGGCACACTCGGCACGTCAATGGTGGAGGGGCGCGTGTCGCAAGGCGTCGTGATCGGCGACGGCTCGGACATCGGCGGTGGCGCATCCATCATGGGGACGCTCTCCGGCGGCGGCACGCAGCGCGTCGAGGTCGGAGAGCGCGCGCTGCTCGGAGCCAACTCCGGCATCGGCATCTCGATCGGCGACGATTCCGTCGTCGAGGCCGGCCTGTACGTGACGGCCGGAACCAAGGTCGTTGTGCTCGGCGGGCCGGGCGTCGAACCCATCGTCGTGAAGGCCGTCGAGCTCTCCGGGGTTGCCGGGCTGCTGTTCCGCCGAAACTCCGTCACGGGAGCCGTCGAGGTGCTCGCGCGCTCGGGAACGGGCGTCGAACTCAACTCCGCCCTGCACACCTAGACTCGAGGCCGTTCTCACCCGCGAAGACCCCATCCGGGGCCATTGCGTGCAGGCGGGGCCGACGCCTTGGCCCCGCCTGCACGCAATGGCCCCGATCGTGGGAGCGGGTGGCGCGTCTAGCGCTCGGGCCAGCCGCGCGCCGGCGAGCCGACGTAGAGCTGCTGCGGGCGGCCGATCTTGGTCGCCGGGTCTTCGTTCATCTCTCGCCAGTGCGCGATCCAGCCGGGGAGCCGTCCGATCGCGAAGAGCACGGTGAACATGCGCGGCGGGAATCCCATCGCCTTGTAGATGACACCGGTGTAGAAGTCCACGTTCGGATAGAGTTTGCGCTCGATGAAGTAGTCGTCGGCGAGCGCGACGGCCTCGAGCTCCTTCGCGATGTCGAGCAGGTCATCCTGCACGCCGAGGGCCTTGAGCACCTCGTCCGCGCTCTCCTTCACGAGCTTGGCGCGCGGGTCGAAGTTCTTGTACACGCGGTGCCCGAAGCCCATGAGTCGGACGCCGTCCTCCTTGTTCTTCACGCGCTCCACGAACTTCTCGACGCTCTCGCCACTCGCCTTGATCTCGCCGAGCATCTTGAGCACGGCCTCGTTGGC
>DMKW01000239.1:11856-14003 GCA_003454135.1 Microbacteriaceae bacterium
CCGCCGTGCAGGGGGCCGTAGAGGGCGTTGATGCCCGCCGAGATGGAGGCGAACATGTTGGCCTCCGTCGATCCGACCAGTCGCACCGTCGACGTCGACGCGTTCTGCTCGTGATCCTCGTGCAGGATGAGCAGTCGCTCGAGCGCCTTCGACACCACGGGGTTGACCTCGTATGGCTCGGCCATGTTGCCGAAGTTGAGTTTGAGGAAGTTGTCGGTGAAGGTCAGCGAGTTGTCCGGGTAGAGGAAGGCCTGGCCGAGGCTCTTCTTGTGGGCATAGGCCGCGATCACCGGGAGCTTGGCGAGCAGGCGGATGGTGGAGAGCTCCACCTGCTCGGGGTCGTGAACGCTGAGCGAGTCTTCGTAGAAGGTGGAGAGTGCGGATACGGCGCTCGAGAGCACGGACATCGGGTGCGCGTTGTGCGGCAGCGCGTCGAAGAATCGTCGGAGGTCTTCGTGCAGGAGCGTGTGGCGGCGCACGCGCTCCTCGAACGCCTCGAGCTCAGACGGGGAGGGCAGACTGCCGTAGATGAGCAGCCAGGCGACCTCGAGATAGGTCGAGTTGGCGGCGATGTCTTCGATCGCGTAGCCGCGATAGCGCAGGATGCCCTTGTCGCCGTCGATGTAGGTGATCGCACTCTTCGTCGCCGACGTGTTGACGAAACCCTGGTCGAGGGCGGTGTAGCCGGTCTGCCTGGTGAAGGACGAGATGTCGATGCTCGGCGCGCCATCAACGCTATTCAGTATGGGAAAGTCCGCGGTTCCCCCGGGAAAATGCAGGGTTGCCTTAGCGGCGTTGTCATTGGCAGCGTCGTTCACGCCTACAGCCTAATTGGCCGGAAGGTCGACCGTCGCATCCACCAAGGAATGCATTGTTTACTTGGAGAGAGCAGCCAAACGAGCGACAGCGGTGCCGATCGCGTCGTCCGTCGCCGTGAGGGCGACACGAACGTGAACGGGGTCGGTCTCGCCGTAGAAGGTGCCTGGGGCGACGAGGATACCGAGGTCGGCGAACTCGCCCACCGTCTGCCAGGCGTCCGTACCGCGGGTCACCCAGAGGTACAGCCCGCCGCGGCTGTCGTCGATGCGGAAGCCGGCCGACTCGAGCGCCGCCGCGAGCGTGGACCGGCGCGCCCGGTATCGCTCCTTCTGCTCGCGAACGTGGGCGTGATCGCCGAGCGCCGTGATCATCGCGGCCTGGATCGGCGCCGGGGGAAGGGTTCCCAGGTGTTTGCGCACCGCGAGCAGCTCGCCGAGGATCCGGCTGCAGCCGGCGGCGAAACCGGCGCGGTAGCCCGCGAGATTGGATTGCTTGCTGAGGGAGTAGACGCACAGCACGGAATTGCGGTCCCCGTGGATCACCCGCGGGTCGAGGATGCTCGGCGTCGCGACGTCGTCGAACTCCTCGTCCCAGCCGAGTTCGGCGTAACACTCGTCGCTCACGATGACGGCGCCGAGCTCCCTCGCTCGCGCGACCGCGGACGAGAGCTCCTCGATCGAGAGCACGCGCCCGTTGGGGTTGCCAGGGCTGTTGACCCAGACGAGTTTCGTGGCGTCCGGCCACTCGGCCGGGTCATCGCTCGACACGATCGTGGCGCCCGCGAGCGCGGCGCCGACGGCATAGGTCGGGTAGGCGAGGGTCGGCTGCACGACGACGTCGCCCTGCCCGAGTCCGAGCCACAGGGGCAGCCCGGCGATGAACTCCTTCGAGCCGATGGTCGGGAGCACGTTGGCCACCGTGAGGTCGTCAACCCCGCGGCGCCGCGCAAACCACGCGACGATCGCGTCACGCAGCGCCGGCGTGCCCGCCGTGAGCGGGTAGGAGTGGGCGTCGGTCGCGGCCGAGAGGGAATCGCGGATGATGGCCGGCGTCGCATCGACGGGCGAGCCGACCGAGAGGTCGACGATCCCGTCGGGATGGGACCGTGCCCGCGCGGCAAACGGTTCGAGCGAATCCCAGGGGTAGTCGGGAAGCTGGAGCGGCACTCAGGCCCCGACGGGCTGGGGCGGCAGGGCGGAAACGATCGGGTGGTCCTTGTGGATCACGCCGACCTTGGCCGCTCCGCCCGGCGAGCCGACCTCGTCGAAGAATTCGACGTTGGCCTTGTAGTACTCGGCCCACTGCTCGGGCACGTCGTCCTCGTAGTA
>DMKW01000239.1:14176-17142 GCA_003454135.1 Microbacteriaceae bacterium
ATCGCCTCGACCGGGCACACCGGCTCGCAGGCGCCACAGTCGACGCACTCGTCGGGGTGGATGTAGAGCATCCTGTCGCCCTCGTAGATGCAGTCGACCGGGCATTCGTCGATGCACGCTCGGTCTTTCACGTCCACGCACGGGAGGGCTATGACGTATGTCACGGTGAGGGCATTCCCTTCGGTTCGGGCCTGACCTCAATCTTACCGCGGCTGAAGGTGCCGACGGCCGGCCACGCGAGCACCACGAGCGCGATGACCGCCGGCCCGAAGGTGAGCAGGTAGCCGGCGACGTTCGCCGGCACGAGCACGGAGCCGCCGCTGCCCGTGACGGAGAGCAGCCCGATCACCGCGAGCTCGCCGAAGGCCGCGACGCCCGCGACGACCCGGCCACCGAACACGATCCGCAGCCCCACAAGGAGCGCCGCGGAGATGAGCAGTGTCGCGATGATCCCGACGGGCACGGTGATCCCGGCCACTGCGGCCGTGGCCTGGTGGTTCACCGTAGAGATGCCGCCGACGGCGGCGCCGACGAGGAGGGCGATGATCCAGGCGAAGACGTGGATGCCGAGCCCCTGGTCCTTCCACGCGACAGCGGTCGGCACGCCGGGCCGCAGGATCGTGAAGGCCTCGATTGCGGCGATCGGCCGGCTGGGTCCGCTCGAGAGGGCGAACCGGTCGCCGTCCACCGTCACCTGCGTGCGGTGCGCGCGCAACGCATTCCTCTTGCGGTCGAGAACCGCGCTCACGTCGACGCGAACGGTCGGCGGCGACGAGGAATCATCCGCTTCGATCGCGAAGAACGGCACGCTCATGACCTCGGCCGCCCGGCGGCTCGCCTCGTGGGCGCGCACGTGATCCGGATGCCCGTAACCGCCCCTCGCGTCGTAGCTCACGACAGCGGTCGGCTTCACCGCGTCGATCACGGTCGCGAGATCCGCCGCCACCTCTCCGAATGGGGCGGCGCAGAAGGAGTTCTCGTCGAGCGACTCGGTGGCCTCCGCGCCGTGCTCGCCCCAGCGCATTCCCGAATCAGCATACTCGCGCGGCTCGAGGCCCTTCCAGCGCGCGCCGGGGCCGCCGAGGTAGCGGTGGTCCGTGACGCCGAGCACGGTCAGCGCCGACGCGAGCTCGCCCTCCCGGTACCGCGCAAGGGCGACCGGGTCTGCCTCGAGGTGGCGCAGCTCGGGGGGAATCACCTCGCCTCGCTCCCCGCGCGTGCAGGTCACGACGGTCACGTGCGCCCCGCGGTCGAGGAGGGTCGCGATCGTGCCTCCGGTGGAGATCGTCTCGTCGTCGGGGTGCGCGTGTACGAAGAGCACTCGTTCCGGCCGGGGCTCGTTGGGGTTTTGCTGCACATTGCACAGGATAGGCCGCAACGCGTATGGTCGCTCGAGTAAGGTAAGCCTTACCAACCTTTCCGGAACGACTCTCAGAAACGAACCAGTGCTCGCAAACTTCCTGATCGGCCTGCGCGAAGGCCTCGAGGCGGCCCTCGTGGTCGGCATCCTCATCGCCTACGTCATCAAGATCCGCCGCAACGACGTGCTGCCGCGCATCTGGCTCGGCGTAGGGCTGGCCGCGCTGTTGTCCCTCGCGATCGGCGCCGTGCTGACCTTCGGGGCATACGGGTTGAGCTTCGAGGCTCAGGAAACCATCGGCGGGCTGCTCTCCATCCTCGCGACCGGATTCGTCACGTGGATGATCTTCTGGATGCTGAAGACCGCCAGGAGCCTGAGCGGACACCTCAGGGCGGATGTCGACAAGAACCTCGCCGGCGCCGGCTGGGGACTCGTGCTCGTGGCCTTCCTCGCCGTCGGACGCGAGGGAATCGAGACGGCGCTCTTCATCTGGGCGGCAGTGCAGGCCACCGGGGCGACCACGCTCCCCCTCGTCGGGGCGGCGCTCGGAATCGCGCTCGCGCTCGTGCTCGGCTACCTCATCTACCGCGGCGTCGTGCGCATCAACCTCACCAGGTTCTTCACCTACACGGGCCTCTTCCTCGTCATCGTCGCCGCCGGCGTGCTCTCCTACGGCGTTCACGACCTGCAGGAGGCGGGTATCCTCCCCGGCCTCAACTCCCTCGCCTTCGACGTGAGCTCGGCCATTCCGCCGAGCAGCTGGTACGGAACGCTGCTCAAGGGCACCGTCAACTTCTCGCCGGCCACGACCTGGCTCGAGGCGATCGTCTGGGTGGTGTACGTCGTGCCTGTGCTCACGGTCTTCCTCGTCTCCAACCGCCGTGCGACGACCGGCCCCACCGCAACGACCACCACCCCAGGCGGCGCAGCGCTCGCCACCGAAGGAGTCCGATGATCTCGCGGAGTGCCCGTTTCTGCCGCGCTGGCCTCACCATCGCGACGGGAGCGGCGGCACTGCTCGCGCTCTCCGCGTGCGTGTCAAACACGTCGTCCGCCAAGGGCGCGACCTCAATCGATGTCGAGAGCACCGCCTCTGCCTGCAAAGTGTCGCTTTCGACCGCGCCGAGCGGCACCGTGGAGTTCACCGTGACCAACTCGGCCGACAAGGCGACGGAGTTCTACCTGCTCGCCGACGACGGCCTGCGCGTCGTGGGCGAGGTGGAGAACGTGGCACCCGGCGCTCCCCGAAAACTCACGGTCACTCTCGAGCCCGGCAAGTACTTCACAAGTTGCAAGCCCGGGATGGGCGGCACGGGCGTGGGCAAGTCCGTGTTCACCGTCACTGCGTCCGGCACGAGCATCCAGCGCACGGGCGATGAGAAGTCCCGGGCCCAGACGGCGGCGGCCAACTACGTCGCCTACGTGCGCGACCAGGTCTCCCAGCTCGTTCCGGCCACCGCCGCGTTCCTCGACGCGTACCGCTCCGGCGACGACGCGAAGGCCCGCTCGCTCTACGCGAGTTCGCGAGCCTATTACGAGCGCATCGAACCGGTCGCCGAGTCGTTCGGCGACCTCGACCCGCAAATCGACTTCCGCGAGGCCGACG
>DMKW01000239.1:17283-21025 GCA_003454135.1 Microbacteriaceae bacterium
GAGGCGGACACGGCCGAGCTGCGGTCCGCCGTCACCGCGAAGGGCTACACGGTCTCGGCCGACGCCATCAGCAACGGGGCGATCGGCCTGCTCGACGAGGTCGCGAACGGCAAGATTACCGGCGAGGAAGAAATCTGGTCGCACACCGACCTCTCGGACTTCCAAGCCAACCTCGAGGGCGCGCGCGTCGCGTACGAGGGCGTTCGGGACATCGTGGTGCAGAAGGATGCCACCCTCGTGAAGAGGATCGACGGCGAGTTCGACTCGCTCGAGAAGCTCCTCGGCGCGTATGGTTCGCTTGCCACGGGCTTCACCGCATACGACGAACTCACGACCGCGCAAGTGAAGGCCCTCGCGGATGGCGTCAACGCGCTGAGCGAGCCCCTCTCCAGGCTCACCGCCGCCGTCGTCGGCTGAACGCTGCTGGAGAGGAAACGGGCATGAGCGAGAAGACGGGACTGTCCCGCCGCGGGCTGCTCGGCCTCGCCGGCGCGGGTGTGGTGGGAGCCGGGGCGGGTTTCGCCGTGGACCGTTTCGCACTGCCGGCGGTGACGGGAGGCGCACCCGGCTCTTCGGCGAACTATCCGTTCTACGGCGAACACCAGGCGGGAGTCACGACCGCAGCCCAGGACCGACTGCACTTCGCGAGCTACGACGTGTCGGACATCTCGCGCACCGAGCTCGTGGGTCTGCTCAAGGACTGGACGTCCGCGGCCGCGCGAATGACGGCCGGGAAGGCCGTCGGGGGCGGGGCGGTCGGTGGTTCCTACGACGCGCCGCCCGACGACACGGGTGAGGCGCTCGACCTGCCGCCCGCCGGTCTCACGATCACGTTCGGCTTGGGTCCGACGCTCTTCGACGGCCGGTTCGGGCTCGCGACGAAGCGCCCGGATGCGCTCATCGACCTCCCGCACTTCCCTGGTGACGCCCTCATCGACGAACTCGTGGGCGGTGACCTCTGCATCCAGGCTTGTAGCGACGATCCACAGGTGGCCGTGCACGCCATCCGCAACCTCTCGAGGATCGCCTTCGGCAGGGCATCCATCCGCTGGTCCCAGCTCGGGTTCGGGCGCACGTCGTCGACCACGCGCTCCCAGGTGACCCCGCGCAACCTCTTCGGCTTCAAGGACGGCACGGCCAACGTGAAAGCCGAAGACACGACGCAGGTGAACGAGCACGTGTGGGTGCCGAAGGGCGACTCGGCGGCGTGGATGACCGGCGGTTCTTACCTCGTGTCCCGCAAGATCCGCATGACGATCGAGACGTGGGATCGCACGGCGTTGCGCGAACAGGAGCGGGTGACCGGGCGCGACAAGGGCGAGGGCGCGCCGCTCAGCGGTGGCTCGGAGTTCACGGAGCCGGACTTCGGCAAGAAAGACGACGGCGGTTTGCCGGCCATCGACCCGGCGGCCCACGTGCGGCTCGCGCATCCGAAACAGAATGACGGCGCCGTGCTGTTACGCCGCGGATACAACTTCGTCGACGGCAACGACGACCTCGGTCGGCTCAGCGCCGGCCTCTTCTTCATCTGCTTCCAGCGCGACCCGCGCGAGCAGTTCGTGCCGATCCAGCAACGCCTCGCGCGGAACGACGCCATGAACGAGTACCTCCGCCACATCGGCTCCGGCATCTTCGCCGTGCCTCCCGGCGCGGTCGACGGCAGCTACGTGGGAGCGGAGCTCTTCGGAGACTGAGCTACTTGCGCTTCGCCGTGGTCACGGTGTAGTTGGCGACCCAGCCGTTCTTGCCGTCCTTCGTCACCGCGACAATCACACCGAACTTGTCGCTCGCGAAGACCCCGGTGCCACCGTCGGCCGAACTTCCCTGCACGGCGGCATCGGATTTGAAGCCGGCATCGGTGAGCTGTGTGGCGATGTCGTCGAACGACGAAGCGCCGTGCACTTTGATGGTGAGGTTCCAGATTTTGCCGTTGCTGTCGCCGACCGACAGACCGTAGAGCACCTCGCCCTTGGCGAGCGGGATCTCGCTCGGAAAGTCCTTCGGAATCGCCTTGCCACCGAGGTCGACCTTGCCGCCCGTCGCGTTGTGGACGAGGTTCTGGATCGAGCATCCGGCCAGCGCCGGGCCGGCGAGCACCGCGAGGCCGATGGCTAATGGGACGGTTAAGCGCGTGACGGAGCTCTTCATGCGGCCAAGCCTACGACCGCACGAAGGACTCCGACAATCGGCGTGTTGGCTACGCGTTCTGCTTCTTGAGGCGCGACGTCTTGCGGGCACGCGCGTTCGAGTCCAGCTCGACCTTGCGGATGCGCACGAACTCGGGCGTCACCTCGACGCACTCGTCTTCGCGCGCGAACTCGAGGCACTCCTCGAGCGTGAGCTTGCGCGACGGCGTCATGCGCTCGAACGTGTCCGAGGTCGACTGACGCATGTTGGTCAGTTGCTTTTCCTTGGTGATGTTGACGTCCATGTCGTCGGCGCGCGAGTTCTCGCCGACAACCATGCCCTCGTAAACCTCCTGGGTCGGCTCCACGAAGAACGACATGCGCTCCTGCAGTGCCACCATGGCGAACGGGGTCGCCACGCCGGCGCGGTCGGCCACGATCGAGCCGTTGACTCGAGTCGTGATTTCTCCGGCCCACGGCTCGTAGCCGTGCGAGACGGCGTTGGCGATGCCGGCGCCGCGGGTGATGGTGAGGAATTCGGTGCGGAAGCCGATGAGGCCGCGAGACGGCACGATGAACTCCATGCGCACCCAACCGGTGCCGTGGTTGCTCATGCCGTCCATGCGGCCCTTGCGAGCCGCGAGGAGCTGCGTGATCGCGCCGAGGTACTCCTCGGGGGAGTCGATCGTGAGGTGCTCGAACGGCTCGTGAACCTTGCCGTTGACCTGCTTCACGACCACCTGCGGCTTGCCGACGGTGAGCTCGAAGCCCTCGCGACGCATCTGCTCTACGAGGATGGCGAGAGCAAGCTCTCCACGACCCTGCACCTCCCAGGCGTCCGGGCGGCCGATGTCGACGAGCTTGATGGAGACGTTTCCGACGAGTTCGCGGTCGAGGCGGTCCTTCACCATGCGAGCGGTGAGCTTGTGGCCCTTGACCTTGCCGATCATCGGGCTCGTGTTGGTGCCGATCGTCATCGAGATTGCCGGGTCGTCGACCGTGATGGTCGGCAGCGGGCGCACGTCGTTGGGGTCGGCGAGGGTCTCACCGATCGTGATGTCTTCGAAGCCTGCGACGGCGACGATGTCACCGGGGCCGGCCGACTCGGTCGGAAACCGGTCGAGCGCCTTCGTGATGAGCAGCTCGGTGACCTTGACGTTGTGAACGGATCCGTCGTGCTTGACCCAGGCGACGGTCTGGCCCTTCTTGATCGTGCCGTTGAAGACACGGAGGAGGGCGAGGCGGCCGAGGAACGGCGACGCGTCGAGGTTGGTGACGTGCGCCTGCAGCGGGTGCTTGTCGTCATAGCTCGGCGCCGGGATGTGCTTGAGGATCGCGTCGAAGAGCGGCTCGAGGTCATCGTTGTCCGGCAGCGTGCCGTTCTCGGGCTTGTTCCAGCTCGCGGCGCCGTTGCGTCCGGACGCGTAGACGACGGGCACGTCGAGGATCGCGTCGAGGTCGAGGTCGGGGAAGTCGTCGGCCATGTCGCTCGCGAGGCCGAGGAGCAGGTCCTGGCTCTCCGCGACGACCTCGTCGATGCGGGCATCCGGTCGGTCCGTCTTGTTGACGAGCAGGATCACGGGCAGCTTGGCCTCGAGCGCCTTGCGCAGCACGAA
>DMKW01000239.1:21192-27433 GCA_003454135.1 Microbacteriaceae bacterium
TCGCCACCGAAGTCGGCGTGGCCCGGGGTGTCGATCACGTTGATCGTGATGGGGCCGCCATCGCCGTTCTCCCCGGCGTGAATGCCGGAGTACGAGACCGCCGTGTTCTTGGCGAGAATCGTGATGCCCTTTTCGCGCTCGAGGTCGTTCGAGTCCATGGCGCGCTCTTCGAGGTGCGCGTGCGCGGCGAAGGAGTTGGTCTGGCGAAGCATGGCGTCCACGAGCGTGGTCTTGCCATGGTCGACGTGCGCGACGATTGCGACGTTACGCAGGTCATTACGGGTGGCAATAGCCATAGGTGTACTTCCTTAAAGGGTTCTGGCCCGAAAGAGTTCTGGCGTGAGAACGTGGGAGGCCAGGAGAAAGGCGTTGCGGCAGAATCACGACAATGGTGCCCTGCGCCCGCCAGTCTACCTCGACGAGCCCGTTAGGCCCTATTTGCCGTCTTCGACGCCTCAACTGGGTTGAACGGGAGACCAGGCCCAGATATTCCGGGGCGGGCTGGGAACGAACGGCAAACGGCACCCACCGCACGGCAGGCTCGCGAGACCGCCGGCAGGTTCAGGCCCCGAGGTTGATCCCGGAACCCGGGATCGCCTCGAGCAAGAGCCGCGTGTACTCCTCTTTGGGATTGTCGAAGACCTCATCCGTCGACGAAGCCTCCACGATCTTGCCCTTCTGCATGACGCAGACATTGTCAGCGATAAGCCGCACTACGGCGAGATCGTGCGTGATGAAGAGGTAGGTGAGGTTGAGCTCCGCCTGCAGGTCGCTCAGGAGCGCGAGAATCTGCGCCTGAACCAGCACATCGAGCGCGGACACCGCTTCGTCGAGGATGACGATGTCGGGTTTGAGCGCGAGCGCGCGCGCAATCGCGACACGCTGGCGCTGGCCGCCGGACAGTTCGTTCGGGTAGCGATCGACGAGCGCCGCCGGAAGAGCGACCTGGTCGAGGAGTTCCAATACACGAGCGCGCTGCTCCTTTCGTCCGCGCACCCTGTGCGCGACGAGCGGCTCGGCGATCGTCGTCCCTATGTTGTAGAGCGGGTCGAGGGAACCGAACGGGTCCTGGAACACGGGCTGCATCCGCCGGCGGAGCGCGAGCAGTTCACGACCGCGAAGGCTCGCGACATCCTGCCCGTCGACCGTGATCGAACCGGAGGTCGCCTGTTCGATCTTGAGGATGAGCCGGGCGACCGTCGACTTTCCGGAACCAGACTCCCCCACGAGGGCCGTGGTCGTTCCCCTGGGAATGCTGAACGACACCGAGTCGACGGCAACGAACGGATCTCGCTTGAGCTTGCCGCTATTCACATGGAACACCTTCGTCAGGTTGTCGACGACGATGAACGGTGCAGTCGACTTCGCGATGGGCGCCCGCTCGACGCGCGCTCCCGCAGACGCGATGAGGTCGACGTCTTCCGACCCGCTCGGCGCTTCGTAGTTGAGCTCGGCGAGACCGTGATGGCTGCCTTGGATCCGGCGAGAGGCAAGGCTCGGCGCGGCCGCAACGAGCCTCTTCGTGTACGGGTGCTGCGGGTTCTGCAGCAATTCGATCGACGGGCCGGACTCGACGATCTTGCCTTTGTACATGACGACGAGCTTTTCCGCGCGCTCGGCAGCAAGGCCGAGGTCATGTGTGATGAAGAGGACCGCGGTTCCGCTCTTCGCGGTGAGAGTCGCGAGATGATTCAGAATCGTCCGCTGCACGGTCACGTCGAGGGCGGAAGTCGGCTCGTCCGCGATGAGCAGCTTCGGCGTCGACGACAGCCCGATGCCGATCAGCACGCGCTGCCGCATCCCTCCAGAGAACTGGTGAGGGTACTGGCGAAGCCGGTGCTCCGCGTCGGCGAGTCCGGCTTGCTTGAGGACCGTGATCGCCTTGGCCTTCGCGTCTCTGCCGCGACGCGCCTTCCCGTTGGCGACAAGAGTTTCCTGCACCTGGAAGCCGATGTTCAGCACCGGGTTCAGATTCGACATCGGGTCTTGCGGCACGAAACCGATGAGGGTTCCTCGGATATCTTCGAAGTCGCGCTCGCTCGCCACCGCAAGGTCGATGCCGTCGAACAGGATCTCACCGCTCGTGATCTTTCCCGTTCCGGGGAGAAGATCGATGATTGCGTGGGCGGTCGTCGACTTTCCGGAGCCGGATTCGCCGACGATAGCCACCGTCTCGCCGGGCATTATCGTGAGGCTCACGCCGTTGATGGCGGGAACGAAGCCGCCCTGTGTGGCAAAGCCGACGTGCAGATCGCGGATCTCCAGAAGCGGAGTCGGGTCGAAGTTGCTGCCCAAGGTGGTCGGTGTAGCGGTGGTTTCGGTCAACGTCGGGCCCGCGCCTTCGGATCAAGAGCGTCGCGAACGACCTCACCCATCATGATGAAGGCGAGTACTGTCACGGACAGCGCAATAGATGGATAAATGAGTGTCCAGGGATTGTTGCGAAGTTGGCTTTGGGCGTTGCTGATCTCGTTGCCCCACGAAACGGTCGTGCTGCCAAGCCCTACGCCGAGGAACGAGAGCGTCGACTCGGCGACGATTGCGCCGGCGAGGCCGATGGTCGTGATCACGATCACCGGAGCGATCGAGTTGGGCAGAACGTGCCTGAGCAGGATCTTGAACCGGGACACGCCGACCGCGGTCGCCGATGTCACGTAGTCCGCGTTCTTCACGGAAAGAATCTGCCCGCGAAGCACTCGTGCCGTGCTCGGCCAGGCGAACACCCCGATCGCGAGCGAGATCGTCCAGACGCTCCGCGCGTTGGTGAAAAGAGACATGAGCACCACGGCGGCGAGGATGTAGGGAATCGTGAAGAAGATGTCGCCGACTCGCGAGAGCACGGCATCCACCCAGCGACCGTAGAAGCCGGCGATCGAGCCGACGACGATTCCGATTACGGACACGAGCACCGTCACGATGAAGCCCACGGCGAGAGACGTGCCTGCGCCGAAGATAATACGCGCGTAAACGTCGCAGCCCTGGAACGTCGAGCCCAGAATGTGCGCGCCCGACAGACCGGCGTTGCTCAAGTCGAGGTTGCAGTACTGGGGATCCACATGGGTGAACAGCTTGGGCGCGAATGCAACGAGGATGATGAGCAGGATGATTGCGCCGGAGATGTAGAACAACGGACGTACACGCACATCCCGCCACGCATCGATGTAGAGGTTGCTCTTGCGTTCTGCGATGGAGACCTTGTCGACGGCGACAAGCGGTGTCTCATCGAGCGGCGCGACGAAATGCGTCGGCGAAAGCGGGATGTCATGAGGCATAGCGAATCCTTGGGTCTAGCAGTCCATAGAGAAGATCGATGAGCAAGTTGAACACGACGTAGATGATGACCATGACTGTCACGAAAGAAACGACAGTCGGGGCTTCTCCACGAATGATCGCCTGGTAGAGGGTGCGCCCGACCCCGGGCACGTTAAAGATGCCTTCCGTGACCGTCGCACCGACGATGAGCGTGCCGAAGTCGGTGCCGATGTAGGTCACGACGGGAATCATCGAGTTACGCAAGATGTGGACTCGGATGACCCGGCGACGCGACAGCCCCTTCGCCGTCGCCGTACGCACGTAGTCCTCGTTGAGGTTTTCGATCACCGAGGCGCGAGTCAGCCGCACGATGTAGGCGAAGCTCACGGTCGCGAGCACGAACGCCGGAAGGATGAGGTCCTTCCACGGAGCACCCTCTCCCACGGTCGGCGACGCCCAGGCCAGTTGGATTCCGAAAACGTACTGCGAGACGAAACCGATGACGAAAATCGGGATCGAGATGAGGATGAGCGCGACAACGAGCGCGCTCGCATCGAACAGTTTGCCCTTCCGCAAGCCACTCACGAGGCCGATAAAGATTCCCGCGGCCGACTCGATGATGACGGCGAGGACGGTCAACCGGAACGTGACGGGAAACGTCGCGGCCAAGATCTGGGAAACGGGCTGCCCGGAGAAGGACGTGCCGAGGTCGCCCCTGAAGATTCCACCGATGTAGATGAAGTACTGGACGATGAACGGCTGATCGAGGTGGTATTGCGCTCGAAGCTGAGCGATGACGGCCGGATTGAGGCCGCGATCACCCGCGAGCGCCGCGATGGGGTCTCCCGGCAAGGCGAAGACCATGAAGTAGATGAGCAGCGTTGCTCCGAAGAAAACGGGAATGACCTGCAAGACGCGCCGGAGAATGTACCAGACCATGGCGATTAGTCTCGGGTTTTCGCGAGAGTGCACATAACTGAAGAAGCGACCTAACTTGTTTCGATGATAAAAATGGGGGCCGCTCGAGTTCGCGGGAGCCATCGAGGGGGCGCATGCCTGTGGGGCCGTAGCGATTCGCTACCGCCCCACAGACTAACTTGTTGTCCGACGACTGGGAGCTGAGAACTAGCCCTTTGCGATGTCGGTGTAGATCGGCACCGAGTTCCAGCCGAACTTCACATCGGACACGGACTTGCCGTATGCGCCAGTGACGTTGGAGTACCACAGCGGGATCGCCGGCAGGTCAGTGAAGAGAACAGTCTGCGACTGCTTGAACAGCTTGTTCGCGGCTTCGACGTTCGTCTGGGCCTGACCCTCCTTGAGCAGCCCATCGAACTTGGCGCTCGAGTAGTCACCATCGTTCGACCCGGCATTGGTCGCATACAACGGCCCGAGGAAGTTGAACAGTGCCGGGTAGTCGGCCTGCCATCCCGTGCGGAATGCGGTCGTGATGGTGCGCTTCGTGACCACGGTGCGGAACTGGGCGAACGTGGGGTAGGGAGCACCCGACGCCTGGATTCCGAGCGTGTTCTTGATGGAGTTGGTTACCGCGTCGACCCAGCCCTGGTGGCCGCCGTCGGCGTTGTACCCGATCTGGAATGTTCCGCTCCATGGCGAGATCTTGTCGGCTGCAGCCCAGTCCTTCTTGGCCTGTGCCGCGTTGAACTTCAGAACATCGGAACCCGGGAGCGACTTCGAGTACCCGGCGATAACAGGCGACGTGAAGTCAGTTGCCGGCGTGCGCGTGCCCTCAAAAATGACCTTGGTGATTTGGTCACGGTTGATGGCCATCGAGAGCGCCGCACGACGCAACTTGCCCTCTGCGCCGGTGAAGTGCGGAAGGTTCTGCGGGATGGTAAACGACTGGAAGATCGCCGCGGGCTGGTTCACGTAGCGACCAGGGAAGTCAGTCTTGTACGTCTTGAGGTCGGCAGACGGAACGGAGTCGAGAACGTCCAGCGTGCCGCTCTGCAGGTCGGCGTAGGCCGCATCCTCGGTCGCATAGAAGACGATGGAGAGGCCACCGTTTTTCGCCTTGCGCGGGCCCGTGTACTCCGGGTTCGCGATCAGGTCGATCTTGACGTTGTGCTGCCACGCGGTCGGGCTCTTGAGCTTGTATGGACCGTTGCCGATCGGGTTCTCACCGAACGCCTTGATGTCCTTGAACGCGACGGCGGGGAGCGGCATGAACGCCGTGTAGCCGAGACGCAGCGGGAAGTCCGCCTCTTTGTCTTTCAGCGCGACGGTGAACGTCGTGTTGTCCACGACCTTGAGACCCGTGAGAGGGCTGTCATTGTCGTAGCTGAAGCCCTGGATCGACTCGAAGAAGTAGCTGTTGAGCTGGTTATTGCTCAGGAGGGCCCCGTACTGCCAAGCGTCGACAAATGACTTGGCCGTCACTGGCTCGCCGTTAGTGAACTTGAGACCAGGCTTGATCTTGATCGTGTAGTTCTGCGCATCGGTCGTCTTGATCGACGAGGCGACGTCGTTCACGGGCGTTCCGTCGGCCTTGTAGTAGACGAGCCCCGCGAAGATGTTGTCGGTGATTTTGCCGCCACCGGTTTCGTTGGTGTTGGTGGGAATCAACGGGTTTTGCGGCTCAGAGCCGTTGGCCGTGATGATGGCTGTCGCGTTGGCGGTCGACGTTGCGCTCGGCTTGGCTCCACCCCCAGTCGAGCAGCCCGTCAGCGTTAACGCTGCTGCGATACCAAGACCGACGACAACGGCGCCGATTCTATTGATTTTCAATTTTCCTCCTGTGCAAGATGAGCGACGGCAGCACGAATTCCTAGCGTTCTGCCGCGCTAGATAGAAGAACCCTAAGTAGGGCGTGGTCTACTCGCCAAACTGTATGGGCAAACGTTACACAGTGGTAACAGTCATAAGAGAAAATTGCGCTAGATCGAGAATCGTTGCGCGCAAACGCGCGATTTTGCAATAAAACTGCTTCTTGGCCGCGCGTCCGGATACAAAGCGCCGGAAACATCGG
>DMKW01000097.1:0-1820 GCA_003454135.1 Microbacteriaceae bacterium
GCCATCGTGACGGTGCGCACCCCGCTGCCGCTCATCGGCCTCGACGGCGGTCTGGAGGTGGCCGGCCGTGCGTCGGTGGAGACGCTTGAGCGATGATGGGGGCTCTGCGTCGCTCGAATTCGTGACGGCCGGCATGATCCTCCTGCTCCCGCTCGTTTACCTCGTGCTCACGGTGTCGTCCATCCAGGCCGGCGCCTTCGCCGTCGAGGGTGCGTCTCGGCAGGCCGCGCGGGTGTTCGTGCAGGCCGAGACGGCGGACGAGGGGCGCGAGCGGGCCGAGCGGGCAATCGACTTCGCACTTGCGGATTACGGCATCGATCCGCGCTCAGCGACGGTCTCGATCGCGTGCGGCCCGCGTGCGGAACGCTGTCTCACCCGCCTCGGCACCGTGACCGTGACGATCGCCGTGACCGTGCCACTGCCGCTGCTGCCACCGGTGCTCACGGGCGACTTTCCGCTGCACGTGCCTCTCCAGGCGAGCGCGACTCAGCAGGTCTCCCGCTTCTGGGGCGCCCGATGACGAGCCGTTCGCCCACCGTTCGGGACGAGGACGGATCGATCCTGCCCCTCACGATCTTTTACGGCTTTCTCTCCCTGGTATTGATCCTGCTCATCGTCGCGGCGACGTCGCTCTACCTCGAGCGAAAGCGTCTTTTCACCATCGCGGACGGAGCGGCGCTCGCGGGCGCCGAGGCCTTCGAGCTCGACGGCGTGTCGCTCGCCTCCGGCGGCCCGCGACCGCGATTGGTCTCCGCCGAGGTCGCGGCGGCGGTTCGCGGCTACCTCGCCGTCACCCCGCACGACGTCGAGTCCCTCGCGGTCGAGCGCGCTGAGACGACCGACGGGCGCAGCGCGACCGTCGAACTCTCGGCCCACTGGCGGCCGCCGGTCGTGACGCTGTTCGTGCCGGCGGGCTTCCGCATCGACGTGACCGCCGTCGCGCGCTCCGTGTTCTTCTGAGTCCGACTCGTTCGGGCGCCGACTACTTGTTCGCGCCGCTGCCGTGCCCGACGAAGGCGAGCGTGGCGCCGATGCCGATCATCATCACGCCGCCAGCCGCCCCGAGGTGCTCGACCCTGTGTGGGGAACGGCCGAACCAGTCGCGCGCCGCTCCCGCGGCGAGGGCCCAAACGCTGTCGCTCACGAGGGCGATGCCGATGAAGACCGCCCCGAGCACGATCATCTGCGCCGGAACGTAGCCGAGGGAGTAGTCCACGAACTGGGGGAGCACCGCGATGAGGAAGACGATCGTCTTCGGGTTGGAGACGCCGACCACAAAGCCCTCGGTGAGGATGCGCCCCTTGCTGCGCCGGGACACGGTCGCCGTGGCCGTGCTAGCGCGTTCGCGGCGGTGACGGATGGCCTGCACCCCGAGATAGGCAAGGTAGGCGGCGCCGAGGACCTTGACGATCGTGAAGAGCACGATCGACTCCTGCAGCAGCGAACCGACGCCGAGCGCGATGGCCACGGCCGCGACGAAGGCGCCGAGCGACGTGCCGACCACGCTCAGCAGACCGCCGACGCGCCCGAGGGAGAGGGAGCGGCCGATCACGAACAGCACGGCGGGCCCCGGCATGAGGATGAGCGGAATCGAGAGCAGCGCGAATGCCACGAGGTGGGAGGCGGAAACCATGCTGTGATGCTAGCGCCGGCGGCGAAGTAGTGTTGACGCAAATGTCCTCCGTGAGCGACCAGACCCTGTGGGATGTCGTCGTCGTGGGAGCCGGGCCGGCCGGCTCGACGGCGGCGCGTGTCGCTGCCGAGGGCGGGGCATCCGTGCTCCTGATCGATCGCGCGAGGTTCCCGCGCTACAAGACCTG
>DMKW01000097.1:2005-2214 GCA_003454135.1 Microbacteriaceae bacterium
GAGCAACGGGCTACCGCCGTGAGGTTCTCGTTGCGCGGCGGCACCACGACTGTGCACCGGGCCAGGCACCCGTTTCTCGCCCTCGTGCGGCGCGAACGATTCGACGACGCGCTCGTCGCGGCGGCCGTCGCTGCCGGTGCGACCTTCGTCGACGGTGTGACGGTCACCTCTCTCGCGGAGGAGGAGACCGTGGTGCTCGAGACCAGCCA
>DMKW01000097.1:2421-5319 GCA_003454135.1 Microbacteriaceae bacterium
GCAAGCCCCGGCAGCTACGCGTGGATGTTTCCCAAGGGCGACGTGCTCACCGTCGGGGTCATCCAGGCGAAGGGTTCGCCCGACGCCACGAGGGACTATCTCCGGCGCTGGGTGGAGCGGCTCGGCCTGCAGCACGACGAGGTCGAGAGATCGTCCGGCCACCTCACGCAGTGGCGGTCGCACGATTCGCCCCTGAGGCGCGGAAGCGTGATCGTCGCGGGAGACGCGGCTGGCCTTCTCGATCCGTGGAGCCGGGAGGGGATCTCGTACGCGTTGCGCTCGGGCACCTGGGCGGGCGAAGCGGTGGCACGGGTATCCGTGGCGAGGGGGAATGACGGGCATGGGGCGCTCGACTCCTACGTCGACCGGGTCTCGACCGAGCTCATGGCCGAGGTCTCTGCCGGTCTTCGCCTCCTGAGAATCTTCGAGGCGCATCCGGCCCTCGTGCACTTTTTTCTCGGGTTTTCGGGCCTCGGCAGCCGGCTGTTCGTCGGCGTTTGCAACGGCACGACGAGATTGTCCACGATTCTCGCGAGTCGCGCCATGCGTGCCGCTCTCGCCGTGCTCCGCTTGTGACCGCTCCGGCGCCGGAGCGCGCTGATCGTCGGGGAGGGATTCTTAACGCGGATGCGGCGCGTACCGGGGCAGATAGCGCAACAGGATGCCGGCGCCGATGAGGCCGACGATGCCCATGATCCCGCTGGCAAACGCAATTGAGGCGATCGCGACGAGCCCCGACAGCGCGAGCGGCGCCGCCGCGCTCCCGGCGTCGGCGGTGAACCGCCACGCCCCGAGGAATGGGGCTGGATTGCGCTGGTCGGCGAGGTCTGCGCCGAGCGTCATGAGAATCCCGCTACCGACGCCGTTGGCGAGGGACATGAAGAACGCCGACGCGATGAACCACACGACGGCGCCCGGCACGTCGTGGGTGGACGCCAGGATGAGGTGGCCCACACCGAGTCCGATCATCGACGGTAGCGCGCTCCAGAGTCGGCCGAACCGGTCCATGATCTGGCCGCTCGCGTAGAAGAGGGCGAAATCGATGGCGCCGGCCGCACCGATGATCAGAGCCGTCTGGGCATCCGGAATTCCGATGCTCACGGCCCACAGGGGCAGGATCACTTGCCGGCTCGCGCGCATTGCACCGATGAGCGCCGCGCCCGTTCCGAGCCGGATGAGCACGGCCCGGCTGTTCCAGATGGTGTGGAAGAGGCCGCGCGCCTCGTCGGCGACGAGTTTTTCGCCCTCGCGCATCACGGTGGGCGCGCGGCGCGCGGCGAGTTGCTCCGCGGGGTCGCGCAGCACGATCAGCAGGATCGCTGCCGACGCACAGCCCACGATGTGCACCCAGAACACGGACTGCGTGCTGCCGGTGAGGTGGATGACCGCCGCGCTGATGAACGGACCGACGAAGTAGCCGAGACGGAAGGTTCCGCCGAGCGTCGAGAGCGCGCGGGCCCGATAGGCGCGCGGCACGAAACTCGTCATGAAGGCGTGCCTGGCGAGCGCGAAGACCGCGGTGGAGAGACCGATCGCGAGAATGCCGACGCCGAGCACGAAGGGATTGGGCGCGAGGAGGGCGGTGATGAGGCCGACGATAGACAGCAGCGCCGCGTAGATCATGGCGGTTCGCTCGCCGATGCGCGAGACGATCCAGCCGCTCGGAATGTCGCCGAAGAGCTCCCCGAGCATGATCATCGAGGCGATGAGGCCGGCAGCGGCGAGCGAGGCGCCGAGACTGTTCGCCACGACCGGGATGATCGGGATTATTGCACCCTCGCCGAGCGAGAACATGAGGGTCGGCAGGATTGCGGGTAGCGCTATCGAGCGGAAGTCGAAGTTCTGCTCGGCGGTACCCATCGTTTCGATGCTAGTCGCCCCTCGTCCGCCGAAAGCGACAGGCGACTGGGCCGGTAGTCTTGACAGCGACATGGACGAGCTTGATTTTTCTGGACAGATCGCCGCCCTTCGCTCGACCTTCGCGGACATCCGCGCCGTCGTCGGAGTGGACAAACTCGCGGCGGAGATCGTCGACCTGAGCGAGCAGGCAGGTGTGCCCGACCTGTGGGACGACACCGAGAAGGCGCAGAAGATCACATCGGCGCTCAGCCACAAGCAGGCCGAGCTCGCGAAGATCGTGAGCATCCAGTCGCGGCTCGACGATCTCGAGATCATGGTCGAGCTCGCCAATGAGGAGTCGGATGCCGCGGCAGCGGCCGACGCGCAGACCGAGCTCACGAGCATCCAGAAGCTGCTCGGCGAACTCGAGGTGCAGACGCTGCTCAACGGGGAGTTCGACTCCCGAGCCGCAGTCGTCACGATCCGCGCCGGCGCCGGCGGAGTGGACGCCTCCGACTTCGCCGAGATGCTCATGCGCATGTACCTGCGCTGGGCCGAGCAGCACAACTATCCGACCAAGGTGCTCGACACGAGCTATGCGGAAGAGGCCGGCATCAAGTCGACGACGATCGAGGTCGATGCGCCGTACGCGTTCGGGACGCTGAGCGTCGAGGCCGGAACGCACCGCCTCGTGCGCATGAGTCCGTTCAACTCGGCTGGCAAGCGCCAGACGAGCTTCGCAGCCGTGGAGGTTATCCCGCTCATCGAGCAGACCGACGTCGTCGAGGTGCCGGAAGGTGACATCCGTGTCGACGTCTTCCGCTCGAGCGGCCCCGGCGGCCAGTCGGTCAATACCACCGACTCCGCGGTGCGCATCACCCACATCCCCACCGGCACCGTCGTGTCGATGCAGAACGAGAAGAGCCAGATCCAGAACCGCGCGGCGGCCATGCGCGTGCTTCAGTCGAGGCTCCTGCTGCTCGAACGCGAGCGGGAGGCCGCCCAGAAGAAGGAGTTCGCCGGGGTGATCACCGCGAGCTGGGGCGACCAGATGCGCAG
>DMKW01000097.1:5485-9965 GCA_003454135.1 Microbacteriaceae bacterium
TCGACGGCGACCTCGACGGCTTCATCAACGCCGGCATCAGGTGGCGCAAGCGCGACAAGGACTAGTCGGCTATTCGCCGCCCTGGGTCGGGAATCCGCACCCGCAGCTCTGCCGCACGACGAGTTTCGTGAGATATCGCGTGAAGTGAGCAGACTCGGTCGGGGCGATGAGTCGCTCGATCGCGTCGACCGCCATGTCGCGAACCGGCTGCTGCAGGGTGGTGAGCGCAGGCCAGCTGTACTCGGACTCTGGCGATCCGTCGAACGACACGATGGCCATATCCCGCGGGAGGGTGAGTCCGGCCTCGTGCATGACGCGGAGCACGCCGATCGCCTGCATGTCGGAACTCACGAACACCGCCGTCGGTCGGTTCGCGCTCGCCAACAGCTCCCGACCGGCGGCATAGCCGCCCTCGCGCGAATAACTCGAACCAGCCGTCGGCCCCTCGTCAAGACCTGCCGCCGCGAGTGCGTCGCTCCACCCGCGGCGACGCAGGTCATTCCCGTCCGGGTTTCCGACGAATCCGATTCGCTCGTGGCCGTGCGCAATGAGGTGCCGCACGGCCTGCCTGGCGCCGTCGTACAGGTCGGGGCCGATCGCTGACACGCCGTCAACGGCGCTGAACTGGTTAAGCAGCACCGCGCGCGTGCCGGACTCGCCAATCGCGGCGATGGCGGGCATCGACACCTGGGCGGCGATGAGCATTCCGTCGACTTGCCTCAAGGCGAGGCTTCGGATGCTCGCCGCGACCTTCTCCGGCGGACCATCGAAGTTGACGACGATGAGGGCATAGCCGCGCGCGGCGGCCGCATCTTCGAGCGCCCGGCCGAGCTCGGCAAAGAACGGGTTGCTCGAGTCGGGAACAACGACGCCAAACATCTTGGTGAGACCCACCTTGAGCGCCCGCGCCGCGGCATTCGGCCGGTAGCCGAGCACGCGGATGGCCTCCTGCACCCTGGCCCTGGTCGCTGGCGCGACCGTCTTCGGACCGGAGTTAACCGTGTAGCTCACGACGGCAGGGCTCACGCCCGCATACCGCGCGACGTCGACGCGCGTGACGTGGCGTCTCGGAGCATCGCCATCACCGCTCACGCTCGCCTGCCTCTCGCCGCGTCTGTCGACGAGTCAGCACGTCGAGGTAAATCACCACCGATGTTAGCCGGATACAGGAACGTTGCGGTCCTGCGCCGGTCGCGCCGTAAGCGAGACTGGCGCGTCGCCGAAGTCGGGAATCGCGAGGCGTTCACCGTTGCTGAGAGCCGACTGGTGCGCGATGATGCCCGGAAGCGTGAATCTCGCGGCCACCCACGCGTTCACCGGCGGAAGGACGCGATTGTTGACCGCGGTGACGAAGTCGTCCGCGAGAAACTGGTGGCTGCCTTCGTGCCCGTCCGGTGTGCCGAGGAAGGAGTCGGGGAGTCGAGCATTGTCGTGCACCGCCGCGCGGCCGGAGACGAACGAACTGCGCAGTTCCGGAGCCACGTGGGCGAGGGCACGATCGTCTTCGGCGATGGTGGCGTCGGTCGCCAAAAGAGCCGATACGTCTTCGACGCCCTCCTTGTTCTGCCACACCGACACGGTGGCGAGTTGTTCGAAGCTGCCCTCCGTGCCGAAGAAGCGGAATCGCGACTCGCGGATGTGGGAGGGGTACCCCACGCGCCGCATTTCGTTGATGCGCATCGCGCCTCCGCTCGCGAGCTCGAAGAGGGCAGTCGCATTGGAGAAGTCGTTGTCGAACATGCTCACCGCGCGATCGAAGACGCCGTCCGTTCGATCATCCTTCACGCCGATGCAGCTCACGCTTACCGCATGGGTCGGCAGCGCGCCGAGAACGCCGCCGATCGAGTGCGTGGGGTACAGCATCGGCGGGTAGCTCGCGGTCTGCTTCCACTCCGGTCCACCGCTGTACTCGTACGCGGCGTAGAACCCCAGATCCATGTCATGCACGTAGTCGCCCTCGGCGTAGAAGACTCGCCCGAATGCCCCCTTGGCGAGCTGCTGCCTGGCGTAGACCGTCGCCGGGTTGTAGTAGCTCGTCTCGCCCATCATGTAGGTGAGGCCCGTCTCCCGCACGGCGTCGATGATCGCGGCGATCTCCGCTTGGGAAATCGCCATGGGGACAGCTGAGTAGACGTGCTTTCCCGCCCTCAATGCCGCGACGACGAGAGGTCCATGCGTCCAGCGCTGGGTGAAGATCGCGACGGCGTCGACATCGGACGCGAGCATTGCATCGAAGTCGGCGAACGTACCGTCGAGCCCTTGCGATCGATTGAGTTCCTCTGCGCGCCCGGGAAGCAGGTCGGTGACACGCACCTCCGAGACGCCGGGGTGCAGCTTGAACAGGCGGGAGAACTGGCCGGAAAACTGCCCGGCGCCAACGATTCCAAGGGAAATCGGCATGGAAGACCTTTCTATGGTGCTCGTTCGCACGATCGAAACGGCTCGCACGGGTCAGAGTAGTTTCACATCAATATCTACTCGAGTCAATTCACATCAAACCGGAAATATCGCCAGTAATACGGGTTTTCTCTAGCAGAGAGTCAGATATGGTGACTCGTGTAGATTTCTGTATGCGACCTCGGAATCCTGAGAGTATGAATTGACGGCCTGTCGCTTGGGCGATCCGCGACGCTCGTGCCTAGAGTCAAAGGGTCATGATTCGGTTTGATCAGGTAACCAAGCTCTACAAGGGGAACGCGCGACCGGCGCTCAATGCGGTGACGCTTGAGATTTTACGCGGTGAGTTCGTGTTCCTCGTTGGGGCGTCCGGCAGCGGCAAGTCGAGCTTTCTGCGTCTCGTGCTCAAGGAGGAGAACCCCACCAAGGGGCAGATCCACGTGCTCGGGCAGAACCTCGGCGGGCTCACGAGTCGCAAGGTGCCGTTCTTTCGGCGAAACCTCGGCGTGGTCTTCCAGGACTTCCGGTTGCTACCGCAGAAGAACGTGTTCGACAACGTCGCGTTCTCCCTTCAGGTGATCGGCAAGTCGCGGGGGTTCATCCAGGAGGCCGTTCCGGACGTGCTCAAGATGGTCGGGCTCGCTGGCAAGACCAACCGCCTGCCGCACGAGCTCTCCGGCGGTGAGCAGCAGCGTGTCGCGATCGCGCGCGCCATCGTGAACAAGCCGGCCATCCTGCTCGCCGACGAGCCGACGGGAAACCTCGACCCGTCCACGAGCGCCGGCATCATGACCCTGCTCGAGCGCATCAGCCAGAGCGGCACGACCGTGATCATGGCCACTCACGATGCGGGCATCGTCGACCAGATGCAGCGCCGGGTGATCGAACTCGTGAGCGGCCAGGTCGTGCGCGACGAGCGCCAGGGCGGATACCAGACCCAGACAATTCCGGTGCAGGGCTTCGGCCCGCCGTCGATGCCGCGGCAGAACCTGGGCATCGCCGGACAGTCAGAGGAGGCGATCCGATGAGGTTCGGCCTGATCATGTCCGAGGTCGGCCACGGTCTGCGGCGCAACTTCTCGATGGTGGTCTCGGTCGTGCTCGTGACCTTCATCTCGCTCACCTTCGTCGGCGCGGCGATCCTGCTGCAGTTCCAGATCGGTCAGATGAAGGGCTACTGGTACGACCGAGCGCAAGTGGCGATCTACATGTGCACGAGCCTGTCGACCGACGGAAACTGCAACCTCGTCGAGGCGACGAAGGAGCAGAAGGCCGCCGTCGAGGCGCAACTCAAGTCGGCGGCGCTATCGAGCCTCATCAAGAGGGTCGACTTCGAGACCCACGACCAGGTCTACGCCGAGTACAAGGCCCAGTTCGGCGACACGACCGGCTCCGACTTCGTCACGCCCGCCTTCCTGCCCGAAACGTTCTGGGTCAACCTCAAGGATCCGTCGCAGGCCGACGTGATCGTCGAGAGCGTGTCTGACCTCGCCGGCGTCGAACAGGTGAAGGACCAGCGCAAATACCTGGATCCGATCTTCACCGCCCTCAACGCGGCGAGCTTCACCGCCGTCGGGGTTGCGGCCCTCATGCTCGTGGCTGCGGTGCTGCTCATCGCCACGACCATCCGCCTCTCCGCGTTCTCAAGGCGGCGGGAGCTCGGGATCATGCGGCTGGTCGGCGCGTCGAACCGCTTCATCCAGACTCCGTTCATTCTCGAGGGAGTGATCGCCGCGCTCATCGGATCGGTTCTCGCGAGCGCGGCCATCGTCGCGATCGTGAAATTCTTCGTGCAGGGCTATCTGGGCGCCCAGGCCCAGGACACGCCCTTCATCGGGATGTCGGATGCTCTCGTAGTCGTGCCGATCCTGCTCGTGGTGGGAGCGGTGCTCGCGGCGTCGTCGGCGAGCTTCGCGATCGGCCGCTACCTCAAGGTCTAGACCCACTGGGCGCCGACCCGCGGTGGAGTGTGGTGCGAAGCTCAGGTTAGACTGATGGGCTGCTCACGCATGGTGAGCCGGAAATCAGGAGTGAATCGTGCCCAGGGAACGTGGCCAGAAGGTTGTGGCCACCAATCGCAAAGC
>DMKW01000189.1:0-337 GCA_003454135.1 Microbacteriaceae bacterium
GAACAGGCCGCGTACTACGGGGACGGATTCTTCGCGAACAACATCTTCTGGCCGAAGGAGCACTACATGCGTCTAATCGGCTACTACCGCGAGCGCTTCGAACACTATGGACACGGCAAGGCCAGTGAAGCGATCGTCGGCCTCGGCGGCCAGGCATTCATGCGCAAGAATTCGCAAGACGCCGTCAACGAGTTCCGTCCGTACTTCAACGAGGCCCCCGTCTACGGGCATGGCCCGTCGCTCGAAGAGTTCACCGAGCAGACGCCCCTCACGGTCGGAAGCCCGCAACAGGTGATCGATCGGTACGCAGGCATGCGCGAGCACTTCGGCGACTACC
>DMKW01000189.1:405-6408 GCA_003454135.1 Microbacteriaceae bacterium
CGTGCTCGAGCAGCTCGACATCCTCGGTGGCGAGGTCGTGCCGGCGCTCCGCAAGGAGTTCGCCACGAACCGCCCGGCCAACGTGCCGGACGGCCCCACCCACGAGGCGCTCGTCGCCTCCCGCGACGCCGCAGCATCCGCTTCTCCGGAGGTTTCGGCGCTCACGTCGAGCGAGGTGCAGGCATGACCGCCATTGCGGGGCAGAACTCCGGAGAAACGCGTGTTGCGCGCAGGATCGCTGTGATCTCGGCCGGTCTCAGCCAGCCGTCATCCACTCGGCTGCTCGCCGACCGGATCGTCCAAGCGACCGTTCGACGGCTCGCCGAGCAGGGCATCGAGACCACCGTTGACATCGTCGAGTTGAGGGACACAGCGCAGGATGTGACCAACAACATGCTCACGGGCTTCGCCAACCAGAAGCTCGAGGCGGTCATCGATTCGGTGACAACCGCCGACGGCCTTATCGCGGTCACGCCCATCTTCACCACGAGCTACAGCGGGCTGTTCAAGTCGTTCATCGACGTGCTCGATCCGCAGTCCCTCACCGACATGCCCGTGCTCATCGCCGCGACCGGGGGCAGCGAGCGTCATTCGCTCGCCCTCGACTACGCGATCCGACCGCTCTTCAGCTACCTGCACGCCTCGACCGTTCCGACCGCCGTCTACGCGGCGTCGAGCGACTGGGGCAACGGGGCGGATGCCGCCACGAGTTCGCTGCCGGAGCGCATCGAGCGCGCGGCCGGAGAGCTTGCGGCGCTCGTGCGCGACTCGGACCGCTCGAGCCAAGTGCGCGATCCGTTCGCGCTGCCGGTGGGCTTCAGCCCGATCGGGGCGTACGGAGCCCAATAAGCGGCGGCCCGCGGGCGGCGCGGCAATGAANNTTCGACCTCGTAGACGCGTACTGGCACGCGCACCCCGACGTCTGGGGTGCCGCCCACGCCGATGCCGAAGGTCACGGTTCCCTCGAAGTCCCCGGCCGAGGCGTAGCGCGTGATGGCCTGGTGGCCGACCGACGCCGGGGGTTGGCTGATGATCGTCGACTGCCCGTTTTCGTCGTGAGCCTGTGCATCGCGGAACGTCACCCGCAGGATCGATCCCACTGCGGGGAGTGGCACAGGATTTCCGCTTCCGTCCATCGTGAGCCCCGACACGTAGTCGATCGAGTAGCTGGGGAAGCCACCTTTGAACCGAAAGCTCAGCTGGTCGTACGGCGGTGAATCCTTCGGATGCGTGCCCCCGCCGATCGTATAGAGGTATGGCACGGGCGGCTCGGGCGGTGCGGCGATCGGCGGATTCACCGGATGGGTCACGTTGCACGCGACGCCGGTACCGGGCACGCGCCAGTTGCAGCCGATGACCGAGGAAATGACCCTGTCCCCGCTCATCGGCGGAGTTATCTCGTCGCTGTCCGGAGCTGGGGAACTCGTCGGTGTGGGCGCGACGCTCTGCGTCGCACCCCCGCTGGGAGCCTCCGACGGCCCGGGTGCCGGCGGCGTGCACGCGGCAACGAGCAACAGAACCGGGGTCAGCACGGCCACGACCGCGGCGGTGCGTGCGGCGGTCGGGCGGGCCATCTGATCCCTCGCTTCCCGCGTGTTGGGTATCTCCGACGCTAGGTCTGCTGGGCAACGGCGGGGAGTGCCGAAGGTCCCATGCCGCGAGCATCACGGGTCAGACCCGTTTGCGAACGAGGTCGAGCGCGGCGCTCTCGAACCACGAGCCGGCAGTCGGGCCACCGTTGCAGGTGCCGTCGCTCGCACCGGGATGCTTCACCCAGAGCAGTGCGTCGAGCTTGCCCGTGCCGGAGACGACGCTCGGATTCTGGCCGAGGGCCGCACCCGGCGGATTACACCAGGTGCCGGTCCAGCCCGCTCCGTTGCGCGAGGTGTCGATCACGAAGTGCTTCCAGCCGACGCGAGACGAGATTTTGCCGGCGTAGTCGCGCTCCGCCTGCACAGGGTTGAAGTTCGACACGTTCGTGTAGAACCCGTGCGCCTTCGCGATGCCGGCCTGGGCGAGCCAGCCCGCCTGCACACTGGGGGAGAGCCAGCGGGAGTTGCCGCCGTCGAGGTAGGTCGTGAGCCCCGCACCGTTCAGGATGTCGACGGCCTGGCTGATGAGCGGAAGGCGCGTTGTCGCCTCCCCGGCGCACTTGGTGCTCGAGAGCATCGAGAGCGAATCGGGTTCGACGAGCACGACGGCCTTCGTGCCGATGAGGGCGTTGGCTATCGCTCGGTTCCAGTCGAGATAGTGGCTGCTGTCGAAGCCGCCCGCAGAGTAGCCGCCACAGTCCCGATTGGGGATGGCGTATGTGACGAAGACAAGGGTGGTTCCCTGTGCTGCGGCCGCCGCGACGTGGCGGGCGATGACGCTCGTGAGGAGGTCGCCCGTGAACCAGTCGCCGAGCCAGACCGCCGTCGGTTGCGACGCGATCTGGTCGACGAGGTCGGCGGATTCGATGTCACCGGCGGCGCGCAGCGCGTCTTCAGCCGTTGAGGCCTGGGTCTTCGCCTCGTGGTAGAGGCCCCCCGGGAACACCGCCGGTCCGGACGAGTCGTCCGCCGCGGCGGCAAGCGGACTGCTGATGAGCGAGACGATGACGGCCGCGGCGAGTGCCAACGGCACGATCTTCTTCTTGAACTGCACGATTCCCCCGATAGTTATCAATGACGTAATTTCGATATCGGGTGTGCGGCCAGCTAAACACGTGGGCATCCTCGCGGTCTCGCCCCAGTTCGGGCGGCAGGCCGACCGCGTGGTGCGGTTTTAGCCGTTGCGCACGAGGTCGAGCGCGTACTGCTCCCACCACGCGCCGGCGGCCGGGCCGCCGTTGCACGTTCCGTCACTCACGCCGGGGTGCTTGACCCACAGCTCGGCGTCGAGTCGGCCGTCGTTCGGGGTGGCGCGCGGGTTCGGCCCGAGGCCGGCGCCCTGGGGGTTGCACCAGTCGCCCTGCCAGCCCTTACCGCTTCGTGACACGTCGACGACGTAGTGCTTGTCCCCGACGAGCCCGGAGAGCTTTCCGGCGTAGTTCCGCTCCTGCTGGAGGGTGTTGAAGTTGGAGACGTTGGTGAAGAAGCCGTGCGCGCGGTCGATGCCGGCCTCCTTGAGCACCTTCGACTGGGTGTTGGGCGAGTGCCAGCGGGAGTTGCCGCCGTCGAGGTAGGTCGTGAGCCCCGCGCCGTCGAGGATGTCGACCGCCTTGTTGATCAGGGGGATGCGCTTGATCGCCTCGATGCCGCACTTGGCGCTCGAGAGCATCGAGAGCGAATCGGGTTCGATGAGCACGACGGCCTTCGTTCCCGCGAGCGCGGCCGCGATCGTGCGATTCCAGTCGAGGTAGCTGTCGTAGGTGAGGCCGCCCTTCGAGTATCCGCCGCAGTCCCGATTGGGGATGGCGTAGGTAAC
The DNA here is from genome assembly GCA_003454135.1 of Microbacteriaceae bacterium. Taxonomy (GTDB): domain Bacteria; phylum Actinomycetota; class Actinomycetes; order Actinomycetales; family Microbacteriaceae; genus Lacisediminihabitans. The sequence goes on from DMKW01000189.1 coordinate 3,814, forward strand.
GAACACGAGGGTCGTGCCCTCGGCCTTCGCCGCGGCAACGTGCTGGGCGAGCAGTTTGGAGAGGGCGGGCCCCGTGACCCACTCGCCGAGCCAGATCGCGGTCGGTTGGGAGGAGATGCGGTTCACGAGGGCGGCCGCGCTCTTCTGCCCTTCCTGCACCAGCCTGTTGGCCGCGTCATCGGCGCTCGTTCCGGCTTCGACGTAGAAGCCACCGGGGAACACGTCGGAACCCGGGGAGGCCGATGCAGCCGTGCTCGCGGCGGACGGCGACGTGGTCGGGCGCGCGGCGGACGGCGTGGGAGCGGCGGCAGGCGGCGCCTTCGGCGACACCACGAAGATCACGGCCACGACGATCCCAACGAGCACGACGACGCACGCGATCCCCAACAGAGCCGATCTCCCACCGTACTGTTTCACTGTCCCCACCCCTGTCTGTCAGCTGCGCTCCCAGACGGCTTTGTGTGACCAGCAGTTTCAGCCTAGGCAGGGAGCGCGCGATTTAGCGAACCCTGCGGGCAATCGTGTGACGACTCTCACCCTTCACGCAATGGTTTCGAGGCGCCGTGCCCGTAGCAGTGCCAGCGTTTCTCCGGAGGTTTCGGGACTCGGGTGGGTAAGAACGGCTCGCGCAACGCACGCTGACGTCGTTTCTCGCGAAACCTCCGGAGAAACGCTGGTTGGGCGAGTGGCCGGTCACCCGTTCCCGTCGCCCGGCCCGAGTGAAACTGGTGGGATGGGCGTGCAGTCGAGGGTTACCCCCGGTCTCTCGCGCTTCTCCGGAGGATCACACGCAAACCGGTCCCGAACGGGCCTAAACCGGCGCAAATTTGCAGAACCTCCGGAGAAACGCGTGTTGGGGGCGGGGCACGGGCGTGCGGCGCGCCAGCCGGCACCGAAGCTAGGCCATAAACACGGGGCCTGATACCATGGACGAGGTTGTTCGGTTTGCCCCTCCGCTTGACGGATGAGCACGGACGGCCACGGAGCAGGCCGGCAAGAAGCTGGTCAGTAGTGGTGACGTTCTGAACCGCGGTTCAGCGCATTTCTACTGTTGACCAGAGCAGTGCATTAGGCACGCCGCCAAAGCGCCACAGGTTCATGTCGAGAGGCTGAGCCCTGTGCGCCCCTTTCTGCTTATCTCCTGCTCCTTGACGAGTCGCCTCCCATACGGGGAGACGACGTAAAACAAAGGAGAAACCCCCCAATGGAGGGTCCAGAAATCAAATTCGCCGAAGCCGTTCTCGATAACGGCAAGTTCGGCACGCGCACCATCCGCTTCGAAACCGGGCGCCTCGCCCAGCAGGCCCAGGGAGCAGTCGCTGCCTACCTCGACGAAGAGACGATGCTGCTGAGCGCCACGAGCGCGAGCAAGCACCCGAAAGACAACTTCGACTTCTTCCCCCTCACGGTGGATGTCGAAGAGCGCAGCTACGCCGCCGGCAAGATCCCCGGCTCGTTCTTCCGTCGCGAAGGTCGCCCGTCGACCGAGGCGATCCTCGTCTGCCGCCTGATCGACCGCCCGCTGCGTCCGTCCTTCGTCGATGGGCTTCGCAATGAGGTGCAGATCGTCATCACCGTTCTGGCCATCGCGCCAGACGAGTTCTATGACGCCCTCGCGATCAACGCGGCATCCGCATCCACCCAGATCTCGGGCCTGCCGTTCAGCGGTCCGATCGCCGGTGTGCGCCTCGCGCTCATCGACGGCCAGTGGGTCGCATTCCCCAAGTACAGCCAGCTCGAGCGCGCGGTCTTCGACCTCACGGTAGCCGGCCGCGTCGTCACCGACTCGAACGGCAACGAGGATGTCGCGATCATGATGGTCGAGGCAGAGGCCACCGAGCACGCCTGGGGACTCATCCAGGGCGGCGCCATCAAGCCGAACGAGGAAATCGTGGCCCAGGGCCTCGAGGCCGCCAAGCCGTTCCTCGCGCAGCTCGTCAAGGCGCAGGCCGAGCTCGCAGCCCAGTCCGCCAAGCCGATCGCCGACTACCCGGTCTTCCTGCCCTACGACCAGGCTACCTACGACGTCGTCGCGGGAATCGCCTACGACGAGCTCAAGGGGATCTACCAGGTCGCCGACAAGGTGGAGCGCCAGAACGCGGATGACGCACTGAAGGACCGCGTCAAGGAGGCCGTCGCCGCCAAGGTCGAGGCCGGCGAGCTCGCCGCAACGGCCAACGGCCAGGTCAGCGCCGCGTACAAGTCGGTCACGAAGAAGATCGTGCGCGGACGCATCCTCACCGAGGGCATCCGCATCGACGGTCGTGGATTGAGCGACATCCGTCCGCTCGACGCCGAGGTGCAGGTCATCCCGCGCGTTCACGGTTCGGCAATCTTCCAGCGCGGAGAGACGCAGATCCTGGGTGTCACGACGCTGAACATGCTCAAGATGGAGCAGCAGATCGACAGCCTCGCGCCAGTCACCAAGAAGCGCTACCTGCACCACTACAACTTCCCGCCGTACTCGACCGGTGAAACCGGCCGCGTTGGTTCGCCGAAGCGTCGCGAGATCGGGCACGGCTTCCTCGCCGAGCGCGCCCTCGTGCCGGTGCTGCCGAGCCGCGAGGAGTTCCCGTACGCGATCCGCCAGGTGTC